>JAPLXK010000008.1 GCA_026396095.1 Candidatus Nealsoniibacteriota bacterium | reverse complement strand
GTTTTTCACTTTGGTCAATCACCGTTATCCTTAACTTTCTTTTCAGATATACCTGCTGCCTTAGATGGTTCAGGATTTTTTTCAAATCAAATTTTATTTCGCTGAATATTTCCGGATCCGGCTCGAAACAAACGGTTGTTCCTCTCTGCCTGCAGTTTCCGTCTTTTTTTACCGCTGCTTTAGGCTTTCCCCTGACATATTCCTGCATATATCTTATGCCCTCCCGGCAAACCTCTACTTTCATCTCTTTTGACAGGGCGCAAACAACCGAAACCCCTACCCCGTGCAGCCCTCCGGCAACTTGGTAAGCCTTGCCTCCGAATTTTGCGCCGGCGTGAAGAGTGGTCATCACTGTCTCCAGGGCAGACTTTTTTGTCTGGGGATGCTTGTCAACCGGGATTCCCCTTCCGTCGTCAATGGTTTTTATTTTGTTTCCCGGCATAATAAGAACCTCTATATTATGGGCGTAACCTGCCATTGCTTCGTCCAAAGAATTATCAACGCATTCCCAAATCAGATGGTGCAACCCTTCAGAACCGGTTGTTCCGATATACATTCCGGGCCTTTTCCTGACAGGCTCTAATCCTTCCAAAACGTAAATATCCTTGGCATTGTAATCGGAATCTTTTTGAATTTTTGTTTTTTCTTTAGCCATATTATTGTTTTCTAACTTGCCACTGGGGCTCTTTTTCTAAGACCTTAATTATTTTTTCTTGAAGCTCGTCTACTTCTCTTGAAGACAATGTTTTATTGTCTGATTGAAAAATTATGTGAAAAGCCAGATTCTTTTTTCCTTCCGGCAATTCCTCTCCTTCGTAAATATCGAATAAGTCTACGTCTCTTATCAGCTCCCCTCCCTCTGTTTCGATTTTATTCATAACCTCAACCACTCTTGTTTCTCTGGGAATTAAAACCGCTATATCTCTGATCGCTGCCGGAAATCTTGAAATCGGGCGGTATTCATGCTCTTCGGAAGCAACTTTTGACAATTTTTCAAAATCAATATCAAATAAAACCACCTTTCCTTTTATCTTGAAGCTTTCCGTGACTTTATCTGAAATTTCTCCCAAAAATCCTATTTCTTCATTGCCTACTTTTATTTCCGCTGTTTTCCCTCGTTGCCAGATAATTGATTTGCTGTCTTCGGGAGTGGGTTGATATCCATCATTCCAGATATTGCTGATTCCCAGCTTATTTAAAAGCACTTCAGCCGTCCCTTTCATCTGATAAAACAAATCGTTTTTTTCTTTTTGGGAAAAAATAACGGCCGAGAGCATTCTTTTTTCTTTTTCTTTTTTGTCGGGCTTAAAAACTTTTCCCAGTTCATAAATATTAATGTCTGAAAAATTACTTTGATTGCTTTCTATGTTTTTTAAAAGATTGGGAATCAGGCTGGGTCTTAAATATTGATACTCTAAACTCATGGGATTTTCTATTTCAATCAGATCCTTGTCTTTAAATTTTAACGTTTCAGCGTCTTTGCGGGAAACAAAAGAATAATTAGAAACCTCGGTAAAGCCGGTTTCTTTAAGAATGTCTTTAGAAAGATTTTCCCAAAAAACATCAAGGTTTCTCTTGGGCGGGATTAAGGCCGCTATGGGAAAAACTGAAGGTATATTTTCATATCCGTAAATCCTGCCGATTTCTTCAATCAGGTCTTCGGGCAATAAAACATCCAGTCTAAAGGCCGGCACTTCCACATCTATAATTTTTACTGTTTTCTTAACAGCTTTTATTTTAAATTCAAGCCTTTTTAAAATATCTATTGCCTGTTTTTGGGGAATCTTCACTCCCAACAGCCTGTCTACGTAATTCAAGTCCAATCTTATTATTTTTTTTAAACTTTTCTTGGCGGAAACATCTATTAATCCTTTAGCGACTTTCCCCTTGGCTATTTCTTGAACTAAATAAGCAGCTCTGTTTATCGCAAATTCCGCTAAGTTTTGATCCAGTCCGTGTTCAAACCTCCAAGAAGCATCAGTTTTTAAATTTATTATTTTGGAACTTTTTCTTACGTTCTGGGGGTTGAAATTTGCTGATTCCAAAACTATTGTCTTTGTTTTTTCATCAATCTCCGGGCTCTTTCCTCCTTTTACGCCGGCTACGGCTATCGGTTTTTTAATATCTGCAATAATTAAAACATCCTCGTTTAGCTTATATATTTCTTCGTCTAAGGTGGTAATCTTTTCTCCTGCCTCGGCAAATCTGACAATGATTTTTTTGCCTTCAATCTTTTCCTGATCAAAAGCGTGCAAAGGTTGGCCAGTTTCAAGCATCACGTAATTGGTAATATCAACCACGTTATTGATCGGCCGAAGTCCGCAAGCTTCCAGATTTTCTTTTATCCATTTTGGCGAATCCCCTATTTTCACATCAGATATAACCCTGGCAGTATAGCGAGGACAGCCTCCTTTGTTTTCAACAACAACTTTAATAAGGCTTTTGACGTTTATTTTTTTATTTTCCGTTAATTTAAAAACAGGAACTTGAAATTTATAATTCAAGATAACTGCTATTTCTCTGGCCATTCCTATATGGGAAAAACAATCAGATCCCCGATTGGCCAAAACTCCGATATCCAAAACATAATCTTTGCCGATTTTTTTTATCTCCTCCACCTCAAAAGCATGACCAATTATAAGCTCTGCCAGTTTTTCCGGCACGGGCAATTTTTTATTAAAAAAAGATTGTAACCAATTGTAGCTGAATTTCATTTTAAAATTGTTGTAAAAATCTAAGATCTCCTGAGTGAAACAGTCGTATATTATTAATCTTATATTTCATCATTGCCAACCTATCCAAACCCATTCCAAAGGCAAATCCCGTAAGACCTTTTGGATTTAAACCAGCGTATTTAAAAACATTAGGATGAACCATTCCTGCTCCCATCATTTCCAGCCAGCCAGTACGCTTGCAAGCCGGACATCCCTTTCCGCTGCAGTTTACGCAAGACATATCAACCTGAAAACTCGGCTCTGTAAAAGGAAAAAAGCTCGGTATCAGACGGATTTTTACCGGCTTTCCGAAAAATCTCCTGTAAAATTCCTGGATTACGGCTTTAAAATTAGCGGCTGAAATATCTTCTCCCACCATTAATCCTTCTAATTGGTAAAAATCAAATTCGTGCGAAGGGTCAGTTGCTTCGTGCCTGAAAATCCTGCCAGGAACTATAATCCTAAAAGGAGGATTATTTTTTTCCATGAACCTTATCTGAACCGGCGAAGTGTGGGCGCGCAAAAGCATTCCGTCTTTTAAGTAAAAAGTGTCCCAAGCGTCCCGAGCCGGATGGTCTTTGGGAATATTCAAGGCGTCAAAATTATACCATACGCTTTCAATCTCCGGCCCCTCGATTGTTGAAAAACCCATTGTCTGAAAGATTTCTTCAGTTTTCCTTCTGATTAGAGTTAAGGGATGGAGATGGCCGACTGACGGCTTCTTGCCCGGGGCGGTTATATCAATCCATTCTTTCCCCCCTGATCCTTTTCCTGATTTTTCTTTTAATTCTTTAATTTTTTCTTCTATCTTTAAATTAATGAAATTTTTAAAATCATTGGCTTGTTTTCCTATTTCAGCTCTTTTTTCTTTCGGTAAGCTGTCCAAAGAACGCAAAATCCGAGCAATCTCCCCTTGCTTGCCTAAATATTTTCTAAAAACCTCCCCTATCTGCCCTAAATCAAAACTATTTTCTATCTCTTTTTTCGCCTCAATTTTCAGCGATTCTAAGTTGGTTTCTGTCATATTTTCTGAGTTAATTATAACCTAAAATTAAGCTAAATTCAAATGAAAAACTGGGGATAACTTAAAGAAAAAAGCCCCTTATTTTAATTATTTTAAGGGGCTATAAGATTCTATTTTTTACCGGTCAGTTTATCCCAGTTTTTTTTGGGTCTGACGCGGAGCGAACCCGCTTTGCAATATGGACATTGGCCCGGTTCAAAATTTTGAACCTCTTTTTTGATTAAAGAAATGATCTCATATTCTTGCTTTGCTTTCAGGTTTTCCGGCCGGAAAACTATGGTTCCCACAAAAGGAACAAAAGTGACAAGATCGGGATTGCCCTCTTGTACCGCTCTTCTTACTTCTTTGATCGTGCTGGCTGTGGTAATAAGCTCGTCAACCTGCAAAACATTTGCTCCAGTGGGTATGGCCATTCTCTGCCAGAGCATTTTCTTCCCTTTTGGGTCGCTCGGATCTTTTTCAGTGAACACGAACTTCGCTCCCAAGGCCTTGGCCACTTCGTGACCGAAGGGGATAGCAGCGTAAGCAGGAGCAACCACGTAGTCAATTTTCTTTATTTTTTCTTCATTCATGAAAAACTTAATTTCACAGGCAAGCTGGAAAGCAAGGATTTCAGCGACATTTGGATAGCATAAAATTCTCTGGCAGTCGAAAAATCCGTTGCTGCACAATCCTGAAGATAATTCTGCATGGGGCTTTTCGGGACTTGGGTCTCCCTGATAATGCCAATAGGCATTTTCTTTTTTAAACCAGGAAATAATTGTTCCTGGTAAAATAAGCATGTTGCCGAAATTATAAAGGTCTGGATTTAATTCAGAAAGATTGTTTATCATTTTTTCACCTCTTCATACTCGTTCTTGTCTTGTTTATCTGTTCCCTGAGATCTTTTGCTTTTTTGCCTGCGATCTTAGCAAAGTCCTTCTCGTCAGAAGCAAAGATGATGTCTCTTGATGAGTTAATGATCAAACCTTGTCCGTCCTCATTAAGCCCGGCTTTCAGTGTTTCTTCCAGGTTACCTTTTTGAGTGCCGATGCCAGGAACAAGAATTGGCATTCCTTCGCCGACAATCCTTCGAACAGTCTTGAGTTCGTTAGGATGAGTTGCTCCGACCACCAAAAGACAATTATTATTTTTGTTCCAGGAAAGTGCTACGTTGCGAGCAACCTGTTCATACAAGTTGCGCAGTGATCCCGCATCCACCACCTTCAATCCCTGAAACTCTTTAGCTCCCGGATTTGATGTGTGACAAAGAATTATTATTCCCTTATCGGTCCTTTTGAGAAAAGGATCAAGCGATTCTCTTCCAAAATAGGGATTTACGGTAATGGCGTCTGCTTTAAGCACGTCGAACACCATTTTGGCGTATTGTTCGTTTGTGTTGCCGATATCAGCTCTTTTCGCGTCAAGAATAATTGGAACATCTGGCGCTTTTTCGCGAATAAAATTAATGGTATTGATCAGGGCATAAAATCCTTCGATCCATTGGGCCTCGTAAAAGGCAATATTGATCTTATAGGCGCAAACAAAGGGCAGGGTCTCGGAAATAATCTTTTGATTGAAGTTGTATATGGTGTGGAAAGTCCCTTTGCTGGTTTTTATAACCGATCTGGGAATTTGGGAAATATCGCTGTCCAATCCGACACACAATAAACTGTTGGCTTTTTTCTGACGTTCTTCCAGTTTTTCTATGAAATTCATCTTTTCCTCCTTTTTTAATCAAAAAGCTTTACAGAATTACAATCAATATTAATTTTTAAAAGAATTTTAGTCTTGCGCCTGAGGCGTAAAACTAAAAGAAGAGTTTCCCCTCCCTTGGATTATGATACGATTTTTCCTGAAAAAGTCAAATAAAATCGCCTCGTTAAAAGCGACTAGAAGCGGACCCAAGGGGATTTGAACCCCTGATCTCTTCCGTGACAAGGAAGCGTGTTAGACCGGGCTACACCATGGGTCCGTATTTATGCCGACGGCTGGGATCGAACCAGCGACCTAACGCTTATGAAGCGCTCGCTCTAACCACTGAGCTACGCCGGCAATTTATATAGCTCTTGCTAGTCCCTCAATCCATCCGCTAATTTTTCTTCTTAATCTTGTTCCCTTGTGAACTATTATTCTTAAAGTGCCGTAATAAACGTCAGGATTTGGATATATTTTCTTAGTCGTACTTTTAATTAAAACTGTCTTATTGAATTGATCTAAGGGAATATTAGTTAAATTAGACCAATATTTTTCCACCTTTTTAATCCTTTTTTTATGAATTCTATTTATTTTAACTTGTAGAAAGAGATTAGTTTTTAAAATGCCGCATATTTTCTCTAGCCATTCCAATATAAACACTATCATCTTTGGATCGGAATTTGTAAAACCTACTTGTTCCCCGCCCGAATATGTATATCCCTCGCTCCAATACATCGATACGCCAGCAATAAAAAGGTCTCTTTTGTTCAATTTACCGATATCTTCTATTCCTTTTTTCTTTAGTTCCCTTACCTCTTCTATCCTTTTTTTTCTTATTTTTTCTAAAAATTTCATCCTACCCCTGTAGCTTCCGGACTCTTGCCTCTTTGCTAATCTATTAATCTGTTTATTTGTAAGCTTAACGTCGCGACACCAAATCCCAGCAGTACTTTTGGGAACATTCAATATCTTGGAAATTTCATTTATACTTCTTCCCTTTAAGCGCAATTTAATTGTTTTTTCTTTTTCTAAAATTCTTGTCATAGACCCACGATTAATGATTTTATTCAATTATACCGTGGGTCTAAAAACATAACAAGAAGCCAAATAATTGTTGCGGTGCCTGGAATTGCACCAGGGTCTCGAGGTTCTTAAATATTAACCATTTGTTTCCAAATGGAATGGACTATACCATCTCCTATTTTTATACATAACAGGAGTTCCCATTATAGTCTCTGAACCTTCCAAGCACATAATATTTTATGCGCTCGGCTTGGCTGCTGATTGCCAAATTTCTTTTCTTTTTAAGCGTTCGCGCTCATCCTTTCGGATCACGCTGTCGCGAAAAGAACTCTTATGGTTTTCCAGCAGTTTCGGGAATTTTCCGCAGAGCGTCGCCGCTCCGGGCCACAATTTCTTATGGGCCTCGCAAGGTACTACTCCTCCACACCGCGATATAAGACGACAAACGTCTTGTGTTACAATTCTACCTTTTTTTTAAAAAAAGTAAAGATTGTTTCAAAAAAAATTACAAAATTTCCGCATCGATAAAAAATCTTTCGTAAATATCCATGGCTTTTCTTGCCTCTTCAAGGCTTAAACGAAAATCGGGATCATGAGAAATGCTTTCATTAAGACCGTGAGCCCATTTTACCCCTTCAATATTGGGAAAAATTGCTATCGGCAAGCTGTTTAATGTTTCAATATCCGACCCTGCTCCGTATTCCATTTTACTTAAAATATCTGACAGTATATTATCCGCTTCAATCACCGCCATTTTGTACTCATGTTCCCGTCCGGCAAGCAGCCTGTCTTTTGTTTTCCTCCAGGATTTCTCCGCTGTTTTTATCCCGAAAGCTTTCCAGGTGAAAAACTCTGTCCAGTCTTCCAAGCAGAGACGCTTGAGCCAAGTATTTTTATTTAGAAGATAAATAATGTAGAAAAAAATTATCAGGGAAATCACTATAAAGCTGAACCTTAAAGAAGCTATCCATCCATCCTGAAAGGGCGAAAAGATAATTAATATTATTCTTTCCATTGTGCCCGCTATATTTACGTTGGTTATATTTACCATAATTTTTATTTTTGATTATTTTCAAAAACCCTGCCTGTTTCTAGAATCATGTCTTCCTGAAACGGCTTGCCGATAATCTGCAATCCTACCGGCAGATTACCCACTTTTCCTACCGGCAAAGAAAGGGCGGGCAAACCGGCTAAATTAATGGAAACTGTATAGACATCAACTAGATACATGGAAAGAGGATCCTGAATTCTTTCTCCTATTTTAAAAGGTAAAAACGGCGAAACCGGTGCCATTAAAACATCTACTTTGTTAAAAGCTTTTTCGAAATCATTCTTTATCAGATTTCTCACCTTCTCCGCTCTTAGATAATAAGCTTCGTAATACCCGGAAGACAAGGCGTAGGTTCCTATCATGATTCTTCTTCTCACCTCCGGACCGAAGCCCTTTCCCCTGCTGTCCAAATAAACATCCAATAAATTATTTTTTTTGTCTTCCGAATATCCGTATTTTATTCCGTCAAATCTTGCCAGATTAGCCGAAGCCTCTGAAGGAGAAATAATATAATAAGCGGGCAGGGCGTATTCCGTGTTGGGCAGGCTTACCTCTTCTATTTTTGCCCCCGCCTCCTCATATTTTTTTATAGCTCCTTTTATTATTTTTTCAACCTCGGGGTCAATGCCTTTGACAAAATATTCTTTGGGTACCCCGATTTTTAAATTTTCAATATTAAAATTCAAATTTTCATTTTTAAGCGGAGCGCTGGTGCTGTCCATTTCATCTTCTCCTTTAATCGCGTCAAAGACAATCTTGCAATCCTCTATTGTTTTGGCAAAAGGGCCTATTTGATCAAGAGAAGAAGCGAAAGCAATCAATCCGTATCTCGAAACCGCGCCATAGGTCGGCTTTAATCCTACTACGCCGCAAAAAGAAGCGGGCAAGCGGATTGAGCCGCCAGTATCAGAGCCCAAGCTGTAACGACTTAAATTTGCCGCCACCGCAGCAGCCGATCCTCCCGAAGATCCCCCGGGCACCCTGGTCAAATCGTTGGGATTGTGGGTCGGGCCGAAAGCCGAATTCTCGGTTGAAGAGCCCATGGCAAACTCGTCTAAATTGGTTTTTCCTACGATTATTGCCTTTTGTTTTTTCAGTTTTTTTATTACCGTAGCGTCGTAAGGTGCAACATAGTTCTCAAGAATTTTCGAACCGGCAGTGCACTTAATATCTTGGACTAAAATATTATCCTTTATGGCGCAGGGAACGCCGGCCAGCGGGCCGATCTCCTGATTGTCCTTGATCAAATCGTCAACTTCTTTTGCCTGGGATAGGGCGCTACTCTCGCTTAAGCTTAAAAAAGAGGATATTTTTTTATCCTTATCCTTTATCTCTTTAAAATAAGTTTGACAAAGATCAAGAGCGGAAAATTCTTTTTTCTTTAACCCTTGATTGATCTGGCTGATGGTAAGCTCAAAAAGATTCATTAAAAAATTGATTTTACTTTGACATATCCGTTTTTGGTGTCCGGAGCCATTTCTACTAATCTTTGATTGTCCAATTTTTTCTTATCGCTCCTCTCTTCGTCTTTTCTGACAATATTTTCAATTTTAAAAGGCTGGCTTATCTCCTCTGTTTCTGATATGTCGGCTTTTTTTAATTTTTCAACGTAATCCAAAATCGAAGAAAGTTCTTTTGCGAATTTTTCCTCCTCTTCTTCGGTTGTACTCAGCCGAGCGAGCTTTGCAATATGTTGAACTTCTTGCTTGGAAATCATATTAAATAAGCCTCTAAAAATCTGCCTGGTCGAACGAGATCGGTTCGGGATTGCCTTTATTTCGGCGGCTCCAGATAATCCGTTTCCACCAAAACTTCTTCCAGCTCGTCAAGATTTTCCAAAACCATTCCCGCCCCCCTTACCATAGCCGTCATCGGGTCTTCAATGATCTTAGTAAATATCTTTGTTTCTTTTTGAATCAAAGTGCTCAAACCTTTTAGAAGAGACCCTCCTCCGACAAGCTGGATTCCCGATCCCTGGGCCATTATGTCGGAAAGCAGTTCGGGCGGAGTCTCTTCTATGGCGGTTTTTATCTCTGTGACGATCTGTTTTATTGATTTATCCAAGGCTCTTCTTATATCTTCATCTGAAACCAAAATTTCTTCCGGCAGACCGGTAATAAGATTTCTTCCCCGAAGAGCCATTTGTTTCTTTTCTTTTAAGGGATAGGCTGACCCGATGTTGATTTTAGCGTTCTCTGCCGTCCTCTCTCCGATTAATAATTTATATTGGTCCTGGACAAACTGAATTATGTCTTCGTTGAGCTTGTCCCCTGCCACCCTTATGCTTTTAGCTATCACTATTCCTCCCAAAGAAATAACCGCCACTTCAGTGGTTCCCCCTCCGATATCAACAATAAAATTTCCTCCCGCATCCTGAACAGGCAACCTAGCACCGATGGCAGAAGCCATGGGTTCCTCTATTAAAAATACTTCCCTGGCTCCGGCATTCTTAGCCGCATCGCAAACAGCTTTCTTTTCCACCTCGGTTACCCCGCATGGTATACCGACTATCACCCTCGGCCTTGGACCGATAAGATATCTTTTTCTTCCGGCTTTTTCGATAAAATACCTGAGCATCTGCTCGGTAATTTCGAAATCAGAAACAACCCCGGAAACCAAGGGCCTGGTGGCGACAATGTAAGCCGGAGTCCTTCCGACCATTTTCTTGGCCTCTTCTCCGATTGCCAAAATCTGGCCTGTTTTTTTATTAACCGCCACTACCGATGGTTCGGTAATCACAATCCCCTTTCCCTTAACATAAACCAGGGAATTGGCAGTTCCCAAATCAATTGCAATATCGTCTGAGATATGGGCAAGAATTTTTTTCAGCATAAAAACTTCGCCAATTCTTTAACTTTAATCATTTTGGCTTCTTTTTTGTTTCTGTTTTTAACTTCCGCGCAATTGTTTTTCAGCGTTCTTTCGCTTACAACAATCCTTAAGGGCAATCCTATCAGGTCCGCTTCGGCAAATTTTTCTCCCGCTGACTTGCCTCTGTCGTCATATAGTACTTCAATTCCCTTTTTCTGTAAATCGCGATAAATACCCTCTGCCCCCTTCCTGACTTTTGCGTTATCTTCCACCTGGATCAGGTGAACGTCAAAGGGAGCAACTTGCTCAGGCCAAATAATCCCTTTTTCGTCGTGATTGGTCTCGACAATCGTTGCCACCAGCCGATGAAGGCCTATTCCGTAGCAACCCATAAGGGGAAAATGGTTCTTTCCGCTTTTATCTAGATATTCTGCGTTCATAGCTTTGGTGTATTTTGTTCCCAGGTTAAATACATGGCCTATTTCTATGCAACTGTTTTTTTCCAATTGACTTTTGCACTTCGGGCAATCCTTGATTTCTCCTATTTTCTCAATATTAGCGGCAAATCCGCAGTTTTTGCAAATCAAAACCCTGTCTTCTCCGATGGAACAGGGAACCATGAATTCATGGGACAAATCCCCTCCGATCGTTCCGGAACTGGCCTCAACGCAAATCGGTTTCAAGCCGCATTTTTTAAATATTTTGAAGTAAGATTTTTTAACTTTTTCGTAAAATTTGATCAGATCTTCTTCACTTGAATGAAAGCTGTAAAGGTCTTTCATCAAAAACTCCCTGACTCTCATAAGCCCTCCGCTGAAGCGCATTTCATTTCTGAATTTGTTTTGAATTTGGAAAAGATACAAAGGAAAATCCTGATAGGATTTGATTCTTTTTCGGAAAATATCGGTGATCTCTTCTTCGTGGGTAGATCCCAGGGCGGTTTCTTTCTGGTGCCTGTCTTTTATCTTAAATAAAGGAGGGTCAAAGGTCTCCCATCTTTTGGTTTCCAGCCAAAGATTCTTGTTTTGGAAAACGGGCAGATAAAGCTCCTGAGCGCCCAGCTCAATCATTTCACGGCGGATAATTTCTTCTATCTTTTTTAAAACCCTAAAACCCAAGGGCAAAAACCTGTAAACCCCGGACATTGATTGCTCGATAAAATCAGCCCTAGCCAAGTATTGATGGCTTATCGCTTCGGCGTCCTTGGGAGCGGTTTTTTTAGCTTTGCAAAAAAGTTTTGATTGAAGCATTTTTAAATTAAAAAATTTTAATAATATCTTTTACCGTCACGTAAATCATCAATAAAATTAACGCTCCAAAAAAGGCTACGGTAATGTTTTGTTCAATCTTGGGATTAACAGGACTGCCTTTTATTTTCTCTATTGCCAAAAATAACAGTCTTCCTCCGTCTAGAGAAGGAATGGGAAGAATATTGAAAACAGCCAGATAAACGGAAATCATTCCTATAAATTGGAGAAAATAAGCAAATCCGACTTGAGCCGCCTGGGCGGACATAGATATTA
>JAPLXK010000056.1 GCA_026396095.1 Candidatus Nealsoniibacteriota bacterium | reverse complement strand
GAGTGAGCCGCCGAACGGGAAATAAATTTAATATCAGTAAAATCCAAAAATACTGATTTGGCATCAATTTTTTTAATTTCAGCTTCTAAAATATCGGCTACGTCGCGAGAGCTTATAATGGGGGCCAGTAATTTACTCACGCTAATCGTGGTTAAATTACGACTTTTATTTTTCATATTATTAAAATTGATCAATTAATCTTTTTTAACTTTGAATTCTTTTCTTTCTTTGTATTCCTGCTGCTTTCCCACGTTCCATTGGGATACCGGGCGCAGATAGCCCACTACCCTCGAATAAACCTCGCAAGTCTGGTAATTCCTAAGCTCCTGGCTTTTTTCAAAGCAATCATGGCACTTGAAAACCGTTATCTTGTCCGCTCCGTTGAGATAATCGAGCATCACCCCGTTTTTTATTTCTTCCCCGCTGATTTCTATTGCCTGCTCGCAGTCGCAGCATTTAATTTTATCTTTTTTCTCAACAACCATAAAATATGTTTAACGGTATTGTTTTCCCGGCCTTTAACAAATAATCTGAAATCTTATTTTATCGCTTCAACGGTTAAGCTTTCCAGTTTGATCCCACTATACTGCTCTTTGCTGATTTTTTTATTCTCGGACAGGATCCGGACGCTGAATCCGGCGCTTTTTATTTTATCCAGATAATCTTCTTTGAGCAGTGCCCCGGCCACGCATCCGGCCAGCAGGTTTTCATCATTTTTCTGCTCTTCCCCAAGCTCTTCCAGTAAAACAATATCTGAAAGATAAATCCTCCCCCCTTTTTTCAGAACCCTGTAAACCTCTTTAAAAGTCTTTTCTTTATCCGGGGTGAGGTTTATCACACAATTGCTTATGGCGATATCAATGAAATTATCTCCAAGAGGCATGTTTTCTATTTCCCCCAGGATAAACTCCACGTTTTTTACCCCCAGCTTCTCGGCGTTTATTCTTGCTTTATTAATCATTTCTTCCGTCATATCCACCCCTATCACCCTGCCCCCTTTGCCAACCTTCCTGGAAGCCAAAAAACAATCAAATCCTGCCCCGCTGCCCAGATCCAAAACGATATCTCCTTCTTTAATATTGCTCAAAGCAACCGGATTGCCGCAGCCAAGCCCAAGATTAGCCCCTTCCCCTATTTTAAGGTCTTTTTCCGAATACCCTATGCTTTTTGAAATATCTTCGTTGTTCTTGCAGCCGCAACCGCAGCCGCAACCTGAATTGCCCACGGCTATCTCCTGGTATTTATCTTTAACTATTTTTTTGATTTCTTCCGGTCTTTTCATGACATCATTTTAACAAAAAACCGCCCGATTAGAAAGGCTGTTTCAAAAAACCCAGACTCCTATCCAAAATAATCGCGCGAAATAAAATAATTAATTTTTCAACTGACTCCTCGCTCGTACTAGGAAGATATCAGAAGTCAAAATTATTTATCGAGTTAAACGACTGGCTGAACGAATCGATAAGTCCTTTGGCGGTCCAAATTGTAACCAGTATCGATATAATAGTCAGAATTAGTGCGGCAATACCGATTTTTTTTAATTTGTAATCGGCTTGCTTCAGATATCTCCAGGCGTACCAAAATCCAAATGGAGGCAGGAATAAACTGACAAAAAATACAATAATTTGCCCGGATAATGTTTTAGAGGGCAGTTTATCTCTCAGCGGTTTGCCGCAATTGGCGCAAAAATATGCATCAGCCGGTACCGAGGAACGACATGAGGGACAGATTGATTCTGGTTGAGTTTCCATATATGTATGTATTTATTCTACCAAAAAATCTCCTTATACAAAATAAAAATAGAGAGAATTTTTCTCTCTTTTTCAACGATTACGCCAGCTGCGTCAATATGAACCGGTTTGTTCAACTTTCTCATCATTATTTATTCTTTTGTCAATAAAAAATAAAGGGCGGAGACTAAAATTTTTTAGTTCCGCCACTTTTTGGAAGAAGGGAGGAGAAGTTCTTGTTCTGCCTTTGTCTACGAAAGTCGCAGAGAAAGCAATTATCTTTTTAGGAGACACTATCTCAACCTTGCCTTCTTTTTTCTTTTATCCGTCCGGCGAACTATGCTTTTTTACCAAAGCATTCGTCCAATAATTCTTGGGAGAATTCTCTGAAAAACTCCAACAATTCCCTCTCGTTAATCCCTATCTCGGTTGCGATGTTCGGCAACTCTCTTTTCATATTAAGCTGAATTCCTGTTCGTTTCGCCCTGGCTTTCCACAATTCGAAAGCGATTTCATTCCTTCTTTGTTTTTCCATTTTTTTACCTCCTTTTTAATGTTCATTTACGATAATCTTCTTTTCAGGATTACCTGTTCCAGTTCTGTCAAAAACCGGAAGGAAAGATTACCGAGGAAGAGATATCCTCATTCCTGCCTAAATTATATACTAATTTTATAGATTTGTCAAGTACGCAAAAGGGCACTAAATCCTAAAATTGAATTATATACAGCCCATTTTTTCTAATTTCTTTTTCTTGGCCGAAATCGTTTACCTTGAATTTAAAAACGCATTTCGCTTTTCTTTTCATTATCCTGCCAGTATATTTTTTCTTTTTCGGATCGTATTCTTCCAGAATCAGGGTATCCCCTTCTTTAATCTTAAAATCGGCGACCCTAAGGTCAAATCTCTTTTTTCCTTTTTTGATAAGTTCAAAAATTTTAGGCCAGGTTTTCTTTTTTATAACAGCCATATAATTATCTTACTTTAGCAAATAATAGAGCGTCTATGAACTTCTTGTTCTTCAAAACGTATTTCCTCATCCTCCCTTCGCATTGATATCCCGCTTTTTCCGCAACCCTTTTTGAGGCTTCATTAAAATGAAAAATTCCTATTTCCATTCTTCTCAGTTTCAATTCATTGAACCCGTATTTTGTTATTTCCTTTAAAACTGCTGTCATAATCCCCTGTCCCCTGTATTTTTCACCCACCCAATAGCTCATTTCCGCCATGTGCCCTGCTTTTATCTCTCTCAGCCCAATGCTTCCGGCAACATCTCCGGCTATGTCAATGACGAAATTCATTTCCTCTTTCTTCTTTTTCTTATCCAGCTTAATATTGTAATTGATCCAGGAACGGGCATTGCTCATTTTATATGGATAAGGGATGGACAAGGTATTTCTTGATATCTTCTTGTTGTTAATATTTCTGACAAGAGAAGTATGATCTCCTTTCTTAAAAGGTCTTAATATGAATTTTTTTGATTTGATGATTGTCATGATTTTTTGTCTTTTTAATTTAACTCCTTTTCGGTTTATTGTAAAGAAAAAAAATCGCCTTGTGGGCGAATTTAATCTTTTAATTTTTAAAAAGGGCTGTCGCTACATGGCGTGCGGTATGGGGATTTTTTGCGGCGGGCCTTCTCCGGCAAATAAGACTAAGCAGGGCAGACAAAAATGTACGCCCCAAGGTCCTAGCGTCAAGATTCCATCCGAGGCCGTGAAGGTGACTTTTACCATTTTGACTGTTTCTTTTTCTTGCCGGCATCGAAGGCAAGTTGCGCCTTCATCTGCTTTCTCAAGCGCCCATCCTTTAAGACAAAGAACTTGTCCATTGACTGGATCCATTTTTCTCCCCCCTGTAAATAGATTGTTGATTATGCTCTTATTTATAAAAATGTAAAGTGCCGTAAAAAAAAGAAAAAAGCCCTAAAAAAATGGGCTTTAAGATAAGATTACTAGAGCTCCCAGTTTAATTGCGATCTGTATTGTTCCGGTTTTGCAGAACTCCATTCCGTCGACGCTGGTCAGGTCCGGGCCTTTTGCCGGCAGGCGTTTTAAGGCTCCTTTTGGCTGCCCTGTTCTTTCCGGCGGGCCAAATGTCTTTTCTCCGCTGACGGAAATCATGCCGTCGCCCCGGATGAAAAGATTATTGGGCTTCCTCGGATCCCACTTCAGGACTCCTCTCTGTGTTACGATGCCCAGCAACTTCGGGCTGGAAACGTTCTGAGAAACAAAGGAAAATCCCTCTATGTTCCCCTTTCTCCCCGGAATAATGACAGCCATTTTTACCGAACTTAAAATTTCAATTTTCCGTGCTTCAAAAAATATTTTTGGAAGCACTACAAAATTTCCAAGATTCCTTACGGCTTCTTTAAATAATTTATTTTGCCTGGCCCTGGCGCTTCTGCTTATTGCCAGTCTCTTAACCGTCCATACTCGCTCCATTGTCTTTCACCTCTTGTTCCTTCCGTCTAGCCCGTATTTTTAAAGAGCTTTTCGGTGGCTTAAATTATAAAGAAATTACATAATTTGTCAAGAAAAAAAGCATAGTATTTTATACTATGCATTAAACGCATTAGAATGCGGCGGGATAACGAACCACATTATGCACCCGACAAGAAACGCAATTATGGCGCTGAAAATATAAGAAATTGCGATCACAGCTCCTGTTCCCATGTCGATTGACAGCGATGAAAAATAAGGAGCAGCCACCTTGGCTAAGCCTATCCAGATCAGTATGCTTACTAATAAGATAATTATTATCTTTAGTACCCATTCAAATTTCATTTTGACTTTCCCTCCTGTAAGTGTTCTTTTTCCTGTTCTGAAGCCCGTTTTTTAAAGAGCTTCTATATGCTTTAAACTATAAACTAAAAAATAACATTTGTCAAGAATAAAAAGCGCGATATTTATTTAATCGCGCATGGAATAAAATGATCTTGTTTTTAAATTACAATGCGTCCGACAGGAACGGTTTTTTGAAATCATGCTCCACTCTTTGGAACAGCTCTTCAATGGTCTTGAGGTCCCAGAAACTGGTTTCCGGAAAAACAGCCATTAACCTTCGGGCTTTTTCTTTAAGATTGGGGGTACCCAGGAGCATCGGAGCGCAGCCCTTGTCTTTGATCTTAATCAGCATCTCTTCAATCTCGTTCATGATAAAACCTCTTTAAAAGAACTTAAAAGGCTTGAATTAACAAGCCGTTTATGTTTTAAAAATAACATTTTTTATATTTTTGTCAACCAATTGGGCCAACGACCGCGATAATCGAGACCGTTTCTCTTTTTTCCGTTATCCGGCTTCTTCCTTGTCTGGCCATGATCAACCAGCTGCAATTGCTCCGACAGTAGGGCTCTGTCTCTTCTCTTTATGCCCCTCTGCATTTTTTGCTTTCTGACCTTGGCCAGTTGACTGCAATTGTTCCTTGAGCAGGATTCCAGTACTTTTGATTCGGGAATCACTATCCTCTTTTTCTTACACCAAAAGACTTTCATATAGCCTCCCCTTTTTAATTTTTAAAAAGCTATTATATTATTTTAAAATAATTATTTAAAAAACGCAAAGAAAAAAATCTGAGTTTTCCCCAGATTTTTTATCTGAATATCTGTGTTAAATATTATTTTTCTTTTTTCAGCAATTCGATAAAAAGATAAACGATCAATATGATTATGGGAATTATCAAGAGCTGGCATTTCAATAAAAAGAATAAAATAATCAATACAGCTGCTGCGATAATCAAATCCAAATAGTGCTTCTTTGTTTCTCCCGTTTCTTTCTTTCTTCTTCTTGATAAGAGGTAAAGGATGGTCAATATGGTTATGAGAAGGGTTGAGGAACCGCAGTAATTGCCCAAATTGAAGAAGTTGGCGATTGATGCCAAGAAATTGGAAAAATTACTTCCTGTTTGTTCTTCTTTGGGCTGTTCTCCCAATGTAATTACTTCAGCGTTTTCTCCTTTGTCAGATCCTTGTACAATGCCTGTTTCGTCTCCCAAGAAAGCAATTCCGCCCTCTTCCTCCGTTCCTTGCCCTTGGGAAGGAGAAGCAGCCGGCTGTTCTATAAAAAGATTCTGTTCTGCTGTTTCCGCACAGCAAGGATTTTTTTCTCCTGGGCCTAAAGTGGTAAAGCTGAATTCACCGCCCACCGTATCAGGAGAAGCATGAGAAATAACCTTATAATAATATTTTGTATCAGGAGTAAGTCCTATAATATCAACCATGTGGCCGGTAACCCCGTGTACGCTTATGGGCAGAGCATTATCAATTTCAGGCGTAGTAAAGTCATATCCGTAATTGGTCTGCAATAAATTAAACACTCCGCCGTGTGTGCCGTAAACCACCCTGCTGGTAGAGTTATAGCTGGTACCCCATGTTATGATCGCATCTGTAGCGCTGACGCAAAAAGTAGCTTCGCCCTGAATGGTTAATCCCGTAGGCGCAACGCCTCCGCCACCCGTGACTGTTCCTCCGCCCGGCGGGGGCAACGGCAATCCGCCTTCGGTTCCTTCAAAACCCACTAATAGATCAAAACCCAATGTTTTCGCTTGATAATCATTGTTTGCGTCTGAATTAAAAGTAATTATTAAGTCGTATATTTTTATTGCTCCCATTGCCAGCTCGGAAAGATATGTTTCTCCCTGGTCAAAGAATTTTCTCAAGGTATCATTAAAAATATTTGTTCCTCCCTGGTTAATGACCAAATTCATCTGAGAAGCGAGATGATCGCTGTCGTTCTGGTGTATCGCCTCAATGGCAATTCTCTGGCTCTGGACGCTGTGATTGGTTACCCTTATATATCTAGTAACCCCACTACCGGGCAAAAAATTTGCTTCACTAAATATCGCTCCTGTAAGCGGCTGCCAGGGATCGGTTCCCGTCACAGACCATTCAACAATTAAATAATTTGAAGGATCTACTACCGCGAAAGCATTTGCCGGAGAAGCAAATAAAAACCCAGCGCCAAAAATGACGATTGAGCTGATTAAAATTGTTTTAAATAATTTATTCATGATTATTATACTCCTGAACCGTCTGGTGCTGGCGGAACCGGCTCTGTAGGATTATTTTCCGGGACAACTGCCGGCTGCTCTTCAGCAACGGGCGCTTGTTCGATTGTAGTTGTTTCTGTTGCTTCCGTGGTCGTGGCATTTGCCGCAGGTTCCGTTGTTGTAGCTTCAGGGGTTATTACTTCAATTATCTCATTAACCACATTTTCAATTATATCATTTATGGTATCAATTATTCCTCCTTGGTCAGTGGTAGTCGAAACCTCCTCTGTAGAAGTTGAAACTTCTTCCGTGCTCGTTGCGGCTTGTTCTGAAGTGGTTGTATTTTCTTGCGTAGTGGTCGGGGTTTCTATAACAGGCGTCTGATCCGCACCGCCCGTCTCGCTATCTGAAGCCGGAGCGCTTTCCGTTAATATCGGAACGCTAACCGATCCTATATCAAGAACTATCGGCTCTGAGGTGGTTGCATCAGCAACCTGCTCTTCCGTTGTGGTTGATTCTTGAACAATTACTTCTTCCTGTATTAATCCTAAGGCTATGGCCAATTCCAATTCTTCCGGAGTAAGCAAGCTGGGGTCTATGGGCGGGCAGAAATCATAATCAGATATATCCCATCCTGCAACCATCAGGTTTTCCGTACAAACAGCCACAACTTTTATTCTTGCCTTATCTGAAACCATGTAATAGGTATTTTCAAGATAAAGAGGAATTCTCTCCCAATCGTAGATTCCGTTGTTTTCTGTACCCGTGATAATGTTTGCCCAGGTGTTTCCGCTGTCATTGGAATACCAGATATTGATATGAGCCGAACTATCGGGACAGCCAAGATTTTTTGTTGTCCAGGTTAAATCATAAGATCTTCCAATCCACCAATGTTCTCCTCCGTTGGTAATTAAAACCCTGACTCCTGTTTCCGTACAAACCTTGATTGATAAATTATTATTTAGTCCTTCCAGAAGATTTTTCATTGTTTCTAAAACACTATAATCGGGCGTGGAGGTTGTTTTTAACAAATTGTCAGCTTCAGCTATTATCTGGCTTAAATTGCTTGAGGTGCCATTAGGGATATAATCTCCTATGCCAAAATGGGCGACATTTAATTTCATTGTTAACAATTGCCCTTCCAATTGATTAACCATTGATGGTCCATAATCCGTATAAAGAATCTTGTACACGCCTGAAGTACTGGTAACAATTGCATTTCCCAGCATCTGGGGCAAATATGGCTTGGCAACATCAAGATGATCTTTCCAATAGTCCTTTGATCTTGTTTCTGAATCAAAGCACATCTTGGCCTTAACGCTGCCTGAGGCGTTTTCCGTGTCGCTGAATCCCTGGCCGAGGGGCAGATTGTTTCTAATCTGGGAGCCGTAGAATGAAAAATTGAAATTGCAGGTTTCCCCCACAACAGTATCTGTTGCATTAGCAGGCAGGGTCAAAGTAAAAAACCAATCATCCGGGCTTACAAATTCTATTGTACCGGAATCAAAACCTGTCAGCGGTCCGGAGTATTTTTCCGCTCCATCCAGATCAGCTTTCAGATTCAAATAAGAACAAAGCGCTCCTGAGAGATTAACGGCCGTTACCTTGTATTTTGGAATATTATATAAGTTAACAATGCTTATCGTTCCGGTAGCTGGTGTGCTTGTGCTTATGATCATATTAGGAAAAACCTGGGTTGAGCTTAATTCAAAATCCAATGCTCCGGCTGTAAAATCATTGCTTTTTGATTCTTCTGTATCGCTGAAATAAGAAAGGGTGTTATGAATTGAAGAAATGGCTGCCCAGCTAAGGGTAATAATCAAAGCCAAAGCAGCTATTTTAACAATAGATGTTTTAAAATTATTTGATTTGATTCTAACATTACCCGCCTTGGGCGGAATAATGTCGTAAAACATTTTACCCATTTTCTTCAATAGATCACTGATCTGTTTTTTCCACATCGTCAGTTTTCTTTTTTTTCTTAATCTCGACATAAATATTTTTAATCTCATCAACTATTACTATTGCGGCCGGAACAATGATGATTAAGGCGAATCCCAGGGGCTGTTTGGCAAAATATACCGCATAGCCCACAAACGGTACGCTGAATAACACCTTGCCGACAACATCTTTTTTCTGGATTTCTCTTCCGTCCGGCGCGTTATTGGCATCTCCTTTGGTAATGTAAATAACCTGGCCTTCCACCACCTTTATATCGTAAATCCTGTGGGTGGTGGGCGCTTTTGTCTTGCTGTAAGGCCCAAAGGTTATCATCTCCCCTATTTTATAGTCGTTTTCCGGCTTTACTACCACTACGCTTCCTGTTTTTATCGCCGGCTCCATTGATCCTGAGATAACCGTCAATACTTTAAAGTTTCCTGTGATCGGAAAGGTTGAAACGATAAGTAAAAGGGCAATTACTACTATAAACGCTATAAATATGTAATATATGAATTTAAAAATTTTCATTCCTCTCCATTAATTTTTTAATGAATAATTTCTTGAAACCTTTATCGATTACCCCAACTCACAAGATTGAGGTAATCTGAAAGATTTTAAGAATCGAGAATTACGGATTTAATTGCACACTTGCGCAGGTGAAATCTGAATTATTTCTTTGCTGAGTGGCGTACAAAACAAGATCTGCAAGCAGTTTATCTGTTTGCGCTATGTTTTGATTTCCGCTACCGTCGCAAGAAATTGAACCATCACCGTTGACCGTTTGAACTCCTAAACACCAGGCAATTCCCAAATTATCAGAGCCGTTTGAAGAAAGAGATAATTTGCCGATAGTTGAAAGACCGTCAAACCCACCATTATAAAGAATGGTTTCTGGTAACAAATCATATACCCCATCGCCATCTATATCTTCCCAAACAACTATATTAAGATATTGAGATAATTCTCCCGTTGCATCGGTATCTAACAAAGCTATTTCCGGATCAACAAGGCCGTTCTCTAAATTCTGCTTGTGATTTATAAGCATGCAGACGTAAGCGTTATTGCTGTCAACGTGAAGAGAAATTACGTTAGTTCCTCTGTCTCCGGGCTTAACATCGTTAAAATTAAAGAACGTATCGCCTTGTCCAAGATCTTTTCCTGTCCACAAACGACAAGCTTGTTGGAATGCCGAATCCGCCCCACACTCTTGTGATGGGCGATGAACATTTAACTTGAACAGAAGGCCCGCTGGATTGCCTGTTACGGGATCAGCCGCAAGCGGTTTGTTCCAAACAATAATTTCAAGTGTGTTTTGTCCGTTTGTGACCATGTTTCCTATAAAAGCCGCTTCTTCGGGTCCAGTTAACGGAACTGCAGAAGCATAATTAAACTCGGTCAAAAGTTTATCTACAATAGTTACTCCGTTAAGAATGATTTTATAACCGTTATCAGATGCAAGAGCAAGATCAAGATCCACGCTGGCTACAGAGCCATTCCACTGAAACTTGTTCTGGAAAGTATACTGTACGCCATTAGTTGTATCTATTACGGCGGTTGGGTCGGAAACCCAGATCCATTGTGCGGGCGCAAGAGCGAGTTCATTTTGCCATGCTGGATGAGGGTTGACTACTTCAACGGCATTATAAGGGACTGCGGGAAACGCAGCTCCTGCACTAGCAGCTACAACTCTTGTTGCAATAGAACTATAAACATCTACGCTACATGTTTCACAATCCACACCATTGTATGTCTGTTTTAGATGATCCACTTTGAGATCAATTGAGCCGGCAGTAAAAATATTACCTGCGCTGGTTTCAGTGTCGTTGAAATAAGCAATTGTTCCTCCAATCGCAACTGCCGCAACAACTCCGATTATGCTCAAACTGATAATTAATTTTTTATTCATGTGTTTTTAATTTTGTATTTTAATTTTTTATTCCCTCCAAAAAGTTCGACCTTTTGGTTTTTAATAAATTAAAAACTTTGTTGATTACCCCATACTCACAAGATATGAGGTAATCTGAAAGATTTTAATCTTTAAGTATTAAGGAAGTATAACGTTCTTGCACTGAAATCCTGAATTATTCCTCTGTTGTTCAGCATAAGCAGTAAGAGGTGCCAAAAATATATCTGTCTGGGCAATGTCTTGATTGCCGGCGCCTGAACAATGTATTCCGGTACCGTCAACAGTCTGCGCTCCAAGACACCAAGCCAAACCAATATAAGCAGTAGTGGTCGCGGTTAAAGGAAGATTAGTCATGTTTTTCATATCCTTAAAAGCCGCTGGTCCATACAATATTGGCTCGCCTACGTTATAAGCATTGTCATGATTGCTGTCTTGCCAAAGGAAAGCGTTTAAGAAGCCAGAAAGCTCGCCCGGCTCCCCAGTGTCACCAACCTCGGAATCAATTACTCCGTTTTCATTATCCTGCGTATCTGTTATTAACAAACAGCCGTAAGCATCGTTGCCAAATACATGCATGCTTATGATGTTGGTTCCGGAATCTCCGGGCTTCACATCGTTAAAGCTGAAGAACGTATCGCCGTTTCCCAAATCCCTTTCATTCCAAAGTGAACAAATTCCACCATTCGGGAATTGGTTGGTGCAGGTAAGTCCTTTAACGCTGATATCATCAAGATATCCTCCGTAGGAATTATTGAAGCCAGCATCAGAGAACATAATCTTTGTATTGTTGCTCGTGGCGATAAAGTTGTACACGTATTCCTGCCAAGTGGTGTTTGAACCACCGACAGCGGTTGCACCGATTACACCGGAAACAATAACGGAATCATCGCTTACAACTTTCACAAAATAATCAATCGTGTTGTCGCCTGCTGGGCGATTCGGGCGCGGAGAATACCAAAACCTTAAGCGGTATTGTCCTCCCGCAACAGTCGCAATATTTTGTGAGATTGCCGAAGAATTATTGCTATCTAATTCGGCAAGTTGGTCCCCAAGGTGAGGATCGCCTGCTGCATGGTCTTGAATTTCAAGGCCAGCACCGGACTTAACGTTCCAAGAGGTCAAGCTGCCGTCAGGAAAAATTGCCCAGCCGCCCGTTGACACGTTCGGCGTTTCAAACCCGCCATTTACGATAAGATTATTGCCGGTTTCCTGACAATTTCCTACGCATTCGCCTCCGTTATATGTGGCGTACACATTGTCTACTTTCAAATCTATTGTTCCGGCAGTGAAAATATTTCCAGCCGAAGTTTCAGTGTCATTGTAGTAGGCAATGGTCCCACCGATTACAACAGCAGCAATAACGCCAATAATACTTAAACTAGTAATTAGTTTTTTGTTCATGTGTGTTTTACTTTCCCTCCATCCCCCGCCTTTCTAAAAAAGGCGGGTGTCTCGTTAATAGCTAAACATTAAATGTTTGTGTCGTTGTAGTTAATCAGGTCTGTTTCAAACAGATAGTTTGCTGGATTCCATGCTGTTAATGCCTTTGTTGCTGAATTGTAATCGCTTGTTGGCACTAACCATATCTTTGCTCCCGTGCATGTAGCGTAGCTGTCAAATCCATTGTGACCAAGACAGTAATCTGGGTTTGCAACTTTATTCCAATCATTAGTAGCTGGTAAATCCATGCCAAGGTTTGTATTTATTGCTGTCGAAACAATAACGCCGCTTCCATCAGTCGTAAACGTACCAATCACTGCTCCTGGGTTTTCTCCGCCCCAGTTTGTAAATCTAGTCTGTTGGTCAGCATAATAGATTAAAGAATACTGTGTGTTTGCGGTTAAACCAGCAGCTACAAAGCTACCAACGAAATCTGCACCAACTGTGTTATAAGTCAAAGTTCCTTGTTTAGTGTCATTTATCACTACCCAACCCGCAGTTTTATTCTCCAAAATTAAGTTTTTTGCTGTGCTTACTGGTGTTGACCAATCTCCGACTACAGGACATGCTGTGTCATATTGATTTCTCTTTTGTAATGCGGTGATTATCATATCAACAGAGAAAGAATCGCTCTGTGATTTATTGCCAACTGCTGATCCATTGCAAGCTGTTCCACTCCAAGTTCCAAAACAATATGCAATTCCATAGCAATCTCCTGCTGTTGCAGTTGTAGGAAGTTCACCAATGCTGTATGCCTTATCACTTGTAAGAGGCCCTGAAACTAAAACAGTTTCGGTGCCATTCATTGTGTTGTCGCAAGAAAAATCTCCTGCGCCATTATCCTTCCAAATCATAAAGTTAACTTCATCGTTTAATTCACCGACTGTGCCGCAAGTTGTTCCGTCTGGATCAACTGCCGATTCTGGTTCTGTACAAGTATTTTCTAAATCACTTTTCAAATTTATTTCAACCTTTCCGCAAGCAGGATTGTTATCAACAGCTAACTTAACTGTTTTCTCTCCCCTATCGCCCGGTTTCATATCGCCCAAAGTGAAAAGTGGTGTATTGTTAACTTCTGTGAAAACACCAAGAGTTGTTCCTTCAACTTTGAACTGTAAATCAATAGCACCAGCAGTGAAAGTATTGCCAGTTGATGTTTCGACATCGCTAAAATAAGCGATGGTTCCGCCGATTGCTATTGCAGCAACCGCACCAATAACGCTTAAACTAATTAATATTTTTTTATTCATGTTTTTTAATTTTTATTTATTAATTTTTTTGCCGTCTTACCCGATACGGCCGGCCGACTTTATCTGGTTTCCTCCTGAACCTTACCCCGAACTTTTTAAAAAGCCGGGGATCTTCCCCCGAACATAATTTTTTAAATTATAGTTCGGAGCATGGCCCAAGTTGGATCCAGACCAAGAACATAAAAAAACATATGTGCTTGGTCTGGAAGCAACGAATAATACTTTACTTTACTTAATTTGATATTCTGTTGTCAAAGAATTAATCCACAAGTTTTTCCTCTGTTTATCCACACATCATATCTTTTAAAAATTCAGAAAAATAAAAACGAGCGCATAATTATGCGCTCTGATCAAATTGCCCTATGGAAACTGAAAAACAAATATTCCAGGGAATCGAATTAAATTGTAATGCTAAAAATATCATCTTGGCTGCATCGATTCCCCCTCCTGAATCGCTTACGATGACTATTATTTCTATTTATCAGGTTAGGACATTAAATAAATCCTGTCAAGTCCCCAAACAAGCTTAATTTAATTTCCCTAACTATAAACCATGATAGGTCATTATAAAAATTTAGTCAAATAATCATAGTAGGTCATTGGATAATTTTTCCTAAAAAGGAAATTGACATAATTTACTAAACCTGCCCGGCGCAGATAAGGACATTGTCCTTTGCTGACCCAACCAAAAAACCATAACTAAGAAATTTAACAAAATAAGAAAAAATCTTAATAACCATAGGAGAATTAATAAAATAGAGCCATAGTAGGACATTAAGAACAAATTGTCCTATGTCCTACATACGTGTCCTACTTATAACTCTTTTTAAAAAATAAAAGCCGCTCATATTTCAAACAAAAGGCGAGTATTTAATGGGCAAAAACCCGCTAAATACTCGCCTTGTATGCTAATGTTTTTAAAGGACTGTATGATGCTTGTTATTAACAAAAAGATAGGAACAATTCAATGTCCTATCCTTTTCTGACTGGCCCTTCCGTTGCGGTCCCCTATCAAACTTTATAAAGTTAGTCAAAATGATATAACTTTATAAAGTTGTATACTTCCTTATAATTATTTTTTGAGCTGAGAACTTGGCATCGCCTGTTTCAAAAACTAATATCAAATCTATACAAACTATCAATAAGCATTATTAATTGCCCTTTAAATCTATACATTTTAAAAAATACGAGCGGTTCTATGTCTATTTTTTACTTTGAAATAATTTCATAATTTTCTTCCTCGCCGATAATCCGGACATAATCCTCGCATCCATCAACGCCAATAAACTTACATTTGCAGCAAGTCATCTTTTTGTGAGTATCGCCGAATATCTCGTCGCCGCATTTTTTGCATCTAACGTAGGTTTCTTTTTTGGTTTTCGGAGCGGTTTTCTTCGGCATATAAATTGAGTTTTTATTTTAACAAATCGTCAAGCTCGCAAGAAAGCAGAGCCGATTTATTGAGCACGATCTGCTCTTTCTGATTCAAGTTATCGGCCGTCATTCGGATAATTTTAGTAGCTATGTTATTGCCAAGCATTATCCTCTTTGTTTTTTTGAAATATGCTTCTGTTTTTTTATAGAACAATGTCGCATACTGCTTCAATTTATCGCTCAACTGATCTTTCATCTCACCCTCAACAAACTGAATTATTTTATCGTCTATTTTCGTCGGCAAATCGCCGTCGCGAAAATTAATCCAGTAATCACTGATGGTATAAATAATTCGTATCGTCCTCCCCTCCTCCGTTCTATACAAATATACAAAAGAAAAATTGTCGGTATGAAAATCCCTACGCACCCCTATGCTCTCAAGCACTGTTACGGTGTTGATTTTGTATTCATCAAGAAGTCTAAAATAACTTTCCCGCCAATTTTTGAGCCAATTTTTAATAAAGGTCCTGTCCACGAACAGGGGCAAAAGGTCCTGTTCAAGATTTTTATCGCTCACTTTGTTCATCTGAAGCGTGAGCTTGTCAAAAAGTGCGCGCGGATCTTTTGCGTCAATACCTTTAGCTATAAGGTAATCAAAATCAGGGACCACCTTTTTGCCCATATACCAAAGGAGATCATAAACATCGCGCCCTTTTTCTTCGTAAACGGCTTCTCCCACGCCACGGGTCCCACGCAGGAAAATAGCGGCAAGCTTACTGGCCATAAGTGCGGCCATGTTGTAGGTTATGATGACAAAAGAAAGCTGGTCACGATTTATCGGCCTGCGTTCGATTACTGTTTTTGGAGCAACGAAATGGTTCAGATCTATTTTTACATGCACCTGATTTGAAGCATGACCGAGACTTAACTCTTTACCAACATGAAATTTCAAAATCAACCCTCTGCCAGTAGCCATCTTTATTGTTAGAAAGTCAGCACCAGCGTCGTAGGTGTTGGTGAAGTAATCTTCAACTTCCTTCCTCAATTCTTCCAAAAATTTCTCCGTTATCGCATGAGAGATTTCAAAATCAAGATCAACAGACATGCGATCTAATCCGTGAATGATACGAAGTGCGGAACCGCCGTACATAATCCATTTGCTGTATTCCGGATGATGATAAACAAAATTGAGAACATAAAACTGCAACTCTTCTTTGAGGGCATTGCGACACGTTTCTGCATCAATTTCTCCATGAGCAGAGAGATCATCAAGCTTTCTTTTTAATATTGTTGATATTTGTTCGCTCATATAAATTTTTTAATCATTGTATAAAATTTTTTCTGTTCTTTCTTATCCATTTCGTCAATATCTATTCGTAACTCTTCTGCCAATGCCTTAATTGTTTCTATCTTAACGCCACGAAACTGACGGGTTCTAAAATAAAGCAAATCAAACAGCGCTTTGGATGGTGAAGCGATATAAAAATCAAATTTTCCTTTAGCCAAAGAGAAGCCAGAAAAAAGTTCTTTATTAATCGACTGATATGCGAAGTTACCCGGCTTTGTCTGATAGTCTCTCGTGACCTTGGGCGTAACCGAGGTGACGGAATGTATTGCTTCTGTGGTGAGGTTGTAATACTGGAGAGCCGCCCACGAGCTTACATACGACGGCGTGCGGATTATGTTGGCAAGATAGAACGAATAAGAAATGTCATTTCTGTTTTTATCAAAAAAATCCGCAGATACGTATAATCCATTCTTAAGCCGGTAAATTTCCTTGTACTTCAAAAAGCGGCTGATATAAGTGTCAACCGTGGAGTCCTTAAGCCCCAACTGCTTACCAAGCTGATAAACAGTTTTTTTCCCGAAATGGGGCAGAGATTTTAGCTGTTCTAAAAGGTTTTTCCTGCTTTTCATATCTATGACATTAGTGTATCATATGTGAAATATGATGTCAACTGTATATCGTCCATATGTTTACTGGTAGTTATCTTAAAGCTTACTTGCAGTATAATTATATTCTATAATGAAAATAAATATAAGGAGCGGCATTCCAACTAAAAATCGCCTGAATGGCGATTTTTCATTAGCTCCCGCCGCCGATTCCATCGGCGAAGATGAGTTTTGCAACAGGTGCTGCGTGCAAATATCTCCTAGCAGGCCTTTCCGTTAATGATAATTAAGGCGTAAAGATCCTGATACAAACGATAATCATTTTTAAGGCTTTAACGATATTTCTTTTGCCTCTTTAATGAATTGTTTTGCTTTGTCTAATAGTTTTTTTGCGTTTAGGTCACTATATTCGCCGTAATAATCCGCAGCTTCTCTTAAATTTTTTGCCTCTGATAATGCCTCAAGAAAAGATACTGCCAGCTTGCCTGATTTAACATACAATTCTTTAATTGCTTGATTTAAACAAAAATGACTATGTTCCCTGTAATTTTTAAAATACAATAATGCTCTGGCTGAATGAAACATTGAATAATATATCTGAATAATACACCAGCGATAGTTTCCGTCTTTAAGGCTTTTCTTGGCTATTTTTAAATCTTCTTCGGCTAGCCTAAGTTCTTTTGGCGCTAAACTCTTTCCCCGGGAAAATTTCTTAATCTTGCCGGTTTTTAAGCAATCTTCGAAGTTTTTGATCATAATCAGAGTAATTTGATTCCCCTCTTTACTTCTTTATAAAATTCCGGCTCTTTAATTTCCAGCTCGCCCCATTGGTTCGGCGTCTTTATAACCGGCTTAACCGCTATTTTTTTTTGGTATTTGCCAATGTCCTTTTTAACCTCTTCCGGGGTATGAGTCAGAATAAACAGATCGATATCGCTGCTTCTCGTCTGCTCGCCACGGGATGCTGAACCGAATAAAATAATCTCTTCGCAGGCATTTTTAATTTTACTTATTAAGGGCAGCAATTTTCCAACAACCGCTGTTGTTTTCAATTGTTTAACCATGGGGTTCTCATCGTTAATTTGATAGAATTTCATACTCCCCCTTTGTTCCGATTTTATAATTTTCTCTTTTGACAAATATTTTAGCGCATTGTGCGCTCCTCCCAAGCTAATGTCTAATTTTTCAGCAATTTCCTTGCCAAAAAACTTCCTTTCCGGATAATCTCCTAAAAAGATGATTATTTTTTGGTGATTTTTTGTGAGTTTAACCATGAAATGAAAAGTGTTTCAAAAAAATGAAATCATTTTCATTTTATAAGGTTCCTTAAAACTTGTCAATATTATGTTTTCTAGCGGGCCTTGCCGTTAATAATGATCAAGGCGTGAAGATCCTGGTATAAACGATAATCTTTTTTTAAATTCTTCTCGAATAAATCCTGCAGAAAATTATATTGTTTCAGGTTTTTATTAAGAGATAATTCCTTAAACAAAGAATGATTTTTAACCAAACGCCTGGTGTATTCGTCTATTACAAATACCGGCCTATCCAAAGCATAAAGCAAAATGCTGTCCGCTGTTTCCGGCCCTATGCCTTTTAAGCTTAATAAGTCCTCTCTCAAATCAATCAATCCCCTCTTTTTCATTCTTTCAACGCTCCTGTATTTTTTAAGGATGAACTTGGATAATCTGAAAAGATATTCCGCCTTCTGCTTGTAAAAACCGGAAGGCTTTATAAGATTGGAAAAATTGTTATTATCCTTGACCCAGGCCTTAAAAACTCCCTCTATTGAGCAAGACCCTGCTTTCTTCAAGTTGGCTATGGCCAGATCAACGTTTTTCCAGTTTGCCCTCTGGGTTAGGATAGCTCCTATTACCACTTCCTCTCTTTCTCTCGGTGTTTTTGGCCTCTTGCACCATAGTTTCCATTGCCCGCTGGGCCGTCCGTACTTTAAATAAAGCTCTTTGTACAGTTTATCCAAAGGCAAAGGGAAAGATTTTTTGATCTCTTCCCTTTCTAAAACTTTTTTAAAAACCTTCTTAAACCAAGCGGTATATTTTTTAGGATTCTTCTTAACGTCTTCCTTCAGTTCTTCAGGATTAATCCATTTCCAGTCTTCAGCCTCTTCTTTATTAATCTTAGGTACTCCGTCAAATCTTCCGATAAAAACATGGTCAAACTCGTGTTCAATCAAATCCCCTACTTTTGCCTTGTAAATAAAGCTGAAAACTTCTTTTAACCGGCATTTTATCCCCATTTCTTCCTGCAGCCTTTTCTTGATCTCGTTTTCCAGCTTTCTCCCCATTCTGGGATGGGAACAGCAGGCATTGGTCCAGAGCCCGCCCGAATGGTATTTTGACTTGGCTCTTTGCTGGAGCATCATCTCTCCGCTGGAATTGAAAATGAAAATTGAAAAAGCCCGGTGGAGCTTTCCGCGCTGATGAACCCACAGCTTCTCCCCTTTTCCCATTATTTCATCATTTTTATCAACAAGAATAATTTCTGTTTTCATTGCTGAAATTAATGTTTTATTCTACCCTGCCTATATATAATTTGTAAAGCAAGGAAAAATAAAAAAACTGGAAGTAAATTTGATAGATATGATTGTTTTTGATAAAATTAAAGCTATGCCGTCGTCGTCTTTTATTGAAAATCAAAAGAAAGTATATAAAACACTCCAGTCTTGTTTTTGTCCTGCCATACAAGAAACCGTGCATTTTACCTCCGAAGGCTTAAATCATCTTTTATACCATAGACGGCGACCTCGCAATCACGATGAACGACATTATAGGGCCGGTTTAATTCCTTATTTAACCGTTGTCATTAATAACTCTACAAGGGCAGTAAAAGAAATAAAATCAGAAAATCCTTTAGTTGTTGTTTGGTTATTATCCCACGAGATTAATATAAATAATAAAAGACAAATAGTGAAGGTTATCCTATCGCAAAAAGGGGCTGGTAAGGTAAAATTTCTAAGCGCGATGAGAAAAAAATATACCTTTCGGGCAAAGGCCAACTAAAAAACCTGGGAGTTAACCCGGGTTCTTTAGTTGCGCCTGTTGCTAGCTTAAGAATTCATTAGCTAGGGAAGGGCTTTCGCCCACAGGCACATTGTTATGATATCAAGATTGACAACATTTGTCAAGTTGTGGCGTGGTACAATACTAACTGTTTACAGTCTTTATTAGTTTGTTAATATAAATACACTAAACGTGGAGCGGATATCTCGTATGTCCGCTCTATTTTTTTTTATTATGCTATTTTTGGCCCTGATTTAACCGCAAACAGCGGAACCATAACAAGAAGGGCGTAAGCTGCCCAAACATACCAGTTTGAGAAGAACTGCATGCCGGTAAAATGTGTTGTTACCAGGTAATCTAAGATTAGGCTGGTAAGGGCCCAGGAAAAAGTATATTTAAGCATTTCTCCTTTATTTAAAGCTCCCACTTTTTTAGCCAGCATAAAAGCTGTTGTAAGAACCGCCAAGGTGGTAATTCCCTGCATTAAAACAGGAGAGGTTACATTAAGAGCAATAAGCACGCAAACAACCATAAAGGCGACAACCCAGATTATTACCCCGTAGCAGATCGTTCTATAAATAGTTTTTTTATCGCAACACATATTTTTATATATATATTTAAAAGCTAACCTACCTTTAAAATTTTATTCCTTTGTTTAGAACCTTTGATTATCCTTATCTTTTCTTTGGGAATCTTCAAAAAAGAAGCAAGAAGCATTATTGCCGCTACATTTGCTTCTCCCCTTTCCGGCTTTTCTTTTACCTTTATCTCAAAACTGTCCTCCGATTTTTTAAGTATTTCCTCTTTTTTTGATTTGGGAAAAACCTTAACCTTGATTAACATTGATGTTTTTCTCCTTTCTTTTCTGCTTCGTCAATATTGTATACCCACTTTAAGGGATTGGTTCTAAACACTAAACCGGCAATTTTTCTGGCCGAAGAAGTTTTAATCCGGCAGGCAATGTGCTCGTGCCATCTTTTGAAATCAGCGGGCTTTTCCGATAGATATTCTTTTTGAAGAAAAATCTGGTCCAGACTGTCTGCATCCTTGGCGACAATCGCCTCTTTTGTCTTTCTGGCATTATATTCAGAAAGAATCTTTATTGCTTCTTCTCCTCCGGGCAGATCAGACCATTGATCTTTGACGGCCTCATGCTCTTTTTCAATCCGGTAAAACTTATTGATAAAATTAGAATCGCCAGTACGGACTTCAGCCAAGTCGTGCAAAAGGCACATTTTAACTATTTTAGCGCTATCAGCCTTTTCCAGATCAGCCAGTATTAAACCGATTATGGCTGTCCTGAAGCTATGGGAAGAAATTGAATCATTGACTTGCCTTAAAACCTGATTATGGCTGCGAATAAGATTTCTGGCTGTTCCTGCTTCAAAGATAAAATCAACTATTTTCTCAAATTCTTTATCTGTTTTTTTCTTTTTAGGCATAAAAACTATCTGTTATCCCCGCTTCCTTGAATTTTATTACGATCAAAACGGGAACGGAGCTTCTCGATATTTGAAAAAACGACTTCTTCCAAAGGCACTCCAATTTCTGAAGCAATCTGAGCTAAATACCACAGAACGTCTCCCAGTTCTTTGGTCAGCTCTTTTTTCTTCTCCTCATCAAGAACTCCATTGTTATCCCTTAAAATCTTTTTCACTTTTTCCGCCACCTCTCCCGATTCTCCGGCCAAACCCAAGGTGGGATAAACAAAGTTTTTCCCTATATTAGGATAAATCGCAGTTTCCCGAGATAGTTTCTGATATTCTTCAAAAGTCATTTTTTTTAAATTAATTTATTATATAAAATATTAAAAACACCACCAAGATGCTCCGCTGAAAGTAGCTCAGCTTAATTATGTATAATTAAAGGCTTAACTTTCAATTCTCACCTATAGGTTTTTTAAGCAACATTTCTGACAAAGAAGCCGTAAAAAGCCTTTCAGAAAATTGAGTATTACATCAATCATCTGGGCGCGATTTATTTGCAACACAACGCAAAGGAGCTTGCCGCAGTATACAGGGCTGTCTCACAATGTCCATTGTAGGCCTCCGGCCCGCAATCCGAAGCCTTTCCTGCATTCCCATCACAAGATACGCCAGCAGCTGACCAGCTTGAACCATTAATACTCATCACCAAACTCGCAGTATAAGTTGAACGACCAGGGCAAGTCCAGCCAACTGTTCTCGGAGTCCAGGAGTTGCTCAGCGTGTTATAAGTTATAACAGTTGAGTAATAAATTGTGGCATTGGTGGCCCCAAACCCGACTTGGAGCATCTGCCCACCAATAGTCACGTACATAGCGGCTGTTGTGTAACTTCCATATACGCTATCAAAACTCCACGTCCCGCTAGTGTTCTTCCACGCTATAGCGGTATAACCAGTTGCACAAGTCTGTCCCGACGTATCTGAATTAAGAACGTAACAAGAATTATATGTCCCCCCTCCTGCAGCGCTGACTACTTTCGCATCCACATAATCTTTATTTACTGCATCTGTTCCACTTACGGGAGTTAATACATCTGTTATTTTTTGATTATTAACACCTATGCCGGAGTAGGCTATAAAGAGCCCGTTAATCCCCAAAGCTCCGTCCTTGATCTGTGTGCTGGTTCCTATGTTTATCGGAGCAGGAACGTTATTGCCGGGCGCGGGAGCGCTTGGCTCGGTCCAGGCCATTGCCAGATAGCCCACCACAAAAATCATAACTAAGACCCCTAAAATAAGTGCGATAGATTTTGATTTTTCCATATGTTTTTACCCTGTTAAATGCCTTTAGACAATCCATCCTTTTTCAAAAAGGGCTGGGTTATTTAACGGGGTAAATTAATTTTAAATTGCAATTTCGACCTTTTGTTAAGAATTCTTCTAATTCTTTTTGTTCTTTTCCTGATACTGACTTAGTTGGAGTTATTTGTTATTTGGGCATCATAATCTTCATCGTTCCGTCTTATTTTCTTATTATTATATCATAATTGAGAGATAAGCAACTGTGAAAAACTATTGTCCCTCTGCTTCCGGGCAACCTAATCTAACAGGGCTTTTTGATTTTCTTGTGAAAAATATACCCCCTTATAAGTTCTTTAAATATTTCTTGCCCCTCAGTTCTTCGGGAAAATAATCCTGCTTTTCCTGATAATTAAAATTAGGGCTGTATTTATATCCAAGGCCATACCCCAATTCCTTCATCAGCCCGGTGGGGGCATTTCGGATATGCAAGGGAACGGGCAGATTGCCGTATTCTTTAACATCTTTTGCCGCTTTTCCGTAAGCCACATATAATTCATTGGATTTCTTGCATTTGGCCATATATACGACAGCCTGGGCCAGAATAACATTGCATTCCGGCAGCCCAATGAAATGGCATGCGTTGTAAGCCGCTACAGCCTGCTCCAGAGCGCGGGAATTGGCCAAGCCGATATCTTCTGAGGCAAAGCGGACAAGCCGCCTGGCAACATACAAAGGATCCTCCCCTGCTTCAAGCATTCTTGCCAGCCAATACAGGGCGGCATCGGCATCCGAGCCCCGCATTGATTTATGGAGGGCGGAAATTATGTTGTAATGCTCCTCCCCGTCCTTGTCGTAAAACAAATGCGATTTCTGGAACGCTTCCTTGATGATATCCAAGGTTATTTCTATTTTCTTTTTTTTATTCTCCGGAGAAGAATAAACCGCATATTCCAAAACATTCAAAGCAACTCGGGCATCGCCGTTGCTCATTGATGATAATGCTTCAATTGTTTTTTTATCCATTTGAATTTTTAAATCTCCCAGACCGTTTGCCTTGTCTTTTATCGCCCGGTTAATGATTTGAATAATATGGATTTTGCCCAGCTGTTTTAAAACAAAAACCCGGCAGCGCGAAAGAAGCGCTCCCCTGACCTCAAAACTGGGATTTTCCGTGGTAGCGCCGATAAGGGTAATCAATCCTTTTTCCACAAAAGGCAAAAGCGCATCCTGCTGTGTTTTATTCCAGCGGTGGATTTCGTCTATGAAAAGTATTGTTTTCTTGCCCTGTTTTTCCTTTTCCCTGGCCTGCTCTATTATCGCCTGGAGATCCTTTTTGCCGCTAGAAACCGCGCTTATCTGGATAAATTCCGATTTGGTCTTCTTGGCGATAATTGCCGCAAGGGTTGTTTTCCCGCTTCCCGGCGGACCCCAAAAAATTATTGAAGGCAATTGATCCGATTCAATGGCTTTTTTCAACAGCTTCCCTTCCCCTATTACTTCATCCTGACCCAAAAAATCAACCAGAGAATCCGGCCTCATTCTATCTGCCAGAGGTTTAGTTTTTTTAGATATTCCAATCATGAATAGTATATTATATCACAAAACAGAAAAGGTCTTCGGAGACACTATCTCTGTCTAAATAAATTTAATGTTTTGTCTGAAATTTGATTCAATTAACAGAAATAGGTAAAATTAACTTGTGGATGATTTATCTAATTATAATAAGCTAAGGGAAGATACACAAAAATTTTATAGCTCCATAGGAAGTGTTTTTTCTCCTGCCTTTAATCAAAAAATTTATTTTCCCTCCGAAGGTTTTAATCACATTATTTTTAAAAACGCTCGCTCAGAAAGAGAAAAATCTTCTCAAATTTTGAGGTTTAAATTATTGCCCCTGGCAATTAAGTTAATTAAAATTTCTACAACCTATCAAGAGTTTGAAGAAACAATTAAAGAATTTGAGATAAAAAGTTATAAAAAGAAGGTCAAAAAGAGCAAACCCGTAAGCTACTGGGGAATTATTGCCATAGTTGAAGGCAGAAAAATTAAATCAATAATCAGAAAAATTGGCGATAATGGCGCAATGCATTTTTGGAGTATTGTTCCTGCTTGGACAACCAATAAATATCGCGACACAAAATTCTTTACAACAATGAAGGGCAACCCAAACGAAGATTAAAAACAAAAAGACCGCCAAGAAAGCGGTTTTTTTGTTGTGCCTGCCTTCGGCTTATGTATTTAGCCGAATAGGACTGACGCCCCACAAGCACATTTTTAGTATATCTAACCAAGAATATAAGTCAAGAAAAATTGTTAATAACTATCTAGGTATATACCACAAAACAAAAAACCGCCCGAAGGCGGTTTCTTGTCGATAATTAGTAGCGATCTCTCCTCTCTGGACGGTCAAATCTTCCGCGAGACTCATAGGGCTTTTTGAAGGGCCTTTTTTCCATGGGCCTGGCTTCATCAACCATAATGGTTCTCCCGTCTAATTCTTTTCCGTTGCACATTTCTTTGGCTTTTTCAGCCTCTTCAGGAGAAGACATCTCTACGAAACCGAATCCTTTTGAACGACCGGAGTCTCTGTCGATAATAATAGCGACAGATTCCACCGTGCCGGCTTGGGCAAACAGATCTCTGAGAGAATCTTCTGTAGTGTTAAAAGAAAGACTACCTACGAAAAGTTTCTTTTCCATTTTTGATGTTAACTTTTTTGATTAACGACCTACTCCTAACCTGCTTACTTCTTAAAAAATAGCGTAAGATTTAGAAAGTACGACATTTATTTCCTTTTCGAGGAAAAATGTATTTAAAGCATACACCCTATATCCGATTCTGTCAAGCTCTAATCTTTGCCGTTTCTCGCCTTAATCACGGTAATCAGCCCGCTGCTCAGATATTCTATTTTTTCCTCATTTCCGAGACTATTTCATCCCTCATGTTCCTGGTTATCTCGTGAAGGGCCAAGGATATCGAAACGAAATCAAAAAAACTATCTTCAAAGGGAAGATTTGCGGCATTAGCTGAAAGAAAAAAAACATCACTCGCTCTTTCTTTTTCTTTCCTTTTTTCAGCCGTTTCTATCATTTTTGGATTAAGATCTATCCCTACCGCAATAATATCCTTTTTTTTGTAATAAAAAGCCTGGTCTCCCGTACCGCAGCAAATATCTAAAACCTTATCCCCTTTCTTCATTCCCGCAAATTCGGGAACCATGATTCTCACTTCTTTAAAAATTGGGTCAACAAACGATGAATAAAAAGACATATTTTTTAAATGTTAATTTTGATTAAATTTTGATGCCTGCTTAAGCCAGTATCCGAACTTGCAATCTTTGCTGTGGGGAGAAGGAACAGCTCTTTTTAAAACCGCCACTGCCTCCTTGAAAAGCTGGGGAATATCGTCGGGACTTGTTTCTATCTCATGTATTTCCTTTTTAAAGGGCAGCCTGTCGTTAAATCCGTCGTGCTTTTCCACCACATAAAAAGCCAGATAGCCCTTTCTCGTTGTGGCAAATCCGTTTTTTTCCAAAAGATAAGTGTATACGTCCATCTGCAATTGGAATCGGTCGTAAATATTGGCAACGCTGCTGCCGGTTGTTTTGTAATCCAAAGGAGCCAGCTTGCCGTCTGGAAACTCCAAGACATCGTCAACCGCGCCGAAAATGGTAGCGCCCAGCTCGGAATCATAATAGCGTATTCCGGAAAAATTATTGCGCCACTGGTCCAAAAGATCTTGGTTGTGGAAAAGCTTGGCGGAAATATTGCTGCTGACAAGCAAGGGATGGGGCTCGTTCTTTGCCCTGTATTGGTCGAATTCCTTTTTTAAAAGAAGATCCACCGCTATGTTGAGGGCATAGGGATATGGCGGAGGCCTTTTAATTCCCATTTTCTTGTCCAGCCAAAAACAATGGGGGCAATCAAGAAACAAATCAAGAGAGTTGGGAGATAATTGTATCGCCTTGTTATCCATGATTTTTTATCTTAACATTTTTTAATGAAAAGCAAAAAATTTGACAAAAAAGACAAAAACATTGTATTATGATGTCAGTTCCTTTTAAGGAATAAGAATTACGGAGGTTAAAAGAATGGTTATTTTCCTTGTATCTCATTCGGACGATGCTTGTCCGGAAGAAGTGAAAAAACGTCTCGATTGTAAGTCTCTCAGGGAATTCGTAGAGGACATTGCTGTAGCAGAAGGATTCGATGGAAAATTCTTCTATGTCCGCCGCGACTACACTCGTCTTTCTGACGAAACATACGAAGAGGCAGATAACTTCTGGAAAGGATTTGCTCCAGTGAAAAAAGACGGGAAATGCTATCACATCAGAAAACCTGACGGCGCTCCGGCTTACGATCAACGGTTTCAATGGGTCCTTGATTTCAAAAGTCATCCGGGCCTAGAAAAAGCGGGACTGCTCGCCCAGGTAAAAGAGCTGGACAACGGAAGAAATAAAGGAGAAACCTTTAAAATCGGCACAAACGGAAAAAGGTTCTATCCTCTAGCGTCAAAGACGCAATAACCAAAAACCACCCTTTTAAAACGGTGGTTTTTAAACGCCCCATAATCTTGATAATTTATCAATAAGAGATAGAATAAAAAACATGCCTCAAATAGTTTCCATAATAATCGCAATCGGACTTGTTCTTGTTATTTCTTCGGCCCATTATGCCTTTACCCAATTCTGGCAATTGGGAGGAGTAAAAAAAATACTCAGTGAAACGAAAACCGAACTCGTCTTGCCCGCCGAAAGCTCCAATAAAAATATAGCCCAGTGGATAGAGCCCCTGGTCAAAAACCCCGAAGCCTTGATTGATACTCTGATCGTTTCCGGACCGAAAAACAATGAAATTATAACCGATACCGATCAGGTTACTTTTAAATTCAGGGCGAGGGTCTATCCCGAAAGCATCGGAAGCAATATTGTATTTGAAACAAAAGTTTCGGGAATAGATTCAGACTGGCAGGAAACCGGATCCAATTCGAGAACCATCCGCCTGAAGACGGGAACAAATAAATATACTTTTTCCGTCAGGGCAAAATCAGGAGGATTTATCGACAATACGCCGGAAACAAGAACCTTTACCGCAACGGTTTCCTTTTAAACGGCAAGTGTAATAAAAAAAGCGGTAAAACCGTCTTATTTACAAGTAAGGACCAAAACAAAAGATATCTTTTGTGCCATTCGTAAGAATGGCTTTTTCGTTAAGCGCCAAACCTTCTTTGGCGATTATTGTAATCAACAAAAGCGTCGTCAAGATCTTTTTCTCCAAAATCAGGCCAATATTTGGGATAAAAATAAAGTTCCGAATAAGCCGCCTGCCAAATTAAAAAATTGGACAGTCTCTGCTCCTTGCCCGTCCTGATGATCAGGTCAAGATCAGAGGTCCAGAGATTTTGAGAAATCGTCTTTTCGGTTATTTTATCGGGTTTAATTTTACTGTTGATTATTTTCTTGATCGCTTCTACTATCTCTGCCCTTCCTCCGTAGCTTAGGGCGAAGTTCAGGGTCATCCCTTTATTGTTTTTTGTAATCTCTTCCGTTTCCTTTATCTTTTTCTGAAGATCTTTGGATAATTTTTCTCTCTGTCCTATCACTCTCACCACTATCCCCTGCTTATCAAGATCTTTTCTGTTGTTTCCGCTCAAGGCCTGTCCGAGCAGCTTCATGAGATAATCAACTTCTATTTTGGGCCTTTTCCAGTTTTCACTGGAAAAAACGAAAAGAGTTAAAACCTTAACCCCTTTTTCTTTGGCGTATTTGATGATTTTTTTTGCCGTTTCCAGTCCCATTCTGTGACCTTCAAAAACGGGCAAATTTCTCTCTTTTGCCCATCTTCTGTTTCCGTCTAAAATTATTCCCAAATGGGATGGAACTTTTTCCATTATATTAAAAAATCTCCTTCTATCTTTAAATTTTCCGGCAAAATCCAGGGCGCTTTGAATCCTAAAAAATATGCCAGTTTTACGGCAATCTTTGAAAGCATTATCCTGGGAACAAAAAAACTTTTCAGCTCTTTCCTATATTTTAGGGTATCGGGGAAATTTTTCAATAGGGTTTGGGCAGCCAAGAGCCCCCAGACAACTCCCCCTCCGCTCCAAGGCTTTGTAAGCCCAGCCGCATCCCCGCAAAGGGTGATTGAAGGGTGAAAGGGAACGACAAACCCCTGAGGCACAAGCCCTGCCTCCTCTTTTTCCAATTTGATCTTATTCTCTATTAAAAACTTGTTCAAAAGAGATTTGGCCTGCCTCGGGTCGGCGATTATTCCGTATTCCGTTTCTTTTACTCTCGGTATTTTCCAGACAAATCCGCTTTCCACGGGCCAGGTTTCAACATAATCAGAAGAATCCTTTTCCTGGACAAATCCTTGGATCGCCAGACGAAAATCGGGATTTTTCAGGCCCAAGTTTCTTCTGACAAAAGAATTCGGCCCGTCGCAGCCGATAATTACGCCGTATCCTTTGGGTAAAAAATTAACATCATAATTCAAAATTATTTCCGCCCCTGCTTTTTTTGCCAGATCAGCCGCCAGATTATCCAGTTCAAAATGACTCATCAGTAAAAACTTTCTGGAAAAATCAATTTTTATCGTGCGCTTGGGAAAATGAATCAAAACCGAATTTATTTCGTTTTTGATTAATTTCCGGCTTTCCGGAATCAATTCCAAAATCCTTTCGCTGAACAGGCCTGAGCAGGCTTTTTTCCCTATTTTCTGATTCTTTTCAAAAACCGTAACCCTGTTTCCCTGCTGAGAAAGCTTTTGGGCAAGATACAGTCCGCAAATTCCTCCTCCGATAATGGCAACTTTTTGGGGAATCATAAAAAAATATTTCCTCGAAAATAATTAAAACTTGTTTTTTCAAATCTTATCGGCTCTTTTTCCTGCTCTTTGGCGGCGATATATCCCATGGAAAAAGAAAGTAAGGAAATCAAAATAACGCCGATAACCAAAATTATGTCTTCTTTGTGTTCTTTTGTCCAGCTATAAATTTTAGACAATGATTCTTTCATGCTTTAAAAATTAACTTAAAATAATTGATTCTAATTCTTTTAAATCATGGATTATAAAATCCGGGCCTGAGGATTTCAGCTTGTCTTCGCCCTGGTAGCCCCGGGTTACGGTTGTGGTTAAGGTATTGGCTTTTTTCCCGCCTCAACCTCGTGGGTCGTATCTCCGATAAATATCGTCTCTTCTGGATTAAAATTATTTCTTTCGAGTGTTTCCTGTATTATCATACCTTTTTTATAGCAAAATTTTATCATTTTGGCGAAAAAAAGGCCGAAAAAATTTCGGCCTGCTATTTGGGGATTCCGACTACATCGGCGCGAATCCGTAATTCCCAGCCATGATGATCAACGGTTTCAATAAAGAAACCGACTCCCACCATGTCAAATCTGATGCCTTGCTCGTAAGCTTTTTTGGCGTCTATCTCGCAGGGATCATAATCACATCTGCTTTCCAGCCATATTTCTGCTTTTTTCGCTGCTCTGGCAAATCCGTTCATAAGTCCTTTATTCAGACATATCTCGCCCTTTTTTAACTTTCTCTGCGATCTATCGCTGAAAATAATTCCCTTTTCAATTATTAAATCAAATTTGCCGTCCTCTCGGACAAGAACAGTGTGGACGATATCGCGCACTGAAAATCCTCCCTTAATCTTATCGTTTATTTTTATATCCTTGTCCCAGCCTCCGCTTTTTAACCACCATTTGCTCTGCGCATCGTATGTCTTGGCGACTTTTTCGGAAATATTAGCGGAGTTCAATTGATCCACATAGGCGAAACCGCTGGTTGTGGTGTCAAAAATCAGAGTATAGCCCTCTTCTTTGGCGATTTTGAGAAATAACTTTCTTAGAGTTTTATTTATTTGAATGAACTGTTCAGTTAAAGATTTATCTGCTTCGTAAAAGGTCATTGTTTCTAAATAATGCCTAATCGGAACTATAAGTACTTTTCTTTCCTTTGGGCTTAACTCCACGATAAACACCTCCTGGAGCTGGAATAAATATAACAAAAAGAGCCCTGAAAGTAAAGATCCTGTCAATTAAAAAGGCAACTGATTGGTTGCCCGATTTTTAAGAATAATAGGGAGATTTTTTGGCAAAATTCTTAACTTGCTCTTCGTTAAGATAAAAAATTCTCATTTTTGGATTTGTCAAAAAAGAATATTTTTTCAAATTAAACTCTTTCACCACCTGCTCGATATTTTTGTGCTTAATCTCTTTTGATTGATTAACCGCGCTCTCTATTACAAAATCAGAGATAATGCTGTAACCGATTTTTCCTCTTAACTCATTCAAAGTTAAGGCTGTATTCGAATTACCAAGAGCTTCAACCATTTCCTTAATGATTTTACCTTTTTCCCCATATTTTTCTTCGTATGAAAAAGAACTATTTTGGCTTTCTCGTGCCGTCATCTTGGCCCCACCCCATGCTTTCAATGCTATAATCTTTTTTAAAAAATACAAGATTAAAAACCAGCTTTAAATTGAAAGACAAAGAACCGAAACAATTAAAAAAAGAGGATTTAAAAATCCTCATTTATATAATTAGACGCAACCTAAGTCGCTTATGGGCATGGCTATCTTTTACGATCCGCTTTTTGCAGCTCTTCAAGCAATCTGCCGAGCTTCTTCAATTTTTCCACCTCGTCAGGGCTGGTTAACTTGTGAACATCGCTGTAATAAAATGTATTGTTAAGTTTTCTGACACAAGGAAAAAGACGATAAATCGGCATTATTTCTTCCTCAAGGTCATAATCTATGCCCCGAATCATCGCGCCAACGTATTGGGCGACCCATGGGTCTGTCTTACATTCTTCAATCACCAGCTCCGCAAAGGGTTTTACTTCTTTGTCCCATTTTTCAGTAAAATTTGGAAAAGAACTCATTTCCCTCCTCCGATAATAAATACTACTCTTTGCGCTAAAAAAGTAAAGATTATATTTTAAAAAATAAAAAGAGGATTTAAAAATCCTCATTATGATTATGGTCATGTTGAACAATCCAGTTTTTGCAGCTCTTCAAGCAATCTGCCGAGCTTCCTGAGCTTTTTCACCTCTTCCGGGCTGGTTGATTTATGAATCTCTTCGTAATACCCCTTATCGTTAAGTGTCCCGACGCAAGGAGAAAGACGAAGATGCGGCATCCTGTCATCCGCAAGATCATGTTCTACGCCCCAAATCATTTGGCCGACAAAATATTCAACCAGCACATCTGCTTTACATTCTTCAATTACCTGTTTCGCAAGCGGCTTTACCTTTCTATTCCATTTTTCAGTAAAATTTGGAAAAGAACTCATTTCTCTCCTCCAATTTTAACTATACAATAATTTCTTAAATAGTCAATAATTATTGATCCTCAAATTTTACTTCCGAAGGAAACAGCAACTGGAAAGGATATCCCACGTAATTCCTTTTTATTTTTCCGCATCCTATATTTTTAAGGAAATCAACCATTTCTTTAGCTATTTTCCTAGGATCCGCTTTTTCGTCTTTTCCGATGTATTCAATTTCCACAAAGTCTCCAAGCCCTTTTATTGAATCTAAAGCAATTTCATAATCTTTGTATTCCCAAGTTTTCCTTTCCTTATCAACCTTAACTAGAAATTTAAAATTAAGGGCTTCCAATGTCTTCTTCAGATTGTTTAAATCCCCTATCTGAGACTCGTATTCATCGCAATACAGACTTTTCCCGTTTTCATCATAATGGAAATTCTTGTAGTTTATTGAGCATCTGCCGCTTGAATCTCTCAACCTTAGCCATTCTTTTATCGGCCGAACCGAAGTAAAATTGCAGTGGGCAGGCGAAAAATACTCGTCTATCTGACGGCTTTCTTTTTTAAATTCAGCGCTTTTTTCCAAAAATTCAATCAGCGGCTTGCTGTTTTCAATATTAACCTGTATTTCAATCTCAATATTGTTCATACTTCTTATTATATTAAAATTTGCCCTATTTGCAATTTTTCAAAATAAAGGGCTGGGAA
>JAPLXK010000007.1 GCA_026396095.1 Candidatus Nealsoniibacteriota bacterium | reverse complement strand
TTGATATATATCTCAATTATCTCTTTTAAAATTTGGCTTTGCCTTTCGGTTAATTCCATACCTCTACAATATATGAAACTAGCAGTCTCTTGTCAAGAGTGATAGTTTTAAACAATCGCATAAACGGCAAAACTTCCGTTTAGCCTAATATATGATAAAATTAATGAATAATTAATTAAAACAACAAAACATGTCCAACCGAAACACGAACATCATTGCAGTCGCACTTATTTTAATAATGTTTTTTATGGCCGTATCCAGCATTAAAGACGATTCTTTGACAATGGACGAATTGGCCCATCTTCCTGCCGGTTACTCCTATTTAACCCAGAAAGATATGCGCTTGAATCCCGAGCACCCTCCTTTATTAAAGGATTTGGCCGCCATTCCCCTTTTGTTCATAAAGGGAATAAATTTTCCTTCAGACGTAAGTTTCTGGAAGGATGATGTCAACGGCCAATGGGCATTCGGATGGTATTTCCTTTTTCAAGCCGGAAACCCGGCTGACCAGATGATTTTCTGGGGAAGAATACCCATGATTCTGATAATGATCGTTCTTGGCTTCTATATATTCAAATGGACCAGAGAATTATTTGGAAACAATGCCGGCTTGCTGGCCTTGTTTCTTTTTTCTTTCTCCCCTACTTTTCTGGCCCACGGGAGGCTGGTGACAACAGACGTTGGCGCAGCTGCCGGCGCTTTTATTTCCATTTATTATTTTATAAAAGCCCTTTCTTCTCCGACCAAGAAAAACATAATCTTGTCGGGAATATCCCTGGCAATAGCCGAACTTTTTAAGTTTTCCGCCATACTCCTGATTCCGGCCTTTGTTTTCTACGGACTGGTCTGGTGGCTTATGAAAATGGGAAACCTAAAACAAACCCTGAAGGTTTTAATTTCCGTTTTCGTTCTTGCTTTTGTTTTGATCTGGCCGGTCTATCAATACCACGTATGGAATTATCCTCCGGAAAAACAGGCCAAAGACGCTGAAACCTATCTTGCTTCTTACGCTGACTTTATTAAAAAGCCTATTCTCTGGGCAGCCGATAAGCCGATTCTAAGGCCTTATGCGCAATATTTTACCGGCCTGTTGATGGTTTTCAACCGGGTAGTCGGCGGAAACACCACCTATTTTCTCGGAGAGGTTTCCAATAGGGGCTGGAGATATTATTTCCCCGTGGTTTATGCGATGAAAGAAACCCTAACCTTTCACATACTGAGCGCGGTTTCCCTTATCTATGCTTTTTGGTTTATTAAAAAATACGAAGGAAAAAACCTTTTAACCAAAGCCTTAAATTTGGTAAAATCATATTTCCCCGAGTTCGCCTGTCTTTCTTTTATAGGACTATACTGGGCTGCCAGCGTAGTCGGCACACTTAATATAGGCGTAAGGCATCTCTTGCCCGCTTTTCCCTTCACCATTTTATTGGTAAGTGGCACAATATCCGTCTGGATGAAAGAACCTTATCTTAAATTTAAAAAAATCATATTAGCCGCTTTAATCTTGTGGCAGGTGATATCTATCGCATCGGTCTATCCTCATTTCCTTTCTTATTTCAACGAACTGGCCGGCGGACCGAACAAGGGCTATTTTTACGTGGTGGATTCTAATTTTGACTGGGGCCAGGACCTGAAAAGGCTGGCTAATTGGGTCAATGAAAAAGGAATAAACAAAATATATGTTGATTATTTCGGAGGAGCAGATACTAAATATTATCTAAAAGATAAGGTCGAAGGATGGTCCTGCGGACGCAGCAAAGAAGAGCTTCCCAAAGGAAGCTATCTGGCGGTTTCAGCCAGTTTTTTGATGAGCGGAACGGGCGTGGCGGCAAAAAATTTTGACCAGCAAGTGCCTCGCTGCTACCAATGGCTCAGCGATTACCAGCCGATAGAAAAAATAGGATATTCTATCTTTATTTACAAGATAGACTGATCCTTATACTTGAACGGAGCGAAATTGCCGAATCTCAATTCAATGTATTCCAAATCCCCCCTTTTCCCGGGAGGGATTTTTTCTTCCAAAACCGCTTTCAGTTTTGTAAACTGCCAGCTAACGTCTTTTTGGAGGTCGAAATAGGCCTGCCATCCCTCAGACATCGCCAGATTGATCTTGTCGTCCGACTCTATTTCAAACCATTGAATGGAAATATTCAAATCAGATTTCAGCCTGGAATTAATGTCTAATATCTGGGAAAGCTTTTCCTTGTCAATTGCTTTTTCACCCAGATTATTGGTTTTTTGCCTGTCTATGATCATCGTTAAGCCGTCTTCCAGAAACGCCTTCTCAAAAATTATTCCCTCCTCGTCCAGATTAAAAATATTTTCTCCTTGCAGCAAAACCGCTACGGGCTTTCTTTCGCTGACATCCACTGCCAAGGTATTGAAAAAATTCCTCTTTAATTTCACTTCCCCTATCAGGAGAAATTTTTCCAAAACATCTTTGCTCATCTGGTTCAAATCGGCTAAAAAAATGCTCTGCGTGGGAAAAAATAATATATTTTTTTCTGATCTTTTTTTGACGATTTCCTTGATGGCTTCGGCAGAAATCTTCTGATTGCCGGAGATTTTTACTTCTTTTATTTGAACAAAAGAAGAAAAACAAATCAGATAAAAAATGCCGAAAACCAGCAAGGCGGAAAAAATGACAAGCCAGAACGCTTTGCTGGAAAATATGGACTTTTTCTTTTTATACCTGTGAGGCTTCCTGTATCTGTTCATTTTTTATCTTCAAATTAATTATAGCCTCTTTTGATTTTTCTTAATTTTTCAAAAAAATATGTAAGCCAATATTTTTTTGAAAGGGGGAAATCTTGGGTGTTGACATATTCATGGGCCCGGCCGCCAAATCCCATTTTAAAAAGAGTCGGGCCTGCCCAGGGATGATTGGGGCTTTCCTGAGGATTAACATAGCCCCAAAAATCATATAATTTGCATCCCCTTCTTTTGGCTTCCTTGATTGATTCCCATTGCAAAGCGTAAGCTAAGGGAATCTTATGGCATTCGGGTAAAAGAGCGGCATGGTGGTAAAAGCCGACGCCGGACCAGAATATGACATAAGAAGCGGCGGCAATTTCTCCTTTGTATTTCGCAAAAAAAATGCAAATTTCGTCATCCCCGGAAAAAGAGGAAAATTCTTTCCTGAAATAATCAAGGGAAAAAGGGATGAACTTCTGAACCTTGACCACCTCCAGATGAATTTTATTGAAAACCTCCACGTCTTTAGGCTCTTTTCCCTGGTAAATTTCAATATCTTTGTCTTTTTGAGACTGCCTGATCAAATAGCGGGTTGTTTTCCTCATCTGCCCCAAAAGACGATCCTCGGAAAGAGAAATATCCAGCTTCCAGCTGGCTTCCGGATGAGCGTGAACCGGAGCTTGCCTGAATTTTAATTTTTTAAAAATTTCCTCATTTTCTTTGCTTCTCTCAAGGATCGGATTTATTCTGATAAAGTCCGCCTTCTCGCTCCTGCCCATCTCTTTCAATTTTTCCGATAAAGTCTCCAGTATTTTTGATTTTTGAGATTTGATTTTTGATTTTATATTGGGGCCGTGGGGAATCAAAAGAAATGTTCCTCTTCTGGCAACAACTTTTATTGCCAAAGCTACGCTGACCAGTTCGTTCCTGTCGAAAACTCCCATTCGCCAAATTTTTCCGTTCGAACCAGATCCCATTGATTTTTGAAACTCTCCCCAATTCCAAGAGCTTAAAAATGTTTTCTCTCCGCTTTCCGAAAGAAATTCTTCCCAGACTTCTTTGTTTTTTATTTCCCTAATTTCCATTGTAGAGCTTTTTTATTTTAACCGGGGAATCGTATTGCCTCAAAAAACTTAATATTTTTTGGGCGTCTTTTTCTGAAATATTTATATGGGTGGGAAGATTTAAGGTTTCTTCGCTCAGTTCTTCCGCCCCCGGACAATCTCCGGAATAATATTCCAGCTTGTCCATTTTCGTGTCATGGGGAGCAATTGCGGTCGTGTACCAATCCCCTATCAATATGTTTTTCCTCCAAGCTTCTTTAATTATCTGATGGGCGTTGTAATGCTTTATCGGAAATCTTAAAAATATATTTTCCCGGTCGCCGTAGATAAGAGGAAGAACAAAGTTGGAATTTTTCAAATTTTCAAAGTAAAATTGGGCTATTTTTTTCCTGTGCTCGTTGAATCTGTCCAATTTTTTAAACTGGTTAAGGGCCAGAATCGCCAGGGCATTGGGAAGCCGCTTGGGAAAGTATCCTGGTTTTTTGCCTTTTTTCTCCTTCCAATGGACTGCCTTGGATAAAATATTGAACCGCTGGAATAAGACAAGAAGATATTTGCCCAAAAAACCGTAAGTAGGAAGAATGATGCGATCCATTAAAACAGGATGGCGCAGCTGCTGCAAAATCCAGGAAGAAGAAGGATATCCTATCCTCTCCTGAAAAACTCTTAATTTTTTTGCCAATTCGTCGTCGTCGGTTACGGCCATTCCTCCGTAAACCGAAGAAATTACCTTGTCTCTTGAAAAGCTGAAAAAAGCGGCTGTGCCGAATGTTCCGACCTTCTTCCCTTTGTACGAAGCTCCCAAAGAATGGGCGCAATCCTCAATCAGGATGAGATCGTTCTTTTGGCAAAATTCCAAAACCTCGTCCATGTTAACGGGCAAGCCGAAAGTATGCTGGACAACTATCGCCCTGCTCCTGGAGGTTAATTTATTTTTTAAACTTTCGACATCGATATTGAAATTATTTTTATCAACGTCCTGATAAACCGGCTTCAGTCCCGCCCAGATTATGGGGTTGGATGCGGCGTTGCAGGTAAAAGCCTGGAGCAGCACTTCTTTCTGCGACGTATTTAAAGTACAGGAAAGCGTTTTATCGTTAAAAGGAAGGCTTTCCAAAATCGCCAAAAAAGCGGAGCGGCCGCTGTTAAAAGAAACAGCGTGTTTTACTCCCAGATAGCTTTTGAACTCATTTTCCAATTGTTCGATCGCTTGTCCTTTTTTCCAAATCCAAGGTTTATATATTAATTTAAAAGCCAGATCAATATCGTCTTTTTCAGTATTAGGGGACAAGGATATGGAGATAGGTTTAGTCATTTGACAAACTTAAAGATTATGTGGTATAATATAAACATACAGAGATGACCTTTATGAAAGATTTAAAAGCTCTTTACAAGAAACTCCACGGACGAATTTTGATCCCGATCGACTCAATGTTCCCAAAAAATCGTGCTCGTCCGATCAAGATGTACCGAATCCTGGGAGAATGATAATTATCCTATTATCCTCTCGGCGAAATAAAGCATAGGCACAACCCTATGCTTTTACTCTTGTAATAAAGTATCTATTATTTCTTTCGCCATCCTCCCCTCCAGAAGGATTATATCATTTTTTTCATTAAATCCCTTTACTTTTTCCAATATTTTTTCCGGATATTCCTCAAGCAATATATTCTCGGAATTCATCTTGTTTTCCATCGCCCCTTTCTTGATTTCATTGAAACAATCCTTGGTGGTGATTATCGCCAATTCGCAAACCTCGGCAATCTTCTCTCCTATCCTTTCGTGGACGCTTCCCGAAGCAGTGTCCAGCTCTATCAGACAGGGCATGATGATCGCCCTTCTGCCCGGCCAAACCTTTAAATATTCTAAAGCCGAAATTACTCCGTCGAAATTAGCTGAGTAGGTAAAATCAATAATATTCAGCCCTGATTTATTTTTTTTAAGAACCATCGCCCATTGCCCGATTTCAATTTTTTTAACCGCACTGACGATTTCTTTCAAATCCATGCCCATCTCTTTTGCCGCTGCAATTGCGGCCAGAATATTTGAGGCGTTGTATCCTCCCAAGACATCTGCTGAAAAGCTTGCTGATTCTCCCTGTTTTGAAAAAACATTAAAAGTTATTGAATTTTTTTCAACAGAAATATCCTTTGCCCAAATATCGATTTCTTCTTGCGTTGAATACAAGATTTGGTTTTCAACTTCTGGCTTGTAATTTGGGTCTTTAATCCTGGCTCTTATGTGTTGATTGTCGTAATTTAAAATCGCTGCACCTTCTTTCGGCAGGCTTTCAATCAATTCGAATTTGGTTTTTATTATATTCTCCTGAGAGCCGAATGTTGCCAAATGCTGCTCGTTAATACCGGTTAAAATGCCTATTTTTGGCCTTACAATATCGCAAAGAAGCTTTATTCCCCACTTGTTGTAGGCGCCCATTTCAACGATAAAAACCTGATGTTCGGGCTTAAGATCATTTAAAATACATTGGGAAATTCCCATTTCGCTGTTCTGGTGCTCTTTGGTTTTTAAAACATTAAATTTTTGGGAAAGAATGGTCGCCAAAAACTCTTTGGTTGAGGTTTTGCCGTAGCTTCCCGTTATTCCGATAACGATAAGATCTTTGAATTGCCTCCTTTTTCTTTTGGCTCTGGATATGGTTTGTCTTTTTCTCAAAACCGCCAAGGGTTGGAAGAAAAGAACAATTACAGAAATTATCAAGGGAATCAAAACGTCAAAAAGCAAAAGGCCGAGAATGAATATGGGGTAGTTTTCGCCAACTCCTTTCAAGAAAGAAGAAACAAAAACAACTTCCAGCGATATGCCGGCAAGAATCAAGAACGCGGTTTTAAACGTTAAAACCGGAACCTTAATTTTTTTCTGAAAAAGATTTTTAACGGCCCGTGCGGATTCAAGGAAATAAACAATGGCTGACAAGGCCGCCAGCTTGAGCGCGATCAAAACAAACAAAGCAGAACCTTTCTCTCCCCGAAAACTCCAGATAAAAATAAAAAGAAAAAAAGAAACAAGAAAAATTTTAAAAAATAAAAGCTTGTTAAATAAAAGCTTCCTGCCTTTTTCAACCTGGAAATGGGCCAGAAAGCGTCCGATGTGATATTCTTTCAGCTGCCACAAATAAATCCAGAATAAAATGTTTTTTGAGGCAGCGATAAGCCAGATAGCGGTAAAGAAAAAAACAAAAAACATAGTTTAAGACTTTAAAAAATAAATAATTATTTGGGATAGTTTCTCGGGAGCTTCCAAATGAGGGCTGTGCCCTATTTTGGGCATAATGTTCAGCTGGGAGCCGACAATTTTCTTATTAAAAACATGGGCGCATTTTACGGGAACCAGCTGGTCCGCCTCTCCCCAGACAATCAGGGTTTTTACTTTTATTTTAGGAAGTTCTGAGAATAAATTTTCGCCCAAAGCCTTTTTGATCGTTTCCCTCATCACTCCGTCTGCTTTCACATAATCCCTGTTGCGCAATAAAAAATAAAAAATATTTCTAAGCCTTTCTTTTATCACGGCAAAAAGCCGATGAGAAAACAAAACGTTTCCCACCTTGGCCGCGGCCATAATTGTTTTCGTTTTAATGTTCGGCTCGATCCTTATTCCCGCCGCATCGCAGAGAATCAAGCTTTTCAGCTTGTCGGCATGCTGGCCGGAAAACTTAATCGCGATTCTCCCTCCGAAAGAATGGCCCAGAAGGAAAAATGAATCCAGCTTCAGCTTCTCCGTAAAATTAAAAATGAAATCACTGTAATCCTGTATTCCCCAGGGCTCGGGCGGAGGGGCGCTTTTCCCGAATCCCGGCAAATCAGGAGCTATGACAAAATAATTTTCCTTGACCAAAAATTCCTCAACCTCAAGCCAGGAATCGGACGACCCCCCCCAGCCGTGTAAAAGAAGAACAGCAGGACCATTTCCTGCAATCTTGTAATTGATTTTCAAATTGTTTATTGTAACAACCTCTTCTCTCATTGGATCTTTTTAAAATTTAGGTATTTTTGGAGCGCCTTGGGCACCAAAACGCTTCCGTCTTTTTGCTGATAATTTTCAATAACGGCGATCAGGGTTCTTCCGATGGCAAAAGCGGTTCCGTTTAAAGTATGAACGAATTCCAGATTCTTTGTTTTTGAATCGCGATATTTTATATTAAGCCTTCTGGCCTGGAAGTCTGTGCAATTGGAGGTGGAGTGGGTTTCCCTGTAGCGGTTTTCCAGAGGAATCCAAGCTTCGATATCGTATTTGTCGGCAGCCGGATCTCCCAGATCCCCGGTGCAGATATGAAGAACATGGTAAGGAATTTCAAGCGCCTGCATCAGTTTTTCTTCGGTTTTCAGTAAAAACTTGTGCTCTTCTTTGGATTTTTCCGGATGGCAAAAGCTGAACATTTCAATCTTGTCGAACTGGTGGACCCTTAAAATCCCCTTTGTGTCTTTTCCGTAAGCGCCCGCTTCCCTTCTGAAGCAGGTGGAAAAAGCGGCGTATCTCAAGGGAAGCTCTTTTTCATCCAAAACCTCGTCGCAGTGCATCGGGCCTATCGATTGCTCTGATGTTCCGACCAGATACATTTCATCCTTTTCAAGAAAATATATTTCTTCACCCCCCCTTTCCACATATCCCATATTTTTCATCATTTGGGGCTTGATCATCACCGGAGGAACCACTATTTTAAACCCTTCTTTTGTAAGCAGATCAAAGGCCAGGTTTATCAGGGCGAATTCAAGCAAAGCCAACTGATTTTTAATATATCCGAATCGGCTGCCAGAAACCTTGGCCGCCCTTTTAATGTCGATCAGATCAAGCTTCTCGGCTATCTCCAGATAACTTTTGGGTTCGAATTTGAATTCCGTTCTTTTTCCGACTTCTCTCAAAACAACATTTTCTCTGTCGTCTTTTCCGACCGGAACGTCGTCCAGTGGCAGATTGGGAACGCTTAGAATAAGCTTGTTCAATTCCTCTTCCAAATTTTTTAAATTTTCCTCCAGCCGGTCGGAATTGCTGTCCAACTCCCTCATTTCCAAAATTAATTTGTTCTTTTCTTTTTCCTCTTTTAAATTAGGAATTTCTTTTGAAGCCCTGTTCTTTTGGGCCCTCATATCCTCTAGTGCCTGTATGGTTTCCCGTCTTTTTTTATCAACTTCCAAAAGCTGGTCTATATCGACTTGGGCGTTTTTTTTGAGACACCCCTCTTTTACCTTTTCCGGATTTTGACGAATTAATTTAATGTCTAGCATAGATATTTTTTTATTATCGGCAGAGATTTTTCAACGGCTTTTTTTCTGTGGGCAACAATATTTAATTGCCCCAAATACTTTTTATCTCCAAAGGGTATAAAAATTGACCTGAAGGGATAGCCTTTTAATCTTTTGCTTATCGGCTTTTCGGCGATAAATCCTTTTAAAGCCCCTTCAAAGGTATAAATTTTCTTGCTTGGAGGGAAATTTAATCCTATTACCGCCCTGAGCCGGGCACTTCTTTTTTTCTTTGGCACTCCTTCCAATTTTTTTAAGGCGATATTAATTATTTCTTCATCTGTCAGTTCATATCCCAGCCATCTTCTTGATTTTACCCCGGGCTCTCCTTTTAAATAATCTATCTCTATTCCCGCGTCGTCTGATAAAGTCGGGAGATTGCTTAATTTGGAGAAAAGCTTTGCTTTGATTATGGCGTTTTCTCTAAATGTCTTTCCTGTTTCTTTTGCTTTTTCCTTTATTCCTAATTCTTTTAAAGAAGTTAATTTTATCGGCAGTTTCAGTTGTTTAAATATTTCTTTATACTCCCTGATTTTCCCCTGATTGCCCGTGGCAATTAACAATTTTTTCATTTCTTTCTCATTAAAGGAAACAGTATTACTTCTCTTAAGCTGTGGGAATCGGTCAAAAGAGCGGTGAGCCGGTCTATTCCCATTCCGCAACCGGCAGCCGGAGGCATTCCGTATTCCAATGCTTCTATAAAATCTTCGTCCAACCTCTGGGCTTCTTCAAGTCCCTGCTTGAAAAACTTTTCCTGCTCCTTGAATCTTTCCTTTTGCTCCAAAGGATCGTTAAGCTCGGAAAAAGCATTGGTTAATTCCCAGCCCGCAACTACCAACTGGAAATTGGCCAGCTTCTTGGGATCATCTTCAAGGGCTTTGGCCAGGGGCTGAAACCCCGCGGGATAATGAATGATAAAAGTTGGCTGCCAGATTTTAGGTCTGCAGTATTTCTTGTAAATTTCATCTGCTATCTCAACCTTGCCCGCTCCCTTTTTAACCTCAACTCCGAGATTCTTGGCTTCTTTTTTCAAAGACTCCAAATTAATTTCTTCCAGATTTATTTTCGTTTCTTTTTTAATTAATTGAGAGAATTCAATCCTGGGCCAGGGAGCTTTGAAATCAATGCTTTTCCCTTCGTATTCAAGCTTCAGGCTTCCGAAGACCGATTTGATTATATGCTCAAACATTTTTTCGGTAAGCTTCATTAAATCCTTATAGTCGGCATAGGCCCAATAAAATTCAAAATGGGTATAGTCGGGATTGTGGCTTCTGTCCATTCCTTCGTTTCTGAAAACCCGGCCTATTTCATATACTTTCTCAAACCCCCCTATCAAAAGCCGCTTCAAATAAAGCTCGGGCGCAATCCTAAGGTATAAATCCATATCAAGAGCGTTCAAATGGGTTTTAAAAGGCAAAGCGCGCGCTCCCCCGTAAATGGGCTGGAGAACCGGAGTTTCCACTTCAAAAAATCCCTCCTTGTCCAAAAACTCCCTTATTCCTTTAATAATTTTAGAACGGATCTCAAATTTTTTCCTCACTTCAGGATTAAAAATCAAATCTAGATATCTTTTCCGAAATCTTTCTTCCGTGTCCGTCAGGCCGTGCCATTTTTCCGGCAAGGGCAATAAGCTTTTTGCCAATATCTTGAAATCAGCCGCTTCAATGGTTTTTTGCCCTTTTTGGGTATTGAATAAAATTCCCCTTACTTCGATAAAGTCTCCTATATCAAAGCTTTCTCCAAAAAAAGCATACTGCTTCTCTCCCACCCTGTCTTTTCTTAAAAAGACCTGTATTTTTTCGCTTCCGTCATCAATATCAAAAAAGGTTGAACCGCCGTGCTGCCTCAATGATTTTATCCTACCGGCCAGAATAACCTCTCTTTCCGCTTTGGCTAAAGATTCAAAATCGCAAAGAGCCTCCCCTATTCTATGGGTTCTTTTTGTCTTTTCCGGATAAGGATTTATGCGTAATTTTTTAATCGCCTCCAGCTTCTGAAGGCGGATTTTCTTCAATTCGTCGATGGTTGCCATATTATGATATTTTACTTAATTTTTAGCCGCCCGTCAAAAAAACAACAAGCCCATATGGGCTTGTTGTTTCTAGTTAGATTACCAAACGACTTTTTTAAAAGTTATTTCTGAGTGAAATACCATTCCAAAACCGCTGTTGCGATCGGAAGAGCGACCACCTGTCCTTCTTCCACCCCTTCCACCATTGCCACAAGAACTATCTGGGGATCGTCATAGGGCGCAAAAACTCCGATCCAAGAATCCAAGTAATCTCTATTATCAGAAGTTTTCCTGCCTGTCTGGGCGGTACCGGTTTTAGCCGCAACGGAAACCGGCAAAGAGCTCAAAACATAACTAGAGCCGTTAGGAGAAGTTACCCCCTGCCTCATTCCTTCGCGGATGACTTGGAGGTTTTCTGCCGTGACTGGAACTTCTTTTAATACATTTGACTCCATTATCTTTATTACTTTTTTGTCCTTATCAATGACTTCCTTTACCACTTGGGGCTGGTAAATCTTCCCTCCATTGGCAATGGCCGCATAAGCGGCCGCCACCTGAACAGGAGTGGCGGAAAAAGGACCCTGGCCTATGGAAAAATGATAAGTGTCTCCTATCCTCCATTCGTCTTCCAGATTAGGCAAAATCCCTTCTCCTTCTTTGGGCAGATCAATTCCCGTCTTGGATCCCCAATTAAAGGCTTTCAGCCAGTTCTTTATCTTTGTCGGTCCGAGCCCTTTAAAACCTTCAAATCCTCCTCCGATTTTATAAAAGAAAGTGTTGACCGACTCCGCCAAAGCCCTTCTTATATCGCTAGTGCCGTGGAATTTCCAGTCGGCAAAACAATCCTCTTTGTCGGGAAACCAGGGATTCTTGATGCAGATTTCCACCGGACAGGTAAGCCTGGTTTCGGGATCAATAATATCTTCCTCGAGAGCCGCGGCCCCGATCAGCGGCTTTATCGTTGAACCGGTGGGATATCCTCCCCCGGAAATCGCTCTATTAAAAAGAGGGTTTTTAGGATCGCTGTTAATCGATTTCCATTGCTCCAGAGACATTCCCTGGCTGAAAAGATTATTATCAAAATTAGGATAGCTGACCAGAGCCAGGACTCCGCCGGTTTTAGGGTCTAAGATCACAACCGCGCCGGCCTTTGCTCCTGTATTTAAAATAGAATTTTTCAGCGCTTCAGACGCTTTTTTTTGCAGTCCAGCGTCGATCCAAAGGACCAAGCTCTGTCCTGATTCGGGCAAGGAAACTATTTCTTTTGAAATGGGATTCTGTTCGGCGTCTCTTTTTATCTGCATCTCGCCCGGCTTGGATTTTAAAATATCGTCATAATAGCTTTCCAGCCCCGTCTTTTCGTCGTTTTTTCTTTTATATCCCAAAACGCTGGAAAAAATCGGGCCGTCGAGATAATCCCTGGCGGTATTATTCTGAATTTCAAAACCGGGAAATTCTCCTATCTTTGCTTCCAGCAAAATCAATGTCTGGTGGTCGAGGTTTTCGGCGACAAAAACCTGCTGCTCTTTTGATTCTTCTATTTCTTTTTTGATTTCTTCGTAATCTTTCTGAACGATTTGGGAGATATCCCTTAATGTCTTTTCTTTTTCTGATTCTATTTCGGGCAGCTCTTTCACATTAGCGACCAAATCAAAGCTGGGCTTATTGGAAACAAGCTGAATAAGGTTTTTATCGTAAATCACTCCCCTTTCGGCTTGAATCTGGCGGATGATGAAATTATTTTCTTCGGCCATTGCGATGAATTTTTCCCCCTCAAACACTTGAAGCTGAAAAGTTTTGGCAAAAAGAACAAAAATAATAATAAAACAAAAAACATAAAAACCCTGAAGGATCTTTCTGTAAAGAGGCACCTCTATTTTCTTTTCCGAAATCCCCCATTCCTCTTCTTTCTTCTTAGCTAAAGAATCTAAAAGAATTTCATGGGGCTCGATGTCTTCCTTAGATATAAAACGGATTCTTCTGTTTTTGAACTCGTTTGAAGATTGGAAATTGAACATACTTCCTTATAACAAGTCTTATAAAAAAAGCTAGGCCGATCATTATTAAAGTATAAAAGCCGAAAAATCCGGTTTTCCCCAAAGAAAAAATATCCAGATAAAACCCGCCTATCATGGCCGAGGATATGGCAAAATAGCGCTCTCGGGAAAAAAGGCAAATTAAAATTATTATCAATAAAAAAAGATTAAATACCATTCCTTTAAAGCTAAAATGAGCTAAAAAACTGGTTTGCAACAGAATTAAAAAAAAGA
>JAPLXK010000035.1 GCA_026396095.1 Candidatus Nealsoniibacteriota bacterium | reverse complement strand
AATACAGGAGCTTATCTACATTCTTCATAAACTAATTGATGAAAAATCCATTCCTTCTTTGCCCATATATCTGGACAGCCCTTTGGGCGAAAATATTACCGAGGTTTTTTCCAAATATACCGAATATTTTGACAATGAATTTTGGAAAGATTTCGGTAATCGTAAAGAATCGCCATTTTTATTTGATAATTTAGTTTATGTCAGGTCCGCCGAGGAATCCAAATCTCTTAATAATACCAGAGGGCCATTTATAGTTATCTCCGCTTCCGGAATGGCTGAAGGGGGAAGAATTTTGCATCATTTGAAAAGAAATATCAGCGATCCGAACAATATAATTTTAATAACAGGTTATCAGGCGGAAAATACTTTAGGAAGAAGGATCCAAGAGGGGATTAGTCCTGTTGAAATTTTTGGAGATAAGTATCAGGTAAAAGCAGAAGTGATTGTTTTAGATGAACTTAGCGCTCATGCAGATAAAAATGATCTTTTAACATATATTTCCCGCACAAAAGACCTTAGAAGATTATTTTTAATACATACGGAACTGGCAAGAGCCTTATCTTTTGAAAAAACCGTAAAAGAATCTTATCCTTTGTTGTCGATTGATATCCCAGACATGGGACAAAGCTTTGATATCTGATAAAGAATGCTTTTTTCGGAAATGGAAATTGGATATTTTTGACGGTTGTCCTATAATAAGACAAGAGATTGGTGAAAAACGACAAAGACAAACATTCACGAAAACGCAAATCACATTAATAAAAAATAACCTTCATGAATAAAAATAATATTCTTTACTGGACGCCAAGAATTATTATAATACTCCTTATTTGCCTTATTGGACTTATTTCCCTGGATGTTTTTGGTATGAGCGGATCTTTATTGGCAAAGCTAGGAGGTTTTTTTATGCACAATATCCCGACTTTTACCCTCATTTTTTTATTAGTTTTTACATGGAAGAAAGAAAAGATCGGCGGAATAATTTTTATTATCCTTGGAGCGATATTTACAATTTTTTTTAGTACCTATAGAAGGATTGACATATTTTTATTAATTTCACTTCCCCCATTACTGTCGGGTCTTTTGTTTTTATTGCACGATCGTCTGATTAAAAAAGCTTTAAACAATTCAAAATAAAAAATTATGGCTGAATCAAAAAAATGTAAAAAATGCGGCATGCCCCTAGAAAAAGAAGAAGACAGCTGTTCCTGTAAGGAGTCAACCTGTTGTTGTTGCTGCGAATGTCCGCCAGATTGTGAATGTGGCTGCCGAAAAAAAACAAAGTAAAAACATTATTCTGGAAAAGTACCAAGTTAAGGCTAAAAATTTTAGTTATTTTATTTTTATATAATCGTAAACTATGATTGATGTTAAAAATTTAACAAAAAAATTCAAAGAATTTAAGGCGGTTGACGATATTTCTTTTTCCGTGAAGGAAGGAGAAATTTTCGCTTTTTTGGGCCCTAATGGAGCGGGAAAAAGCACCACCATAAAAATGCTTACCACCCTTTTGCGGCCCACAGGAGGAAGCATTTCTATAAATGGTCACGATCCGATTAAAAACCAGGACGAAGTACGCCGTTCTTTTGGCATCGTCTTTCAGGACCCGAGCTTAGATGACGAGCTGACAGCCTTAGAAAATATGGAATTTCACGCAATACTTTATCGGGTACCGAAGGAAATACGCAAAGGAAGAATTGAGCAGCTTTTAAAATTTGTTGAACTTTGGGACAGAAAAGACGAATTTGTTAAAAATTTTTCTGGAGGAATGAAAAGGCGATTGGAAGTTGCCCGTGGGTTGATTCATCATCCAAAAATTCTTTTTTTGGACGAACCGACGCTAGGACTTGATCCCCAAACGAGAAATCATATCTGGACACATATAAAAGGACTTAATCAGGAGGAAAAAATGACGGTTTTCTTCACCACTCATTATATGGAAGAAGCGGAAAAGGTTGCTCAAAGGATCGCCATAATTGATCATGGAAAAATTGTTGCCGTAGGAACATCGGAGGAATTAAAACAAAAAACAAAAACCAATTCTTTAGAAGAAGCATTTTTGGCCCTAACCGGAACTACCATAAGAGAGGAGCAAGCCGGAAGCACGGATTGGATGAGAAAAATGAGAAGGGTGCATTAAAGATAATTAAAAACATGAATACAATATATATTCTTTGGCTAAGGCAATTAAAAAGATATTTCAGGTCCAAGTCGCGAATTATAGGTTCCCTGGGACAGCCGCTTCTTTTTTTAGTAGCCTTGGGTTTTGGTCTCGGTCCTGTTTTTCAAAAAGCCGGAGGAGGCAATTATATAGAGTTTCTTGTTCCTGGCGTTATTTCCATGGGAATTATTTTTACCGCTCTTTTTTCCGGGATAGAAATTATTTGGGATAGGCAATTTGGTTTTTTAAAAGAAACCTTGGTTGCTCCCACCTCACGCTTGGAAATAATGATTGGAAGAACTTTGGGCGGAGCAACGGTTGCCTCTCTTCAGGGAATAATAATTCTTGTTCTTTCATTTTTGGTCGGTTTCAGACTGGAGAATTTAATCATTTTGCCGTTTGCTCTATTTTTTATTTTTCTTATTGCTCTTCTTTTTACCGCCTTGGGAACGGCCATTGCTTCAGTTTTACAAGACATGCAGGGCTTCCAACTTATTATGAACTTTTTGGTAATGCCCCTTTTTTTTCTTTCCGGAGCCTTATTTCCCCTTGAGGGACTGCCTCCATTTCTTGAAATAATCGCCAGGGCTGACCCGCTTTCTTACGGAGTAGACGGACTGCGCGGCATTTTGGCGAATAATTCTCATTTTGGACTGGGCCTTGATTTTCTGATTTTAAGTATGATTACGGTCGTAATTTTATTAATAGGAAGCTATCTTTTTTCCAAAATAGAAATTTAATTGTTTATTATTTTAAAAAAATACAACCAAGACGGTTTTAAAGCCGTTTTTTGTTGACCAATTTTTTTATTTAATATATTCTATATTAAAGAGATATTTTTTAAAATAAAATGAGCAACGGAACGGAAAAAAATAACGGAAAAAATTTAAACAATAATTCTTTCCACCCTAAAAAATTTTTATTTGTTTCTTTTGAAAGCTTGAGCGGAGATTTGGCTTGGGAGATTAAAAAAGAAGGACACGAGGTAAAAGTTTTTATAAAAAGCGAAACAGACAAAGATGTTTACGACGGTTTTTTAGATAAGGTTGATGATTGGGAAAAATACAAAGACTGGGCTGATGTTTTTGTTTTTGATGATGTCGGGTTTGGGGAAGCAGCCGACTCGCTGAGATCTTCGGGAAAGTTGGTGGTGGGAGGCAGCAGATATACCGACAGGATAGAAGAGGACAGGGAGTTCGGCCAGGATGAAATGAAAAAATCAGGGATGGTAACTCTTCCCCATTGGGATTTTTCCGATTTCGATTCAGCCATTGAATTCATTAAAACAAATCCGGGAACATACGTATTCAAGCCCTCGGGGACTATAGCCTCAGATCAAAAGGGGATATTATTTTTAGGCCAGGAAGAAGACGGAAAGGACATAATGGAAATTCTGGAACAGAATAAAAAAACTTG
>JAPLXK010000029.1 GCA_026396095.1 Candidatus Nealsoniibacteriota bacterium | reverse complement strand
GAAAAGGTTTTAACGTTAGATAATGTAGCACCTGATAAGACTAAGCCTTTAACCTGCATAATGTTTTATATTTTAGCTTTTCTTTAAGGCAATGACAACTATGGCTAAAATTGCCTGATAATTGACCTGTTCAGTCTTTTGTCAAAAACTTGAGGCAATATTTTCTTTCTGGTTGGTTTGGAAACCAAACCGGCAACGGCTCTGGCGATTTTAGCTTCAAGTTTTAGGCTCGTTCTTTTTCTTTTTACTAGCATTCCCTTAAAAACTCCGGGGAAAACCATAGCGTTATTGATTTGATTGGGAAAATCGGACCTACCTGTGGCATAAAGATAGTCCTTGGTGGCTTTTTCTATTTCTTGGGGAAAAATTTCCGGGATCGGATTGGAAAGGGCAAAAATAATCGGACTTTTCGCCATCAAAGAAACATCTTGGTTTTTCAAAAGTCGTCCCTTTCCGGTTAGGCCGATAAAAACATCTGCTCCTTTAATCGCCTCCCTTAATCCTCCTTTAATGTTTTGAGAATTAGTGGCCTGGGCAATTTCTTCAAAATACTTATTTTTGTCTTTTGAATTCCGATGTATTATTCCTTTGCGCTCTACGACAATCAAATTCTTAACACCGCTCTCTTCCAGAATCTTAAAGGTCCCGTAGCCGGCTGCCCCTGCTCCAGCCAGGCAAATTTTTACTTTTTTCAAATCCTTCTTCATCACCTTCAATGCATTGAGCAGTCCTGATAAAACAACAATGGCCGCTCCCTGCCTGTCGTCATGAAAAGCTAAAATATCTTTTTTCTCCAATTCCTCCATTATTTGGAAACATTTAGGGGATTCGATGTCTTCTATGTTAAAAGCTCCGAAGCTCGGACTTAAAAATTCTATGGTTTTGACGATCTCTTTTGATGACTTGGTTTTTAGACAAAGGGGATAGGCATCAATACCTGCCAAGGTTTTAAACAAAACAGCTTTCCCTTCCATAACGGGAAGGGATGCTTCGGCTATCGTGTTTCCGACTCCTATTGTCCTTGACCCATCGGTTATAATGGCGACGTTATTGCCCTTTGAAGTATAGAAAAAAGATTGCTCCGGATCTTCGGATATAATCTTTGCAACCTCCGCTACGCCGGGAGTGTAAATCAAATGAAGGTTCTTTTGAGAGGCCTTCATTTTTACTTTGATCTCTATTTTCCCTTTTAATTTTTTATGCAGCCTTAGTGCTTCTGTCATAAGATTAAATTTTTTCTGCGTCGCATTGGACTTCTTCAATTTCCCTGCCAACAATTTCCATATCTTCAATTTTAATTTTCTTGAGAGATTCGGGCAAATCTTTAAACATAACAATTTCGTTAAAAACCCTGTCTATATTTAGGGGATTGAATCCAGCCATAACGATTCCCAGAAAAAAGGTAAATTGGTTTGATTTTTGAATTACTTCCCCGTCTGAGACGGTTAAATATGGCGGCAATATATTGTTTAATTTTTCTACTATTTCTTCGGATGGCTGAAGATACTTTAATCCTAGATAATTCTCTTTTTTTAAAAACTTTAAGATGTTTTCCGAAGATGACGCTTTTCCGATTTTTAAAATGGGAAGATTTATTATCAAGCCCGCATCAAAAACTTCCTGAGATATCTCAAAATTCATCCCTTCTCCGGTTTTTTTAATAAAATTTGTACTAGAAAGATCCATGGGAATAATTCCGTAATCCAGGCATGTTTTAAAAAGAAGCGATTTTTGAGCCGACGCCTCAATGGGAATTTCGCTAAAACTTTGAGCCACCACCTTAATATTTTTAGTGTTTGCCCCTATTTTTATCAGATACCTGACCATTCCTTCCAAAAATTTTGGGTTAGTATTGGCGGCAAAGTAAGGATGTTTGGGAGAGTCCAGGGCAGGAAGAATTAATATTTTTGTTTCTGAATTTATTTGAAGAGACGATGAACCGTCTTCTTGATTAATCATTAATCCGCCGAGCAGATCTATTGTTCTCTCGATTCCCTCTAAAACATCATATTTTATCCGCCAAATAGCAACAACATTTTTGCCATTCTTGGCTTCCAAAACAACTTCTTCTCCTTTTTTATATTCTTTTTTGCTTTTCTGAGCCCATTTATTTCCTTTTTCGTCTTCTAGAAGAAGTACAAAATAAGGAACATTTTTATGCTGGATGGTGGAAACTGTCGTCTTGGAAACTCCTATAATCTTTGCTTTTTTTGTTTCCATTCTTTCCAGGGCAACAAAACAATCAAGACATTTGTCTATCGGGTATTGCCAGGTTTTTTTACAATTTGGACACTGAAAAAACATATAAATAGATTAAGTGTAGCTTTCTGCAACTTTTCTAAAATGGAATCCGTAGATGGAAAGAGTGACGGTCAAGGGAAAAAGATGGGGCCTGGTAAACAGGCTCTTGAATAAAATCTTCCAATAAAAATAGCGTTCTTTTCCTTTTATCCCGAGCAGCCAAATGGATTTTATAAAAGCATTGAAATCCGACATGTTAAAGCTCCATTTTTTCTTATTGAGAGGTCTGTAATTTTTTAAAAAAGTTTCCACTCTTTCGTAATAATTCTTTGGGGAATAAATGGTGGTTAAGATTCTTTTATATCCGTCCATGAGAGAAATTCTTCCCATTTTAGGCATAAAATTTATAGAATGATCTGTGTTGTCTCCGGAAGGGTCTTTTAAAAGGCGACCTTCTTTTTTTAATCTTTGATACAGTCTTGTTTTTGGTAAGGCGCCCAGAATTCCGACCATTGCGGTGACAATTCCGCTTCTTTGAATAAAATTAATCTGTCTTTCAAAAATCGAAAGCGTGTCATTATCAAACCCCACGATAAAACCGGCCTGGACCTGAAGCCCGTAATTTTGGATTTTTCTAATAGAATCAAGCAGGTTGCGATTAATATTGTGAAGCTTTCCGCATTCTTTAAGGCTATCTTCGTCGGGCGTTTCAATTCCAATAAAAACCGTGTTAAAACCGGCCTCTGCCAAAAGCTTCATTAGTTCTTCGTCATCGGCAAGATTGATTGACGCCTCGGTGTTGAAATGAAAAGGATAATCTCTTTCCTCCATCCAAGAAATTATTGCCGGCAATATTTCTTTTTTAAGCGCTCCTTTGTTTCCTATAAAATTATCGTCCACAAAGAAAACATTGCCTCGCCACCCTCGGTCGTACAGAACATCAAGCTCTTTTATTACCTGTTCTTTGGATTTTATTCTCGGAACACGGCCGTTCATAATTACAATATCGCAAAATTCGCAATTGAAGGGACATCCTCTGGAAAATTGGATGTTCATGGAAGAATAGGGCTTAAAATCAATAAGATTCCACATGGGAACAGGAGTTTTAGAAATGTCCGGGAATCTTGAAGAAGTGTAAATATTTTTTAATTGTCCTTTCTCTAAGTCGGCTAAAAAAAGAGGAAACGTCTCCTCTGCCTCGTTTAAAATAAAATGGTCTATCCTGCCCTTAAATTCTTCGTATCCCGTGGTAAAAAGAGGCCCCCCTGCAACTGTCTTAACTTTTAATTTTTGGCATCTTTTTATTATTTCCTCCACTGATTCCCTCTGGATGATCATGGCGGAAATAAAAACAAAGTCAGCCCATTTGATGTCTTCGTCTTTTAGTTTGGAAACATTCATGTCAACGACTTTTTTCTCCCAATCAGAAGGCATCATCGAGGCAACCGTTAATAATCCCAGAGGGGGAAAGGCCGCTTTTTTGCCGACAAAAGGAAGGGCATATTTAAAGCTCCAAAAGGTTGTAGGGTATTGAGGATATAATAATAATATTTTCATTTGATCTTTTTTAGTTTCTTTAAAATCCAGAAATGCCTTTAGCAATTAATTATAATGGCTGTTTGACTGCCTTCGTCTCCGATTTCCTATAAAAAAGTTTTTGGGAAAAGAAGGAGAATATTTGACTGAAAACAGGAATAAAAATCAGAATAGAAATCATTTGGTTTTTCAAGAAAGCAAGGCCGGCGATATAGCATTTTATCAGCCCTAAAAAGCTCATTTCGTACATCCCAGAAAGAAGCCACCATCCAAAATTAGTCCAAAGATAGAAAAACAGGACAGATCCCAATCCCAATCCGGAAGCTTTAAGAATATAGTGTCTGGAATTATTTTTTATCAAAGACCCAAAAATTCCAATCAAAAGAAAAGCCGACCAGGTGAAAAGATAAATCTGAGTATTACCCAAATAAATATCGGAAAAAAATATCATTAAAAGAGAGGTGATTGCTCCGAAAATTCCTCCCAGAAAAGACCCTGCTAGCAAGGAAAGGGAGGTAACCGCTTCAAAGTTTGGAATAGCGACTTTTTCGTTTAGAAAAATGCGAAGAGAGGCTCCCAATAAAGCAATAAGTATTGCGATAATAATTTTTTTATTCATGTGTATAGATTTTAATTTATAAATTTTAAAAATCTGCTAAATCAAACTTCCACTCTATTTTGTCCCCATTTTTAACTTCTTTTTTGTCTGCTGCCACCATGGGCAACTCTCCATTAACCCAATATTGCCAGTATTTATTATCGGTTCCGTTCTTGACCCCGTCAATGCTTTCCACTAACAATCCCATTCCTTTATATTCTTTTGATTCTATTTTGAAGTTTTCTTGTTTTGACATCTCTTCCAACAGGGAAAAAACATTGGAATTTTTTGAAATAAAAATGGTGGATGAAATTATTTTTCCGTTGCCTTCAATGATTTTATATGAAACTTTTTCCTTGACGGCGTTTCTCATCAATTGAGCGCTTACCGTCACCTGATCCTGACTTAAAAAATCTATCTCCTGCTTGGTTAAATTATAGCTCGTTGTAATTAAAGAGATCGCTCCGAACGTCAAAACTATCAAAAAAATTATTGCGAACCTAGAATCAATGTTTAGTTTTAAAAACATATATATATGTAATTTTTTAATTTCTTTTAATAATATGAACCGTGGCGCTGCCTCCCGCTCCTCCGACGTTGTTGCAGAGTCCTATTTTGGCATTCTTCACCTGGCGTTCTCCGCACCTTGCCCGCAACTGATTTGTAATTTCATAAATCTGGGCCAATCCGGTCGCTGAGATAGGGTGGCCTTTTGCTTTTAATCCGCCCGATGTGTTAATTGGCAAGCGGCCGTCCAAATTAACTATTCCCCGTCTTATCAATTCCGCTCCTTTTCCGACCGGAGCGAATCCCAAATCTTCGTAAGAAAACAATTCTACCGAAGTAAAGGCGTCGTGCAGTTCGGCAACATTAATATCTTCTGGTTTGATTTTTGCCTGATCAAAAGCCTGGAGTGCGGCTGACCTGACTGCCGGGAAATGGGTGATGATTTCTCTGTTAAAAGTTAAAAGATAATCTGTGACAAATCCGGAACCGATAATCTCAACATCTGTTTTTTCTTTTGTTAAAATCAAGGCTGCTCCGCCGTTAACCGACAATGAGCAATCCATCAGGCGAAGAGGAGAAGCAACTACCGGAGATTTTTTTATCTCCTCTAGGGAGACCTGCCTTTGAAAATAATATGCCTTAGGATTTAAGGCCGCGTTTTGATGATTTTTATAGGAAATAAGAGCCAGATCGTCCATGGTTGCCCCGTATTTTTCCATGTATTGCTGCCAGACCAAAGCATTTTGGACCGGAAAATTCATTCCTTCTGTCTGCTCCAGCACCCTTTCGCTGGCTGACATAATCCAGTCGGTGGTTACGTCGCTGAGGCTGTCCACCACTTTTTCCCCGCTGACCACCAGGACGCTTCCGAATCCTAGGCGATTGGCGACAAAAGTGGCAACCCCGCCACCGCCACAAACCGAAGGTATTTCAATAATGGGAACGTTTGTTTTAAACAAATCTGAAAGCAAAGAAACCTTGTGGGTTTGATGCTCTCCGCCACCCGCAGCGCTGGAAATAGCGGCAAGAACAATGGCTTTAATGTCGGAAATTTTCATTCCCGCATCTGCCAGAGCTTCCTCTGTCGCTTCGTAAGCAAAGCGCCACCAGGGCTTATCAGAATAATCAAATTTTGTCATTCCTACTCCTTTGATATACATAAAATTATAAGGCCTGCCAGGCAACAATTAAAGCGCCGGGGCCGACATTAACGCAATTTGCAGGAGAAGACAAAACGACAAAAGGCACCTCCGCTTTTATTTCTTTTAGCATTTTTCTCAAGCTTTCCGCTCCTTCCAGATTATCTGCGTGGCTTATAACCGCCCTGATTCTTAAGCCATTTTTTCTGGCGTTTTTTGTTTCTTTAGATATTTTTTTAAACAAGGCTTCGGCCGCACTCTTGGCATAAACCGTTCCCTCTTTGACTATTTTTCCCTTTTTAATCGTCAGTAAGGGCTGGAGTTTCAGTTTTTTCATTCTTTTTATCCAATTTGCCTGGCCTTTGGTTATTTTCTTGGCAGACTCCATCCATTTCGGATCTTCAAGGTCAAGATAAAAAAATGTTTTGGGAATTAATTTTTTTATTTCCGCTAAAACTTCATTGACTTCTCTCTGTTCTTGGATAAGTTCTATCGCCCTCAATGCCAAAAGGGATTGTCCGGCCGAAGCGTTTAAAGAGTCTAAAATTATTATGCGGCCGCTCTTGGTGATTGTTTTTTCGGCCTGCTTGGCGGAATCGTAGCATCCGGAAATATTGGAAGAAAGAGTAATGCACAGAACTTTTCCGAATTTATCAATCTGCTTCTCAAGGGCATTTGAATATGCTTTAGGAATAGCCGGAGATACTTTTGGAAAGTCTTTAATCCCTCTTTTGTCAGCTTCTCTCATTTTTTGGCAAATATTTTCGCCGGGAAGATTTTCTCCTTCAGGCCAGTCAAAAACAAGCGGAGCTGTTTCTATCTGATACCTTTCTAAAACCTTTTTGGGCAAATCAACCGCGTCTTCGGTAACGATTCCAATCGCAACTTTTCTGACCGATTCTTCTCCCGCAACCTCTTTGGCCATGTCTTCAACCCGCATGCTCTGAGCCTGCCCGGCATTTATCAAAATACTTTTTACTTCTTCTGGATAATCGGTGTGGATATGAATCTTTATTTTGTCTTTTACTTGAACGATATCCAAGCAATTCCCCAGTTTTTTCAGTTTTTCCCTGATCCTTCTTTCGTCTATTGTAGAATTTTTAAGCAGACAGACCACTTCATAGCGATAGGAGATTGTCTGGATAAATCTTTTCACCTTTTCCGACGGCTTTTCGTGCTTCTGTAAAACCTCGACAAACTCAGGGTCAATGGCTTCCAAATAGCTTTCTAAAATTATTAAAAACCCTAGGCCTCCGGCGTCAACCACGTTAGCCCTTCTGAAGATTTCCATTTTTTCCCTGGTTGCCAGTAATGCCTCCCTGGCGTTTTCCACCGATTTTCTGAAAACAATAATGACGTCCTTCTCCTTTCCCGATTCTCTTTTAAAAGTTTCGGCGGTCGCGTCGATTACATCTAAAATGGTTCCCTCTTTTGGGTTTTGAATGGACTGCCTGGCTCTTTGCGAGCCCTTTTCAAGGGCAATGGCCAGCTTGGGAACGTCAATGGAATCTCCGACTAAATCTGATAGAAATCCAGCTAAAAAGCCGGTATAAATCACACCGGCGTTACCCTGGGCGTTGGTCAAGGCCCCATCCAAGGCGCTCTCTGAAATTTCGTTTATTTTTTTAAAATCTTTGCCTTCGACAAACTCCTTTATTCCCAATAATGTTTTG
>JAPLXK010000006.1 GCA_026396095.1 Candidatus Nealsoniibacteriota bacterium | reverse complement strand
GTAAAAATAAGAAGTTGTGGCAAAGCCGTTGGGAATATTAATCCCCTTTGCGCTCAACTTGGAAAACATTTCCCCCAAAGAAGCGTTCTTTCCTCCAACCAAGGGAATATCTTTTATCGATATTTCCTTGAACCAAAGAATATTTTTTTTAGATCTTATTGGCATTTTTAATTATTATTTGTATTTTCCCGACGCTTTCGGGGTTTGATAATGTCGACAAATCTCCTAGCTCCTCTCCTGTGCTTAATTTTCTCAAAATCCTTCTCATTATCTTTCCCGATCTGGTTTTGGGCAGATCCTCAACCACATAAACTTCTTTCAATGTGGCAATGCTGCCGATCTCCCTTCTTACCTGGTTGATTACCTTATCCCTTAAGGCCGGACAGGGACTCTTGTCTTCGGGAACGACAAAAGCGATCGGGACCTCTCCTTTTATTTTATCAGGGATTCCCAAAACCGCACACTCGACAACCTCGGGATGAAGATTAATTACCGCTTCCATTTCTCCGGTGCTCAGCCTGTGGCCGGCCACTTTAATCACATCATCAACCCGGCCGACAATCCTGATCAATCCGTTTTTATCTTTTAGGGCCGCATCGGAGGTAAAATATATTTTCTTTCCGTATTGGCTCCAATAGGTTTCCAAATATTTTTTGGGATCCTTGTATGTTCCCCGCAAAAGCCCGGGAGCAAAAGGAGGAAGTAATATCAAATTGCCCTGCTCTCCGATCGGCGGTCTTTTTTTCTTTTCATCAAGGATATCAAACCTTACGCCGGGCAGAGGCAATCCGGAAAAAGCTGGCTTAAAGGGGCCTATTCCTGGCAAAGAAGTTATCAAAATTCCGCCTGTTTCCGTCTGCCACCAGGTGTCAACGATAAGGCATCTTCCCTTGCCAACTTTTTGAAAATACCAATTCCAGGCAGCTTCATCAATCGGCTCTCCCACCGAGCCGAGAAGCTTCAGGCTGTTAAAAGAATATTTCTTAACCAGATCGCTTCCGTATTTCATAAACATTCTGATTGCCGTGGGAGCTGTATAAAAAACCGTTACTTTGTATTTCTCAATAATCTGCGCCCAGCGGTCAAAGGCCGGCCAATCAGGACAGCCCTCATAAAGAATAAATGTCGTACCGTTAAGCAAGGGGCTGTAACAGGAATATGTTGCGCCGGTAATCCAGCCGATATCAGCCGTGCTCCAAAAAATAGTTTCCTCGTGCAAATCAAATATCAATTTGCCGGTCCAATAAGCCTGAACCATATATCCCCCGCAGACATGCTCACAACCCTTAGGCGTTCCGGTTGTCCCGCTGGTAAATAGAATAAATAAAAGATCTTCCGAATTCATTGCAACTGCCGGACAGTTCTCGCTTTGATTTTTTACGCATTCGTGCCACCATAAATCTTTTTTAGCGTCCCAGTTAATCTTATTCCCGACCCGCTTCACAACAATTACCTTTTTAACCATGGTTTCTTTGATTCCCTCGTCCGCACTTTCCTTTAAATTAATGGGCTTTCCCCTCCTGTAATATCCGTCTGCGGTAATTAAAACTTTCGCCTCGATAATCTGCAGCCTTATTTTCAGGGCAGAGGGCGAAAAAGCGGAAAAAACAACGCTGTAAACCGCGCCTATCCTGGCGCAAGCAAGCATTGAAATAATCACTTCGGGAATCATGGGCATATAGATTCCCACCTTGTCCCCTTTTTTCACTCCTAATTTTTTAAGAGCATTGGCGAATTTGTTTACTTCTTTTAATAAATCTCCGTAAGTCAAAATGCGCGGTTTTTCATTTGTCGGCTCCGGTTCCCAAATAAACGCAGGCTTGTCTTTTCTTTTGGGCAAATTGCCGTCCAGGGCGTTTTCTGTAATATTTAATTTTCCGCCCAAAAACCATTTGAAAAAAGGAGGTTTGTGCTCAAACGCTTTCTGCCATTTCTTTTTCCAAAAAAGCTCGCTTGCTACTTTTTCCCAAAATTTAATGGGGTTTTTATCAGCTTCTTCGTAGATCTTTTTATTGTTTACCCAAGATCTTTTTTTAATTTCTTCAGTTGGATAAAAAAGTCCCTTTTTGTCTGGTAAAATTTTTTTAGCCATAATATTTAATTATACCCTAATTAAAAACCCGAGAAAAGCTCTCGGGTTAAAAATCGTAAAGCGTTCCGATTTTTGTATTTATATAATTATAATCTCTTTCCGATGTATTCTGCGAAATCGGCCAATCGGTAAGCGTAACCGTATTCGTTGTCATACCAGGAAAATATTTTGACTATGTTTTCCTTGACCATGGTGAGCGATGCGTCGACAATGGAAGAATAGGAATTGCCCACAAAATCGCTGGAAACCAAAGGAGATTCTTCCACATACAATATCTCTTTCATTTCTTTTGTTTGGGAGGCGCTTTTAAGAGCGTTGTTCACTTCTTCAATTGTGGTGCTTTTTTCAACCTGGCAAACCAAGTCAACAATGGAAACGGTCGGAGTGGGAACCCTTAATGCTATTCCGTCCAGCTTTCCTTCCAATTCAGGAATTACCTGACCTATGACTTTGGCTGCTCCTGTGCTGGTGGGAATAATATTTAAAGCTGCCGCCCTCGCCCTTCTCAGGTCCTTATGCGCCACGTCAAGAATTTTCTGGTCGTTGGTATAGGCATGGATGGTGGTCATAAAACCCTTATTTATCTTAAAATTATCATTAAGGACTTTTGCCACCGGCGCCAAGCAATTGGTGGTGCAGGAAGCCATGGAAACCACATGATCTTTGCCTGAATCGTATTTTTCCTCGTTTACCCCCAAAACAAAAGACCTTATTTCTTTTGACTTGGAGGGTGCGGAAATTATTACTTTTTTAGCTCCAGCCGTAATGTGCTTTCCCGCTCCTTCAATTTCGGTAAAATTACCGGTGCATTCCAGAACAATATCAATCCCCATTTCTTTCCAGGGAAGACTGGCCGGATCTTTTTCGGCCGTAATTTTTATTTCTTTTCCTTCTATTGTAAGAGAACTGCCTTTAACTTCTATCTTTTTGCTATAGGTTCCGTAAACGGAATCATACCTTAAAAGATGGGCCAATGTTTTAGTGTCGGATAAATCATTGATAGCAACCACCATTAGATCGGGGTGCTTGTCGAATATTATTCTTAAAACATGCCGGCCTATTCTGCCGAAGCCGTTAATGGCAATTTTTTTCATATTTTTTAAAAAATTATTCTTCAATGTCTAAAAGTTTTGATATTTTTTCCTTATCAAAGCCCACTATAAGCTCGCCGTTTATATCCATTACAGGAACTCCCATTTGTCCCGTTTTCTCGATTATTTCATCTATGAGCTTGTCGTTTCCAGAAACATCGATTTCTTCAAACTCAATATTATGCTCTTTCAAAAAACTCTTCAGCGTAACGCAATATGGGCAAATTGGAGTAACGTATACTTTTATCATTAAGGATGTAATTATTGAATCTGATTAACCAGGTCCTGAACTCCGCTGCAAATCTCGGACGGCTTGTTGTCTGTTAATTTGCAAAGCATGGCGGTTAGGTTTTTTGTTTCTGCTTCTTCTCCGTCAGATTCTCCGCTTCCCAGCCTGTAATATTTGCAACCGAATACTAAGGTCGGTATTCCGCCATCGCTGTATTTGGAAAATATTTCCAGATCGGCCTGAGAGTCCATGTTATTGTGGAAGGAAATCTGTCCCTCAAAATTTTTCAGCACCTTTTCCAATATTGGATGCTCCCATAGGCAATGAGGACAGGTGTTTGAACCGAAGAAATAAATTATGGGCTTTCCGTCTTCCTTGCAAACCTCTTCATCTTTTGTCATAAAATTACCGACCGATGCGCTTGTCTCCGACGTTGTGGTTGCCTCTTTAATTTCATATCCTTCGGGGAAAAACATTTTTCCGTCTTTGGTAACGTAAGAAGTGTATGTTTGTTCTCCGATCTTAAGGCCTATTGCTAAAACTCCGCCTGACGAGGTTGCTCCGTCTAATGAAGCCGTGGAACCTCCGGATAAAAGATTTTTATTAACAAAATCTATGGCTTTTTCCGCTGTTTGCTGAATATTGTCAGCTTCCTGCTTCTTGTTGTAAAGGTACCCCAATGTAATCACTCCGAGCAGGGCGACGACAGCGACAATAATTATTATTGAATTTTTATTTATTTTTATGGGCATATTTAGTTGTTTATTTTAGTTAGTAATGTATTTAATATATCATTAATTGTTATTTGTGTAAAATCCGTCGGAAATTTTATCTTTTATGGGTCGACCTTATCCTTTTTATTTCTTGTTTTGGGCACGGATTTTTTGGAAAATAAGCTACTATTTAGCTCTTCGAGCAATTTTTCATCTTTAATGCCGTATTGCTTGCAAACCTCCCCTATTTTTAATTGCTCCATTTCATATTTGGCGAAAGGACAACTCAAGCAGGGCAAATTATGTTTTACTAAAATTTCGGCCATTTTTTGATCAGCTAGAATGTCGGATAAAACAGTATTTTTGGTAATTTTTTTCATTTTATTTTTAAATTAAACCTATTAATTTTAAAAAATCTTAAATAAAAAAGCTAGCCCTAAAAGCAGAAGTAAGATTCCCGAAACCAGTCTGGCGTTCTTCTTAAATTTTTCCCGCCATTCTTCAACGTTTTCCGCCTTGGAAAAACCGAATCCGACGATTGCGATAATAACAAACAAGGGCAAGACGAAAAAGAAATTATACAAAAGAAAATATGGATAAGGAGAGATATTTTTCTCCGCCAAAATGGCGGCATAGCTCAAGGGCAAGGCAAAGGCGCAGGGAAGCTCAACTAAAGAGGAAAAAAGAGCCAATAAAATTACCGCCGGCAAACTTGAATAAGAAATGAATTTCTTAATAATCGGATGAGCGAATTTCGGTATGGCAAAAGAAACCCTTTGTCCTGGTTTTAAGAAAAAGAAATCCTTTGCCATCCAAAGGCCCATGAGAAGAAAAACTGCTCCGAGCCCGATTTTAATCGGGCCGATATATCCGATTAAATTTTCCTGAAAAAAACAAAAACTTTTATAAACGCCTATCATTAAAAGGAAATAAAACAAGAAGACGCCTGTAGCAAAAATAATCCCAGACTTTATTGCCTGCTTGAAGGAAACGCTGGTTAAGAGATAAGCCAAAAGCATTACTAAAACAGAAATCGTGCAAGGATTTATGCCATTGGCCAGCCCCAGAACCGAACCCATTCCTATCAGAGAAAGTGTGCTGGAAATCTTAATTTCTTTTCCGAAAAAATTAAAACTCTGAGCGGGCTTTTCCGGAGAGCAAGATTCGTTTCCGCTTCCAATCAATGATTTAATATGATTTTCTATTTCCGCACCAGTGGTTTTTTCATCCAAGTATCCCAAAAAGTATTTATCCCCGATAACAGTAAGAGGAACACTTATTAAGGAAAGAGCCTGCTCTGGTGCGCCATATTTCTTGCCTATTTGCTTATAAAGCTCCTGATTATCCTTATTGGAAACTTCATATCTATTGATTTTAATCTGGGGGTATTTTCCTTCAATTTTATCCAAAAATCCTTCCTCGGCTTTGCAATGGGGACATGTAGTGCTGTAAAAAAAATAAGCTTCGATCTTGCTATCTTCCGCTAATCCCAAAGAGGGCCTTAATAAAAAACCAAAAGCTATAATCAATAATAAGGGTAAAAACTTTTTAATCATAAAAACATTTTAGCAGATTATTCCTCCGCCCAAAAGCTCTTGGCCGGAATAAAAAACAACTGACTGGCCAGGGGTTATCGCTCTCTGGGGCTTATCAAAAATAACTTTAATTTTTTTTCCGAACGGCTGGACTGTTGCCGGAAATGATTTTTGCCTATATCTTGTTTTTGCTTTTATTCTCAACGGAAATTTTGGCTTTTTACCTGAAATCCAATTCACGTTTTCGGCAATCAATTCTTTTTTCGCCAAATCTTTTTTATTCTTGCTTACAATCAAAATATTTTTTTTCAAATCTTTTCCTGTAACGTAATATGGTCCGCCGGAAAGGCCAATCCCCTTTCTCTGTCCAATGGTATAAAAACAAAACCCTTTATGCCAGCCGATTATTTCTTTTTTTTCGTTAACAATAACGCCCTGCTTGGGCTTAAGATATTTTTTTAAAAAAATATTAATATCTTTTCCGACAAAACATATTTCCTGCGACTCTGGAATGTTTAAAAGCGGAAGCTTTAATTCTTTTGCCAAATCTTTAACTTTTTGCTTGTTATAATTCCCCAGGGGAAATAAAATACGGCTGAGTAATTTTTGATTTAGCTTCCATAGAAAATAAGATTGGTCCTTGTTTTTGTCCTTGGCTATCAATAATTTCTCCCCTGCCTTCCTTACATAATGGCCGCTGGCAATAAAATCGCTTTTTAAAGACACTGCTCTTTCGAGAAGCAATCCGAATTTTATTTCCTTATTACAAACCACGCAAGGATTGGGGGTGCGCCCCTTTTCATATTCGCTCAAAAAATAATTAATAATTCTCTTTTTGAACTCTTTTCTTAAATCAAAAACAAGAAAAGAAATGCCCAATGTCTTGGCTATCTTTCTCGCTCTTTTCTCCGAGACTTCAAGAGCGGGAGAGTTAAAAAGTTTCATAAAAATACCGCTTGCCTCAAATCCTTGTTTTTTTAAAAGAGCGGCTGTAACGCTAGAATCTACCCCTCCCGACATAGCAACTGCTATTTTCAGCTTCTTCTTCATGCCTGTAAAAATCCGCTGACAATTAAATCTATTGCTTCGCTTTCCTTCAGCCCTCTCATTCTTAAATAATTCAATTCTTCTTCGGAAATCTTCCCCAACGAAGCCTCATGGGTAATTTGAGCGAGCCTGTTCTTGCAAATTATTTCCGGACTTAAAAAAATAGTTGATTTTTCGTCAACCAACAATCCCTGGCAATCCAAATGCCCCTTCCCTGCGGCTAAAGCAACAACGCTGCTTTCGGCCTTGATTTGGCTGTTCTTTTTGCCCACTAACCTCAATTTCATTATCCCCTGGGCATTGTCTCCTTCAAGAAAAATCTTCTCTTTTAAATTTATTTTTGAATTCACTCCGTTGATGACAAAATTCATCTGAACTGAAGAATTCTCTTTGCTATGAACCGAAGTTATCAAATCAAGCTTTTCCGGAGGCAATAAATTTTGATAATTATAAACAAGCTTTGCGTCTTTTTCCAAAAAAAATTCGTAATCCGGATTGACAAAATCTTTCTCCCCCCATTTGTGAATATGGCTGTATTCCAAAGAAGCTCCTTCTCTAAGGATAAGCTTTCCTTTGGCTTTGTGCGTTCCGCAAAGATTATTTTTTATTGAATTACAAAGAACATTGGCTTTAGCTTTGATGTTTTTTTCAACCACCAAAATATTAGTCAGGTTTTGAACAGTTTTAGGGGAAGATATGGTTAAACAGGTGGATAGGGGCATATCTCCCTGCTCTTTTACCCAGATAAAATATCCTTCTTTCGGTTTTATTTTAAATAAGCTTTTTACCCAAGGAAAATTTTCCCATGCCTTAGAACTGGGAAGAATAATTGTTCCTTTGGGCTGAGAAATATTTTCAACTCTATGGTCAATCTGTAGAAAATTTACCGGAGCAGATGATTTTTCATACGCTCGATTTGCATTTTTTGCACCCTTCATAGCCGTATTTTTTAATATCGTTTAAAGTTTTTTTATAATTATTGCTCTTGCATATTATTTTTCCTTCAACCATGACATTGGTAACGTTCGGCTTGAAATAGTTCAGAATTGTTCCCGAATGGGTGATTAATAAGATTGACGCCTTTTTTCTTGATATTTCTTTTTTAATTATTTTAGAAACGATTTCTATTTTTTTTAAATCCAAACCTGAATCTATTTCATCAAAAATTATCAATTGGGGATCTAAAGAAAAAATTTGCAACAGTTCAGATATCTTCCTTTCTCCTCCCGAAAGGTCAAGATTCACTTCTCTTTCCAAAAAACCTTCAGCTTCTTTAACTTTAAAATCTTTTCTTACGGAAATTTTTCTTAAAAGATTGGAAAGTTTTATTCCCTTAATTGCCGGGGGAGACTGCCAGCTCATAGATATTCCCAGCTTAACTCTTTTTTCCGGAGACATCTTGGTAATCTTTTTTCCTTTAAAAAAGATTTCCCCTTTAATAGCTTTATACTTCGGGCTGCCCATAATCGTTTGTGCTAAAACACTTTTTCCAGAACCGTTAGGACCCAAAAGAGCCTGGATTTCTCCAACCTTAATCGTAAGGTCAACTCCTTTCAATATCTCTTCTCCGCTTCCTTTTGCGTATAAATTTTCAACTTTTAATAAATCTCCCATTAAAGGATTTCTTTATTTTTCAGTTTAAGATTTGTATCAAATTCGTATTTCGTAATGGTTCCTGGCAGCATTTCTATCTTACTTATTCCCTGGTCGGGAATTTTTTCAATATGCTTTACCAAGGACCTCAAGCTATTGTGGCTGGCCACGACTAAGATGGTTTTACCTTTTTTCAGGTCTTTTTCAATGTATTGAGTATAAAGAGGCATTGTGCGCGCTAATGTTTCCTTCAGGCTTTCTCCCTTGGGCGGTTTAACGTCAAAACCTCGACGCCATAAATGTACTTTTTCCGGTCCGTATTTTTTAATCATCATGTCTTTATTCAACCCCTGAAGATCCCCGTAATATCTTTCATTCAAGCGCTCGGAAACGTAAACTGGAAAATAATCCTTATTTATTTCATGAAAATTGCCCCATTTTTTCATTTTCCCTTCAAAATGGATGAAAATAGGATATTTTTCCACCAAATGCTCAAAAATCCTTAAAATCGTATCCTGATTTCTGATCAGAGGAGACGTATAAATAGCATTAATTTTAATTTCCGAAAGCTTCTGAGCAACTTTTTCCACCTGCCTGATCCCCTCCCTGCTTAAAGGAACGTCAACCCAGCCGGTGAAACGGTTCTCCAGATTCCATTGAGATTGAAAATGCCTTAATAATATTAGTGTGGACATAATTTTAATTTTTTTTAATTAAATAAAAAATTTGCAATAATAGAATTTAATTACCAATCTCTTTCTCTATTTCAGCCAATCTGTTGTATTTCGCCATTCTTTCTATGGGAAAAGGAGCTCCGGTTTTTATAAAATCCGCTCCTATTCCAACCGCCAAGTCGGCGATGAAATTGTCCTTTGTTTCTCCAGACCTGTGGGAAACCACAATTTTCCAGCCGAACGACTTTGCCAATTTTCCCGATTCAATAGCTTCGCTTACCGTGCCGATCTGATTGATTTTTAAAATCATAGCGTTGCAGGCGTCTTTTTTCTTCGCCTCTTTTATTCTTTTTGGATTGGTCGTTAACAGATCGTCGCCTATGATAAGTATCTTTGATTTTTCTTTTTTCACTTTGGACTTCAAGTCTTTCCATCCTTTCCAGTCTTCTTCCGATAAAGGATCTTCCAGTCCGATTATGGGGTATTTCTTAATCAGATTAAAATAATAATCGATCAGTCCTCTTGAATTAAATTTTCCAAAAACGGTTTTATACTCTCCTTTTTTAAAAAACTGGGAAGAAGCAACGTCTAAAATTATTTTTATCTCTTTTTTAAGATTTATTTTTTCAACCGCTTCTGAAATCAAATCCAGCGCTTCTTCTGGTCTTTTTATTTTCGGTGCAAATCCTCCTTCGTCTCCGGTTTTTAAGCCTAATTTTCCCTGTTTTTCATTAATAACTTCTTTTAACTGCAAATAGGTTTTCAGTCCAAGATCAAGGGACTTGGAAAAAGGCTTTACCAGAGGAACGACCATGAATTCCTGAAAATCCAAATCATTTCCCGCATGAGCTCCGCCGTTAATGATATTAAAACAGGGAGTGGGCAATGACGGCTTCTCTTTAGCAATTAAAGAGATATATTTCCAAAGAGGAATGTTATTTGATTTCGCTCCGGCCCGGCAAACAGCCATGGAAACTCCGCAAATTGCATTTGCCCCCAATTTTGATTTATTTTTTGTTCCGTCCAGTCTTATTAAAAAATCGTCTATTTCTTTTTGACTAGAGACTTCTTTTCCTTTCAGTTTCGGCCCTATAATCTTATTAATATTTGCCACTGCTCTTAAAACTCCCTTTCCGTTAAGTCTTTTTCCTCCATCCCTTAACTCAATTGCCTCGTTTTTCCCCGTGGAAGCTCCCGAAGGAACGGCCGCCTTAAACAATCCTTTTTCGGTAAACAAGCTGATCTCGACGGTGGGATTCTTCCGCGAGTCTAAAATTTCTTTTCCTGTAATTTTTTTTATCAGAAAACCGTTCATTTTAAGTTATTGAGGTAATCGTAAGCTGAAAGCGCAGCTTTCGCCCCTTCGCCCGCAGCAACAATAATTTGTTTATATAAAACGCTGCTGGAGTCGCCTGCCGCGAATAAGCCAGGAACGTTCGTTTGATTATTTTTAAAATCAATGACTATCTCCCCTTTTTCGTTTAAATCTATTAACCCTTTTGCAAAAGAAGTTGCCGGCTTCCAGCCTATTTCAACGAAAAGACCTTTCACTTCCAAGGTTTTAATATCTTTTTTCTGGTCTTCAAAAACCAAAGAGTTAACGAATTTTTCCCCTTGAATCTTTTTTATTGATGCTCCTGTTATAACTTCTATTTTTCCGGTTTGCTTGGCTTTCTCCTGAAGAACTTCATCGGCCCTTAACTCTTTTCCTGCTTCTAAAATATAAACTTTCTTGGCGTAACTGGTCAAAGATATCGCTGTTTCAAATCCTGAATTGCCTCCGCCCGCCACCGCCACGTCCTTATGTGAAAAAAACGGACCGTCGCAGGTCGAACAATAAGAGACTCCCCTGCCTATAAATTCTTTTTCTTCCGGAAGTCCTAAATTCCGCGGTTCTGATCCTGAGGCAATGATAATTGCCTTGGATTGAAATTGCTTTTTCTTTTCCGTCAAAACGGAAAACTCCTGGTTGTTTTTTTCAATTTTTACAACCGAATCGTTTTCTATCTCAATCTTCTGTTTTTTTAAATGCTTTTCAAATCTTCCGATGAGCTCCGAACCGGAAATCTCTTCGAACCCGGGATAATTTTCAATGGTAACGGATTTTCCGGCCATTAATCCCCCGAAATTTTTGGTGATCAATAATGTTTTTATTTTTTTCCGGCTGGCATAAATTCCCGCCGTTGCACCGGCCGGTCCTCCGCCGATAATTATTAAATCGTACATAATATTACATATGCAAAACCTCGGGAATGGCTTTTATCAGGTCCGTTGCCAGCATTCCTTCTTTTAATTTGTGAGATGCTATTTCGCCGGCTTTTCCGTTGATAAAAGCAGCCGCCTGAGCGGTTTCGAAAGCGCTAAAGCCTCTGGCCATTAAAGCGCCACAAATACCGGCCAGGGTGTCCCCGCATCCTCCTTTACTCATATAAGGAGAACCTGTTTTGTCTAAGGCTGTTTCTTTTCCATTAGAAATAATATCTACTACTCCCTTAAGCAATATTGTCGTTCCTAGCCGAGCCGCTTCTTTTTCCACTGTTTTTATCTTTTCCTCTTCAGTTAATTTAGAAACCTCTTTTCCCGTAAGAACAAAAAACTCATAAACATTCGGGGTGATAAGAAAGTTCTTTCCGGAAATCACTTCAGGTTTTTTTGCGATGGCATGAATCGCATCAGCATCTATCACTGCCGGGATGGAAATCTGAGAGAGGTAGTCTAGAATCGTTTCCTGAGTTTCCTTGGTCCTTCCCATTCCTCCTCCTATCACAACAGCTGTTTTCCCGCGAGAAACGTCTTTAGCCCCTTCGGTCATGGATATTAGAACAGCTAAATGGTTTTTTTCCAGCCAATTTCCTTCCAGGGGGAAAGCGGCCAAATTAGGGGAAAGAGAAGCAATAATATCGGCCGCTCTTTTTGGGGCTATAATTCTTACCATATCGACACCTGTTCGAAAAGCCGCTACGCTGGCAAAAGCCGGCGATCCGGAATAAAACTGAGAACCACCGATGACCAAAAGAAGCCCGTAGTCGTATTTTCTGGAATCAATGGGTTTTTTAGGATAAATATTTTTCAAAATAGACTTGTTTACCTCTATCATATGTGTTTAATTTTAAGCTTAAAAATTATTAACCTTTGGCTTATTCTATCATAAACCCCGTTAGAAACGAAGTCCTAACGGGGTTGATTTTAATTAAAAAATTAATCAAAATTATCTCTATTTTTCCATTTTCCTTCTTAAAAAAGTCGGGGTTTCCCAAATCCTTTCTTTGGCTAACATCTCTGCTTCGGTTTCTTCAACATCTCTTTTCACTTGAAGCGCATTTTTTCTCACCCTTTCATCCGCTATTGCCTCAAAAAGATTAAGATTTTTTTCCGGTAATGACTCTTGAACTATTTCTTCTTTTGCCTTTTTAATTGTCTTTTTTTTCTTAGGTCTAGCTTTTTTATTTGTTTTTTTGTTAGCTCCGGATTTTTTATTCTGCTGCTCCTTGGGCTTTTCAGGTGCTGTTTCTTTTACCCTAAAAACTGGGGGTTTTTTAATTTTTTTCGGAGCTTTGCCCTTATCCTCGGATGAGAAAATTTTCATACTGCAACCCGTAACCAATAATGTCGTTTTAAGAATTCCTGAATATTTTTTACCCTGAGAAATTCCGAAAATAATTTTTGCTTCCGGATTAACCAGTTCAGAAATGGTCTTGGATATTTCGTTAACTTCGGCCAAAGAAAGCTCTTTTTCGCCGGCAATATTGAATAAAACTCCCTTTGCCCCCTTAATTCCGTATGGATATAAAGGAGAATTAAGGGCTTTAACTATCAAATTCTTAGCCGAATCTTTTTTTATTTCAACCTCGGCTGTATTTAAATAGGCCAATCTGCCTTTGCCTTCTAAAATTGTCCGAAAATCGGCGAAATCAATGTTGATCAATCCCGGCTCGTAAATTGTTTCGATAAGGCCTGTTAAGCTTTCTGTCAAAGCCTTGTTAACCGTTGAGAGAGCCTGGCGCAAGGGAGTTGACTTATCAATTAATTGAAAGGCTCTTTCGTTAGGGATAACAGAAAGGGCGTTTAAATGATTTTTTACTTTTTTTAAAGACTCCCTGGCAATTTCCATTTTCCTTTCTCCTTCGAACTTGAAGGGCAAGGTGAAAATTCCGTAAGTGAGATTACCCAAACTTTTAGCTATTTTGGCAAAAATCGGAACAGCGCCCGAACCGGTTCCTCCTCCCAGACAAGCGACAAAAATACACAAATCCTGACCTTCTAAAAGTTTTTTTATCTTGTCCTTTTCAATCAAGGCCGCCTGCATCCCTAATTCGGGATTCATTCCAGTCCCCAATCCTCTGGTCAGGCTCTGGCCAAAATGAAAGCGGGAAGATTTCTGGCTGGCGGTTTTTAATGCCTGGGCGTCCGTGTTTGCCACCACAAAACTGGCCCTGGGCATTTTATAGGCAATTTCTGAAACAATGGTTCCTCCGCCGCCGCCGATTCCTATTATTCTTACTTTTGTTATCTTGGTTTTTATATCCTCGCTTTCAATCAGCGGTTTTATTTCTTTTTTAACCGGTTTTTTGAACGTTTTTGGGCGTTTCCTTTGCATTAATTGAGTTTTCTCCTTTGGAAATTAGAGGTCAAGCGCAAGTTATTATTGATAAATTATTATTTCTGACATGGCTAAAAGAAATAAAAAAAACCGGCAAGAATTGATTTCTGCCGATTATAATATTTTTTTCATTTCTTCGATGATCTGTTCCTTAAGGGCTCAATGTACTTGATGATATAACACAGACCATCGTTGGTCGGATTTTGGCTAAGCATTTTCTGCCATGCCTCGTTCCTTAGGGACTCAACCTCCCTGAAGATGCAGAACAGACCATCGTTGGTCGGATTTTGGCTAAGCAGTTTCTTTCCTGCCTCGTTCCTTAAGGGCTCAATGTACTTGATGATATAACACAGGTCTTCGTTGGTCGGATTCCGGCCAAGCAGTTTCTTTCCTGCCTCGTTCCTTAAGGGCTCAATGTACTCGATGATATGGCACAGGTCTTCGTTGGTCGGATTTTGGCCAAGCAGCTCTTTCCATAACTGATTCAATATTTCTTCTTTTTTTTCAAAGGACATAATCGCCTCCTCCTTAAATGAGCGATGTTATTTTTATACCATATTTTATCTATCTTGTCAAATAAAACAGGGCTGAATTCAACCTACGAGTGCAACACTTGGCATCTCTTGAATTCGACAAATAAAAAAACCGGCAAGAATCGTTCTTCGCCGGTTGTTTTATCTATCTCAAACAATTAAGATTTCTTTTCTTTCTGATATTCAAGGTAAGAATACAAAGCCGTGTAAAGGGCAATAAAAATTGCCGGCACGATAACCAGAGAAAACGCCCATTGCCCAAAAAACAATCCCAAGAAAGCAATCAGTCCGTTGATTTTAAAAAGTTTTCCTCCTAGCTTGTGGGTTTTTTTCCAGACTGAATCACTGCTCAATGTCCAAGGCGTTCTTATGCCGATAAACCAATTTTTTTCCGCGTTCTCTACAAGAATACCGCAATAATAGAATAATACGCCCATGGCCGGAATCATAAATTGGCCCATGTTAAACCTGTAGCCAAGGCTCCAAAAAATAGTTAGAAGATAAATGTAGAAAAAAAACAACATCATTAACAGAATAAATCCGTCATAATATTTTCTGAATTTTTCAATATTGGATTTTAGGGGGTCTATCTTGGGAATTAAGATAAAGAGTAAAAATAAAAAAACGGAAAGAATCGGCATAAAAAACAATCCCCAGCATTTGGACATATAACCGTCAACTTCCCCGTAGATATTCCAATGAGAAGCCATTGCTTCCGGCATTTGGGGATAGAAATAAATCCCTATCGCAAAAGAAAGTAAAATTATAAAGATAGTTATTAATTGATTTTTTTGCATTGTTTTAAAAACAAATAAGCTATTAATCCTCCGCTAAGGGCTGTAAAAAGCTGTGGCCAGCTCATCATTAAGGCCACTTGTCCTGCAACCTCTTTTTTAAAAAACAAATTAATGACCATTGAGCTGGTATTAAATAAAAAGAGGAACTTCAAAAAGCTCGCCGAAAACATTCCCAGCCAATAGTTTTTTTCTTTGAAATAGCCGAAAGATACCACCAAAATGGCATTTCCTAAAATAATAAAAGGAATCATCGGCGCAAGCGCTGCCGGCAAAAGACCGACGGATAAAGAAATTACGCTTGGAATTAATCCGATTAAAATTCCCGCCTCAACACCTAAAAGCACCGTTGAAATGAATAATGCAGCATTAACAATGGTGCCAGTTACCGCCTGCTGCCCCATAAGGGGAGCAGCCAAAGCAATTGCCAATAGTATGCCAAATTGTGTCAGGGCTAATGTTTTTCCTTTGTTAATTGCTAAGATTTTTATTCTTTCCATGTTCTTTAAATTTTAACCTCTCTTGATTTTTTAAAATATTTGGTGTGGCAGATTGTATGAATAATTTTTTCATTATTCAAAAATTCTTTATAGATTTTTTTAACTATCGGACTTTCATGGGCCAGCCTCAATTTTTTCTTAGCATCAATCTGATACAATGCCTCTGCCCTCTGTCTTCTGATTTCCGGAGTACTGGGCAAGGGCTGGCCTCCTCCTCCGATGCATCCTCCGGGACAGGCCATCACTTCAACCGCAGCGTAGGCCTTGGGATTTTTCTTCAATTCCTTTAAGATATTTTCCGCATTGCCCGTGCCGGTAATCACGGCAATCTTTGCCCTTAGCCCTTTAATGTTAATCTCTGCTTTTTTAATTCCTTCCATTCCTCTGACGTTTTTTAAATTAACATTTTTCAAATTCTTTCCCGTAATCATATAATAGGCTGTCCTTAGGGCTGATTCCGCCACTCCGCCGGTAGCCCCGTAAATTACTCCCGCTCCGCTGGGAATTCCCAAGGGATTATCAGCCGGTTCGGGTTTAATATTTTTTAAATCAATATTTCTTTTCTTAAAAAGACGGGCCAATTCTCTTGTGGTCATCACATAATCCACCGGCTTCGTTCCTTCAATTTTAAGCTCGTCTCTTTCCACTTCGTACTTTTTGGAAGTGCAGGGCATTATGGAAATTACTTTTATTTTTTTCGGATCTATTTTTTCTTTTTGTGCCCAATAAGTTTTTATTAAAGCTCCCAGAATTATGTGGGGAGATCTGGTGGTGGCAAGGCAAGAAATGAATTCTGGATAATTAAATTCCACAAATTTCACCCAGGAAGGACAGCAGGAGCTCAGACAAGCCCCTTTTCCTTTCGTGATTTTTTCCATCAATTCTTTCGCTTCTTCCATGGTGGTAAAATCAGCTCCCACGCTTACGTCAAAAACCTTATCAACCCCCAATTTCCTTATCGCAGCCACCAATTTGTCGGTGACAACCTCTCCCGGCTTCATCCCGAATTCCTCGCCGATGCTTGTTCTTATTGCCGGAGCAAACTGAACAACAATGACTTTGCTCTTATCTTCAAAAGGCTTTTCTATGTCCTCGTATTCCCCAACAGATTCAAAAGCTCCGACCGGACAATGAGCCAGGCACTGGCCGCAGTAAATGCAGTCTCTTTTCTTATCCTTGGTGGGAAAAATCTCAAAAAAGGAATTTTTCTCTTCTATGTCTAAAAAATTAACCCCCTGTTTTCGGCAGACCTCTACGCAATTTCTGCAGTCTATGCATTTAGAGGTATCAAAAACTATTGAAGGCCCGAACTGGTGGCAGGGAAAATTATTTTTTCGGTCGGAAAACCTGGCAATATTAAGGCCGTATTCTTTGGCCAGCTTTAAAAGCCGGCAATTGTCACGCCAAACGCAATCGTCACACTCTTCTCTGTGTTGAGCGAAAATAAGCTCTAAATTTATTTTTCTGGCCTTTTTTATTTTAGGAGAGTCAATAATAATTTCCATTCCCTTTTCCGATTTAGTAGAGCAAGCTGTATGCATTCCCTTTTTCCCTTTGATTTCAACTAAACAAAGCCGGCAACCTGCTTTTGCTTCCAAGTCCGGGTGAAAACAAAGAGTCGGAATTTCAATCTTATTCTCTCTGGCCGCTTCTAAAATCGTCTGTCCTTCTCGGGCCTTAATTTTCTTTCCTTCAATGGTTATTTGAATCGTTTTCATTTTAAAATTTTATCAATCAAGCTTTTAAAAGGTATTGTTGATCCCTTTCCTAAAGGACAAAAGCTGGTTTCTTCCAAAACCAAAAACAAATCATCCAGGGTTTCTTTTTCCATTTTCTTTTTATCGATCATTTCCTTGATCCTATAGAGCCCCTCCCGGCAAGGCGCGCAGTTGTCGCAATTGCCTTTCATTAAAAAATCAACCCATTTTCCCATTAAGCCGTAAGGATCTGTTTTTTTCTTGTCGAAAATAATAATGGAAGCCAAATATTGGATCGGCTTATCCAGTTCTTGGGGCAAGAATATTTCCCCTTCTCCCCCTCCTCCTATTTGAGCGAAAAAATCAAATTCTGGCCAATTCTCTGTTTGTTCCAAAACCTCTTTAACGGTCAAGTCCTCGGACAATTCAAAAACTCCTTTATTATTTACCTCCCCGGAAATGGAATAAAAACGGGTATTTTCATATTTCCCCTCAGTAATTTTAGAAACGTAATAAAATGTTTCCACATTGTTGACCAGGGTGGGGAATCCGAAAAGACCGTTCTGGGTCGGGTGGGGAGGTTTTTGCCTGGGCTCGGCCCTTTTTCCTTCGATTGATTCGATAATTGAAGTCTCTTCTCCTCCGATATATGCGCCAAACTCTGTTTTCTTTTGAAAAATCTCTATAGGCAACTTTCTGATTATTTTTTTTAATTTCTGCCCGTACTTCTTAAAATAATTTTTATTGATATAAATATAAGCCGAAGAATTATCTATGGTCTTTAGGGCTATTTTTATCCCTTCCACCACTTTCTCCGGGTAATTTTTCAAGATAAAATCATCCTTAAAGACCTCGGGCTCTCCTTCTGCCGCATTGCAAATGATGTATTTCTTTTTAGCTTTGGCGTTTTTCACCGATTCCCATTTCAAGCCGGTCGGAAAGCTTGATCCGCTACGGCCTTTTAATCCGCTTTTCTTAAGCTTAGAGATAATGTCTTGATAAGGCATATACCATATTATATGCCCATATCTTTAAAAAATCAAAAAGGGGGGTATTTACTTCCCTCTTCAGATAAGTAAAAAAAATTGACAAAAAAATATTTTTGTATTATAAACATATCGGTGCATTGAAAAATGCCTCTCACAAAACCAGGAAGCTCTAATGGCCAGAGAAACCGCATGCTGCTTAAGCAGCTGGTTCCGCCGGACAGAAATCTGACAAAAGCACAGCAAAGAGAGATGAACAAAAAGGCCATAGATAACAGAATGGCCTTCGAGGGCTAAAGGGGATTACTTAAAAAAGTACTCCCCTATTTTTATTGATTTTAAAAACCACCCCGTTTAAGGGCGGATGTTATTAATAAAAACTAGAAACTAAATATTTCTATTTTTTAGCCACAAGCTTAAGGAAAAGCCTGAAACCAGGGAAATGAAAATAAAATACCCGATATTCAGACACCAGTTACTTAAATAATCCGCCTGAAAAGAAAAAAATAATTCCGAAAGCCATGAAGAACTTCCCCAACTGTGTATTAAAAAGAAGAAGATGTAAAATATTAAATTAAAGGGCTTTTTTAAATTGACAACTAAAAATAAAACAAGGATAAGGTAAATGCAAAAGAATAGAACAAAGAGCGCCGGGTGATGGGATAATAAAAATCCGGCCATGGGATTGGCCTCGTTAAAAAATTGGAAGTTCCTCCAATAGTCCTGCGACTGGCCGATCAAAGTGAAAACCAGATCTAAAACCATTACCAAAATCAAAGGAAAAAAAAGAAAAACATATGCCTTGGAAAAAGGGTTGTTGAATTTCATTTTATTTAATTATAGCAAACTTAAAACGCCGCAGATAGCGGCGTTTTAAACTCTAATTAATATGTTATTTATTGCTGGGTCGGCGTTTTCGGCCTCATTTGAATTATTTTTGCCGTTACGCTCCCGTCATCATTCGTGCTCCCGCTAATCGTGACGGATTTCCCAATTTCAAGATCGCTTGTGGTTCCGGTTTCAGTTTTAGCAATCTGGGTAGAGCCTGAGTAGAAAACTATTTTTGAGCCGCCATTATTAAGCTGAACAATGATACTGCTATCGTCTTTAGCAATAATTTCGCCTATTACCGAACCCGTACTGCTACCCATTCCTCCGCTTCTTCCATTGGCACCCATTTGCGCTCTCTGTTCTTCCGTAAGATTTTTAAAGTTCCCCCCTACAGGGCTTTTGCTTTCTGCGTATTTCATGCCACCGAAAAAAGAACCAACCCCTGCAACGATTAATGCGACAACAAATATTGATATTAATTTCTTGTTCATAATTTTGAATTAAGCAAAAACTATATGGTTATATTTTAATTTTAAATCAATCGCTCGACCAAGCGATTTATTATTCATAACGAAGCGCTTCTATCGGGTTTAAACTTGCTGCTCTTTTGGCAGGATAATAACCGAAAACAATTCCGATAACGGCCGACACGCCAAAAGCTAACGCAATTGATACAAAAGAAACCTTTGTGGCAATACTGGCAAAATGCGCCACAGCTAACGCAATGAGCCAACCCAAAATAATCCCCACTATTCCCCCGATAAGCGTGAGCATCGCCGACTCGGCTAAGAATTGAAGAGTTATATCTTTTTTCTTAGCGCCTATTGCTTTGCGCAATCCTATCTCCCGCGTACGCTCAGTAACGGTGGTAAGCATCATATTCATTATTCCAATTCCACCAACAATTAATGAAATTCCGGCAATCGCACCCAAAAGCATAGTAAGAGTATTGGTTATGGAAGAGGCGCTCGCCACGATATCGGCTTGGTTCATAATACTGAAATCGGCAAGGCTGGCGTTCGTTATATTGTGGCGCGATAATAATAATGTCGTAATTTCATTCTGCATTTCCGTCATTGATTTTTGGTCAATCGCTTGAACGCTTATGGTACTTAAATAATCGCTGCCCGCCAAGAAACGCTGAGCCGTGGTCAGGGGAATAAAAATCATGTCATCCTGATTGCTAAAGCCGCTTCCTCCTTTTGATTTTGTGACTCCGATCACCTTGAAGTCGATTTTATTAATACGAACTGTTTGGCCTATTGGGCTTGTGCTTGTTCCGAAAAGATCCTCCGCCGCGGTAGGACCGAGGACCGCTACCTTGGATAGATTCCTTACGTTTTGGTCGGAAATGAAAGACCCTTCGTCAACCTCAACGTTTCGTACGGTAGAATATTCCGTAGTTACTCCAACGACTGAAGTATTGGTATTTTTACCCTTTGCCGTAACCTGATAACGACCAGAAAGATCAGCCGCAACCGCTTTAGCAAGAGTAATTTCCGCTTCAATAGCGTCTGCATCTTCCTGAGTAAGGGTTTTTGCCGAGCCCCTTCCAGCGCTTACCTGCGTTCCTACTCCACGCTGAAAACTAGGCGATATCAGGACCAGATTTGAACCAATTGATTGAATACTTGATTGTATGGAGCTTGATGATCCTTGACCAATGGCAACCATGGCGATTACCGAACCAACACCGATAACAATCCCGAGAATCGTAAGCCCCGATCGCGCCCTGTTTGAAAGCAAGGCAGAATATGTTTCTTGGAATACGTCTCTTGTGTCCATAATTAATTATGATTATTTACAACTCGACGCTTTATATTTTTTTCATCTTCAATGATTTCTCCGTCCCTGATGTGAATAATGCGGTCTGTATGTTCTGCCACATAACGTTCATGGGTAATAAGCACTATGGTACGTTTTTGTTCGCTATTAAGCCTCTGAAAAGTATCAAGAACGATCTCGCCGGTTTTAGTGTCAAGATTACCCGTCGGTTCATCTGCAAAAACTATCAAAGGATTATTCACCAAAGCTCGAGCGATAGCAACTCTCTGCATCTGGCCTCCCGAAAGCTGGTTGGAAAGATTATTCCAGCGATCTTTATCCAGACCGGCGGCAATAAGCGATTGCATTGCTTTTTCTTCCCTGTTTTCGCGATTTACACCAGCATATATCAAGGGAAGCATCACGTTGCGAAGCACCGTTGCTCTTGAAAGGAGATTATATGTTTGGAAAACAAATCCTATTTTATCTTTTCTGATGTC
>JAPLXK010000053.1 GCA_026396095.1 Candidatus Nealsoniibacteriota bacterium | reverse complement strand
AAAGGGTTTTTACCGTTGCCAAGTCATTTCGGGCAGAGCCGAGCATTACTACCCGCCATCTTTCCGAATACGTTTCTTTGGACGTGGAGATGGGGTTTATCGAATCATGGCAAGACCTGATGGATACCTGCGAAATAGTATTAAAAGATATTTTTTCCTCTTTGGAAAAAAATTGCTCAAAAGAATTAAAGATTTTTGAAACGGATTCAATTAAGATTGAAAAAATCCCAAGGATTAAAATGCGCGAAGCCCAAAGGATAATTTTTGAAAGAACCAAAAGAGACAACAGAAAAGAGCCTGATTTGGAACCGGAGGACGAAAAGGAAATATGCAGCTGGGCAAAAGAAAAATACGGATCTGAGCTGGTTTTTATCACCCATTATCCGACAAAAAAAAGGCCTTTTTACACCTATGCCGACCCCGATGATCCGGAATATACCCTGAGCTTTGACCTAAAAACATCAAGAAATGGAAAAACCAGCCCGATGATTTTACTTTCTATCTTCAGGCTTTCAAATACGGGATGCCCAAGGAAGGAGGATTCTCTTTCGGACTGGAAAGAATCGTTAAGCAAATCCTGGGACTGGGCAATATCCGCGAGGCAAGCCTGTTCCCGCGGGACATGGAAAGAATAGACCAAAGATTGTCGCTGTTGAGCCCCAAGACGAAAAAGAAAAAAACCAAATCCAAGAAATGAGCAAATCGCTTAAATACTTTTTAACCGCTCTGGCGCTCAGCATTCCTTTATGGTCAGAGGTAAATGTTTTAGAAAAAAATCTGAATCATTTTTTCTTTTGGCAGGAAACTTATAAAAATCCTGAAATCCTTGCCGCCCAGATAGCGCCGACAGAAAAAGAAGATCCCAAGCCGATACGCAACAAGGAAGTGGAGGATCTGAATATTGAAGCGAAATCCGTTCTTTCCGTTCGTGTCGAGAAAAGGGGAAAGGAAAGGATTCTTTTTGAGAAACAAAGCGGGCAGCAAATGCCCATTGCCAGCCTGACCAAGCTTATGACCGCCCTGGTGGTGCTGGAAAACTATGATCTTTCAAAAGAAATAGTCATTTCCGAAGAAGCGATCAGCCAGGAAGAGGATTTCGGAAAGCTGGCGGCCGGCAAAACGCTTACCACGGAATATCTTCTTTATCCCTTGCTCATGGAATCAAGCAATGATGCGGCTTTTTCTTTGGCCAACGATTATCCGGGAATGAAAGAAGAGCTGTTTGTGGATCTCATGAACCAGGAAGCCCAAAAATTAATCCTCGGAAATACTTTTTTTGTAAACTCCACCGGGCTTGACCCGAAGAATATAAAATCCGATCTTAATCTTTCGTCCGCTTCGGATCTGGTAAAGCTGACCGAAAAAACCCTGGAAGAGCCGCTCATCTGGCAGATTCTTTCCACTCCAAAGTATCAGGTTTACGGGCCGGAGCTTGTCAACACCAACAGGCTTTTGGAAGATTCCGTTTCCTGGCACGACGAAATAATCGGCGGCAAAACCGGATACACCGATCTGGCCGGCGGCTGCATGATTCTGGCTTTGAAGTCGCCCAAAAATCCTGACCATCTGATGATTAACGTGATACTGGGCGCAAATGGAGCGGACGGCAGGTTTGAAGAACCCAAGCATTTGACACCGCATGGATCAAGAAATTGAATTTCTTGAGCAGAAGCCAGACCTGGCTCCCTCTTTTTGCCTTGATATCCGCCTCCATCTTGGGTTTTATCGATGATTTTTTACAGGTTAAAGGAAAGGGGAAATACATCGGAGGGGGATTGAGTTTGAGAAAGCGACTTGTTCTGGTCGCCCTCATAGGGCTGATAGGCGCCTGGTGGTTTTATTCCAAGCTGGGCTGGAATTCGATTCATATTCCGGGAAACGGCGATATCTCAATCGGCATTTGGTACATTCCAATTTTTATAATAGTAATGCTGGCGGTTTACAGCGGGGGGGTGATTGACGGGATTGACGGTTTGGCCGGAGGATCTTTTGCTTCTATCTTTGCCGCTTTTGCCGGCATTTCCTTATTTTTAGGGCAGGTGGATATTGCCGCTTTCTGCGCGGTAATTTTAGGGGCTTTATTGGCTTTTTTGTGGTACAACATCCCTCCTGCAAGATTTTACATGGGAGAAACTGGGGTCATGGGGCTTTGCGCCACCTTGACGGTCATCGCTTTTCTGACCGATTCTGTTTTGGTTCTTCCCATTATCGGATTCTTGCTGGTTATCGAATCGGGCTCGGTGATTCTGCAGCTCTTGTCGAAAAAATTCAGAAAGAAAAAAATCTTTCTGGCCTCACCCTTGCATCTGCACTTTGAAGCCAAGGGCTGGCCCCACTACAAGGTGACGATGAGGTTCTGGGTGATCGGAACGATCATGGCCATCATCGGAATCGCCATAAGATTATTGGGTTGATAAATGAATCTTGTGCAATTGCCCAAGCTTGCAATCCCGCGTTGAAAATTTCACCGGGATTTTTTATGCTTTGACCTAAAGCTATTTTTAAGCTAAAATTGATTCATGGACCCGGAAATCTTACGAAAAAAATATCCTAAATTTGTTTACGAAAAATACTCCTACAAAATCTCTGGAAATAATTTAGAGATTTTTTTTGAATTCAAAATTAATCCCGATGTTGTTTTCAATCCGAAAATAACAATAGAAAACATTGAACCGGAAAGAATAAAAAAAATAGGGGAAAGGGGATTGGATAATTTAATCTTTAACCTGGGAATGATTGAAAGCCTGAGTTATTGGAAAGCAACATTATCGAAAGAAATAATAGTCAAGGCTGGCTATTTGAATAAAGAACAAATCAAGTGGTGGAAGGATTTAATAATAGACGGTATGGGCCAATTCTTTTACGAGAATAAGATTGATTTCAGAAAGCCTAATTTTCTTAATATTAAATCAGAGTCTTTAAAGCAAAACAAAGTCTCAATCCTTAATCAGTCTGACAAAATCTTAATACCTGTCGGAGGCGGAAAAGATTCAATCGTTACTTTGGAGGTTTTAAAAAGAACTAAAAAAAATATCGGATTCTTTTCCTTAAACCCCACAGATGCGGCCTTAAAAATAATAAAAATTTCCGGAAGCAAAAATCCGATCATAGTCAGGCGGAAAATAGACGAAAAGCTTTTGGAAATGAACAGAAAAGGATTTTTAAACGGCCATACTCCTTTTTCGGCATATCTGGCGTTTCTCGCCGTTCTTTTATCCGAAATTTTTGATTACAAATACGTTGCCCTGTCAAATGAAAGAAGTTCAAACGAAGGGAATGTAAAATATCTGGGAAAGGAAATAAATCATCAATGGTCAAAGAGTTTTGAATTTGAACAAAGATTTAGGAATTATTCAAAAAAATATTTAAGCCGGGGGGTTGAATATTTCAGCTTTTTGCGGCCCCTATACGAAATTCAAATAGCAAAGCTTTTTTCTAAATATACAAAATATTTTCCAATTTTTTTAAGCTGCAATGAAGCGCACAAGACGGACTCGGGCAAAAAAAGGCCCTCAAATAAGTGGTGCGGGAAATGCTCGAAATGCTTGTTTGCTTTTGTTATTTTGTACCCTTTTGTCAAAGAGAAAGAATTAATTGATATTTTCGGCAAAAATCTTTTTAAAGAAAAGGGTCTTCTTCCGATAGCGGAAGAATTATTGGGAGAAAAAAGATTTAAGCCCTTTGAATGCGTCGGCACAACAAAAGAAAGCTTGGCTGCTTTTTATGTGAGCTGGCAGAAAGCCCAAAAAGCAGATTTGCCCTTTCTTTTAAATTATTTTGAAAAAAGAATCTTAAAAAAATATCCTAAATTGGAGAAAGAATCAAAACAAATTTTAATCTCTTGGGATATCAAAAACAATCTGCCCAAAGAGTTAAAAAAACTTTTTAGAGTTGAAAAAGTATGCATATAATAGACTTGGAAAGGCTCCACGTTTGCGAAAATTCGTTCCGCCATTCGCAGCTTTATTGCTGGTTTTGGACGGTTTATCGTTTTTTGCCGCTGCCGGCGATCCGGCTAAAATCGGCGAAGTAAAAGGCCTTTTGCCGGATCCGGAAACTGGGAAGGGTTGGTTTGAGTGCCCCCTGCCCTTAAAATAAATAAAATTTTTTCTTCAACCAAAGAAGAAATGGCAAAATTTTTTGAAAAAGAAATAAAAAAGATTAAAATATAAAAGGTCGGATTACAAGCTTAAAATAAATTAACCCCCACATAAATAAAACACAATGGAAATAAGTTTAACAAAAAAGACAATTTTGTATCTCCTTGTTCTTCTCTGGCTCGTTTTTTCTGTTGTCTATATCGTCAATGACGTTTGGAGCGATTATAAAAACGTCCAGCTCGTACAAGCTTACAATCAGGGCAGAGCAGACACGATAAATACTTTGTTCCAAGAAGCGGAGAAATGCACAGGGTTTTCCGTTTTCACCGCCGAAAAAGAAATTCAATTAATAAAGATGGGTTGCCCGGAAGTAGGGGGACAATAGTTATCCATAGTTGATATAATAAGAAAATAAGACGGAACGATGAAAATTATGATGCCTAAAATAAACAAAAACATTATTATCGGAATTTCAGTAGCAATAATTTTGGTTTTCTGTCTGTTTTTCGGCTGGTTTAGTCGCCAAAAAGAAAAAGTTGCTCTGGAACAAGAGATTATTGAGGAAAAAGAAGAAACCATGGAAGAAGTTTTAGAAAGATTAACGCCAAAGGAAATAAAGCCATTAGCCGAAGAAGAAAAAAATGAGCAAGAGAAACTTTTAAAACAATTAACCCCAACTAAGCCAATGACAGAAAAAGAACAAAAAGAATTAGAAGAATTATTGAAAAAACTTACTCCTTAACAAAAGGTCGAAATTACAATTTAAAATTAATTCACCCTGTTAAATAACCCAGCTTTTTTGAAAAAGGCTGGGTTGCCCAAGGTCATTTAACAGGGTAAAAATATATGGAAAAAGCAAAATCTATCGCACTCATTTTAGGGGTCTTAGTTATGATCTTTGTGGTGGGCTATCTGGCAATGGCCTGGACAGAACCAACCCAGCTGCCTCCGGGAGGTAATGTTCCGGCTCCTCTTAATATTGGGATAACTGCCCAATCAAAAGAAGGAGCATTGGTTGTAGGAGCTAACAGTGGCGTAACTACCGGCTTAATCGTTCGTTATGGCAACGTCGGCATCGGGACAACAGGGCCTTCTCAGAAACTGGAGGTGAATGGAAATATATTAGCAACGGGAGATGTGTGCAATGGTGCTGGAGCTTGCTTGTCTCAAATAGCTAGTTGGATTGGGGGTCAGTCCTTAGTATTTAATGTTCATACTTATGCGGCCTGTACTGCTGCAGGCGGGACGGTGGTTGCGTCTGATGTCAGCCTTCCGCAATGCCGGTTTGATGCCAATTCGTGTCCAAGCACGTGGACACAATACAAAGAATACCGTACCCCAGCAGCAATTAATTTTACGGTTTGGACGGGCGGCATGTGCAATAATTTATCCTGTGGTGTAATGAATTGCAGACCAAGTTATTGTTCGTGCACGGGGGGGTGCGCATGCACACTTTCATTTGTTGCTGGTATTTGGGGCAATGTTCCAAGGCGTTGCGAGCGTTGTTATTGCAGTTGTGGGTATTTGTGCTGTTGCAACAGAGATTTGGTAGAAGGCCTACCGGGGTGGAACACCCAAATCGGTTGCTACTAAATTTAACTAAAGCACCCAACTCCTTGCCCAAGGGTCCTCCCTTGGGCATTTTGTTTCTTAAATCTCCTTAAATTCAATGTATTTCTATGTGTTTTGAGCAACCGTTTTCTTCTCTATTTTTTTGATTTTCCTTTCAATCCTTTCTAGTTTCTGGTTTATTTCTTTGAGCTCTTTGAATATTAACATTTCTAAAGGGCTCCAACTTTTCTAAGCGGTTGATGATATCAAATCATCTCTAAAAAAACCGTTTTGTCAGATCTTTGAACAACAAATAACGCGGGAGGAAACCTGCCACACAACCTTGCCCGATAAATCGGGCACAGCTAAAGGAGAGTGAAGAATTCCCAGAATATAACCTGAAGAATCTTCTTCCGCTTTTTTATTTGACAAAAAAAACGGTTTACATATAATAGATCCGTAAAAGAGCAAAACTCTTTACAAAAACAGTTTCGGCAATCGGGTGGAAACAACGCCAAGGATACCCGGAGCCACAAAGCTCCGAAAAAAGAGCTGTTCAGGTATTGTTCTTTGAACATAATTAGTTGAGAGAAGGACGGAGGTCAAGAAAAACACTATGGCAACATCAATCGCACTGATTGGTCTCAACACGGATTGCTGTATCGTTGTCCGGCGGCATTGATTTGCCTGCAGGCGGACGAACACAGTGGATGCCGTAGACGCGTAAAGCTATTGCACTATCGCCCAACTGGGCAATCGCGCGGTCCTAATAGGCTCACTGAAAACACCTCTGAAAGGGAAGGGTAATCCCTAATTTTTTAAAGAGCATTTGTGCTTTGCTGATGATTACGACGGTTTAAGCAATCTTTTATGGCTCTACCAAAAAATCAGGGACAATCCTCCCTTATCTTTTCAACTTCTCCAAAACATATAGAGAGCAAAAATCAAAAGCTCTTTTTTTATTGGTCGGGAGCTAAAATTTATGCTATTTTTAAGATGATGAAATTGAATGAATTAAAAAATAAAAAAATTCTTATCTTGGGATTCGGCAGGGAGGGAAGAGACACTTTTTATTTTTTAAGGAAATTATTTCCCGATAAAATACTGGCAATAGGGGATAAGGAGAAAATTTCAGGATTGAAGGACAAGAAAATGATGGTGTATTCTGGAAATAATTACTTAAAATCCTTAAAAGATTTTGATCTGATTTTCAAGTCTCCGGGCATTCCTATCCATTTGCCGGAAATAGAGCGCTCGTTCAAGGAAGGAAAAATAACCTCCCAGACAAAAGTATTCCTGGAAAACTGTCCGGGAAAAATAATCGGCGTCACGGGAACTAAGGGAAAAAGCACCACTTCTTCCTTGATTTATCGGATATTAAAAAATGGAGGAATTAAATCATATTTGATAGGAAACATTGAAAAACCAGTTTTATCATATCTTTTGAAAGCCAAAAAGGACGATGTTTTCGTCTGCGAGCTTTCCAGCCATCAGCTGTATAATCTTGAAAAAAGCCCTCACATAGCTGTTTTTCTAAACGTTTACCCCGAACATCTTGATTATTACAAAAACCTTAAGGAATATTCCAGAGCCAAGGCCAATATCGCCGTTCATCAGGGGAAAAATGATTTTTTAATATATAATTCAGGGAATAAAATAGTAAGGGAAATAGCCAAAAAATCTGAAGCCAAAAAGATCCCGATAAAAGGGGAGTACTACGATTTGGATAAAAAAGCGGCCATTGAGGCGGCAAAGATATTCAAGGTTCCGAATAATATAATCTTAAAAACAATAAAAGAATTTAAAAATCTTCCCTACAGGATGGAGCTTGTCGGGACTTTTAAGGGAATTGATTTTTACAACGACGCGCTGGCGACCATTCCTGAAGCAACCATGGGGGCGATAGAAAGCCTGGGAGACAGGGTGGAAACGATCATGCTCGGAGGTTTTGAAAGAAATATTGATTTCAAAAATCTTGCTAAAAAAATTTTAAAAAGCAAAATCAAGAACGTAATTTTATTCCCGACAACCGGGAAGAAAATATGGAAAGATATTGTCCGATCAGCCGGGAACAGGGGAGTGCCGAAACATTTTTTTACCGATAATATGGGCGACGCGGTCAGATTGGCTTTTGAGAATACGGGAAAAGGTAAGACATGCCTGCTCTCCACCGCTTCTTCGAGTTTCAGCATTTTCAGGGATTACAGGGAAAAGGGCGATTTATTCAAAAAATACGCAAGAGAATATGGTAAAAGATAAGCATTTGGACTATTTTTTGCTGGCTATCATCACCATTCTGATGCTTTTCGGAATAGTTGTCCTGGCCAGCGTTTCTTCCGCTTATTCTTTCAGGAAATTCGACAATACTTACTATTATTTAAAGCATCAGATTCTTTTCGGCCTGCTGCCGGGATTATTCTTCGGCTTTCTGGCTTTTAAAACCAAATTATCTTTTTTAAAAAAATCCAGTCCGCTCCTTCTTCTCGGGACTCTGATCCTGATGGTTATGGTTTTTTTGCCCGGCATCGGAATGAAGTCGGGCGATTCGGCCCGATGGATCAATCTAAGGATCTTCACCTTCCAGCCTTCGGAGCTCTTAAAGCTGGTTTCCATCATTTATTTTGCCACCTGGCTGGAAAGCAGGGTGAAAAAAGAAGAAAAGCCTTTAAAAAGAAAAATTTTCTCCTTTGACCGGACATTTATCTCCTTTAGCATGATTATCGGAATCATCGCCCTGCTCCTGTTCTTCCAATCAAACATCAGCACTTTGGGAGTAATTGCCATTACCGCTTTTTTAATGTATTTTTCCATGGATACTCCTGTTTTTCATTCCGTGGCGATAATTTTGCTGGGAAGCGGAGCGCTGATGGTCCTGATAAAGCTGGCCGCATACAGAGTAAGAAGGCTGGCGGTTTTCTTAAACCCTGATTTGGACCCCATGGGAATGGGATACCAATTGAAGCAGGCCCTGTTTGCCATCGGCTCCGGAGGAATAACAGGAGTGGGCCTGGGGATGAGCGCTCAGAAGTCCGGATTCCTGCCTCAGACTATTTCTGATTCCATTTTTGCGGTTTTTGCCGAGGAAGCAGGCTTTGTGGGTGCAATTTTTTTAATTGTCCTTTTTTTGCTTTTTGCTTTTTTGGGATTCAGGGTGGCCAAAAGAAGCCAGGATGATTTTTCCCGGCTGGCCGCTCTGGGGATCACCTTCTGGATTATTATCCAGGCCTTTGTTAATATTGGAGCAATGATAGGCTTACTGCCTTTGACCGGCATACCGCTGCCTTTTATCGGCTACGGCGGCTCGGCCCTGGCTCTGGAGCTTATCGGAATGGGAATACTCTTAAACATATCTAAAAACTCACAAACGTGAAAATAATATTTACCGGCGGAGGGAGCGGCGGGCACGTTGTTCCGATTATCGCCATTGTCAGGGAGATAAGGAGAATTTATCCCGACAAAAAACTGGAGTTTCTTTATCTCGGACCCAAAGATGAATTCGGGGAGATTTTTCTTTCCCAGGAAGAGATAAAAATAAAAAACATTTCAGCCGGGAAGATAAGGAGATACGCAAGCCTGAAGAGTATTATCAAAAATTTCATAGACATCTTCTTCAGGATTCCCCTGGGAATAATACAGGCTTTCTTTTTCATGTTCTTTTCGAGGCCCAGTTTAATTTTCAGCAAGGGAGGATACGGATCAATACCGGCGGTGATTGCAGGAAAAATGCTTTTTATCCCGATCTTTATCCACGAATCAGACGTTGCTCCCGGCGCGGCCAACAAGTTCGCCAGCAAATTAACCAATGAAATTTTTGTTTCTTTTCCCAGAACGGAATATTTCCTGATGGACAAAATGGTTGTCGTGGGAAACCCAATAAGAAGGGAAATCCTGGAAGGGACAAAAGAAAAAGCCAGGGAAATGTTTAAATTGAATTTTAACCGGCCCGTTCTTCTTATATTGGGCGGATCCCAGGGCGCTCAAAGGATAAACGACAAGCTCTTGGAGCTTTTGCCCACCCTTTTGGACAGTTTTGAAATAATCCTTCAGTGCGGGGAAAGCAATTACCAGGAGGTAAAGGCTGAGGCCAGGGTGACCATAGAAAAGTACAAATCGCTGGAAAGCGCGTTCCATCTCTATCCCTTCTTGAAGGAAACGGAGATAAGGCAGGCCTACGGAGTGGCTGATTTCATAGTCAGCCGGGCCGGAGCAGGCACTATTTTTGAAATTGCCGCCAACGGCAAGCCTTCGATCCTGGTTCCTCTTCCCGAATCGGCCCAGAACCACCAGGTGAAAAACGCTTACGCTTACGGAGAAAACGGAGCCTGCATGGTGCTGGAGGAGAATAATTTTACCGTCCGCTTTTTCCTGGAAAAACTGAGGTTTCTTTTCGCTAATCCCCAGGAGATGGAAAAAATGAGAAAAGCGGCCATAGAATTTTCCAAACCGCTGGCCGCCAAAGTGATCGCCGAGCGGATACTCAGGCGTTTGCTGAAAAAACATTACCGCAAATAATTCTTCCATATCAAAATCATGATTCCAGAAGATTTCCAACTTGTTAAGCCCGGAGAAATAAGAGTGCGCTTTGCCCCTTCGCCGACCGGATATTTTCACATCGGTACCGCCCGGGGCGCTCTTTTCAATTATCTTTTCGCCCAAAAAAACCAGGGAAGCTTTGTCCTGAGGATCGAAGACACGGACAAAGAAAGATCTTCTCCTGAATTTGAAAAAGATATCATAGAAGGGTTGAAATGGCTGGGCTTGGACTGGTCGGAAGGGCCTGATGTCGGAGGAGCATACGGACCATACAGGCAAAGCGAAAGAACTGATACCTATTCCGATTATCTGGAAAAGCTCCTGGTACAGGACAAGGCATATTATTGCTTCTGCTCGGAAGACGAACTGGAGGCCCAAAGGCAGTATCAGATGTCGATAGGGGAGACGCCCAGATATTCCGGCAAGTGCTCAGACCTTCCGAAAGAAACAGTTAAAAAATATTTGGAAGAAAAAAAACCCAGCATAATAAGATTCAGGGTCCATCAGAAAAAAATAGTCTTTAAGGATCTGATCAGGGGAGAGCTGGAGTTTGATTCAGGCCTGATGGGGGACATAGTGATCGCCAAAGACCTTTTAACCCCCTTATATAACTTTTCCGTTGTGGTGGATGACTTTGAGATGAAAATAAGCCATGTCATCAGGGGAGAAGACCATATCTCCAATACCCCGAAGCAAATCCTGATGCAGGAAGCGCTCGGCTTCAACAGGCCGGAATATGCCCATCTGCCATTGATTCTCGGCCCTGACAGGAGCAAGCTAAGCAAAAGGCACGGCGCTGTTTCCGTTGTCAGCTATAAGAAAGAAGGGTATCTGGCCGAAGCGATCGTCAATTTCATTTCTTTTCTGGGCTGGAATCCAGGAGATGAAAGGGAAATCTATTCTCTTCCTTCTTTGGTCAAGGAATTCTCTCTGGAAAAGGTCCAGAAAGGAGGGGCTGTTTTCAACATCAAAAAGCTAGATTACCTGAACGGATTCTATATCAGGAAAAAATCTCCGGAGCGCCTGGCCGAGATGTGTCTGCCTTATCTGGAGGAAAGCGGCTTGGTCAAAAAAGAAAACGTTGACCTGAATTATTTGAAAAGCATTGTTTCCATTTACCATGAAAGATTGAAAAAACTTTCAGAAATAGTCGAATTGACCGATTTCTTTTTCAGGGAGAAATTGGAATACGAAAAAGAGCTTTTGAGGTGGAAAGAAATGACCGATGAAGAATTGAAAAATTCTTTGGAAAAATTGGAAAAAATATTTTCTAAAATAAATTCAGGAGCCTGGACAAAAGTAAATTTGGAAAACGCCCTGATGCCCAAAACCGAGAAAGCGGGGGACAGGGGAATTCTCCTTTGGCCATTAAGGGTCGCTCTGAGTGGCAAAAAGTCTTCGGCCGGGCCTTTTGAAATAGCGGAAATATTGGGAAAGGAGAAAACCTTGGAAAGGTTACGGGAAGCGAAAAATTTATTATAATTTTATTATTAATTCCATGAAGAAAAAAATAATTATTTTTTTAATATCAATTGCTGTTCTTTTTTTTAATTTCTCTTTTATCGTGAAAGCAGAGGATGGGAAAGTGGAAGTTCCGGAAACAACCCAGGGGGCAAAAGAAGTGCTTATGAACATGATCAGGGTCGGACGCGAAGAGTTGCCTAAAAACATGAAAAAATTGTGGACTGAGGAAGTTTTGCCGGTCTGGGGCAGGATGTATGGCTGGTATAAGGATAACATCTGGTCCAAGGTCCAGGAGGGACTTAAAAAGAGGGAGCCGGCCGTAAAAGAGGCTTTTGGCCAGGAAAAAGGGGAGATGGCCACGGATATAAAAAAAGAAGCGCCGAAAATTTCTCAATATTTAAATTCTCTCTGGCAGGAATTTAAAAATTTATTTAATACTGATAAATAAATATCATCACCTCCTTCTTTCTCCCTGTCTTTGGTCGGGGAAGAGGGGTTATGAGGCCTTGACACAGCCCTATGGGCTGTTTATTATATAGGTAGATAGTGTCGCACAATGTAGGTTAAGCGACATTGTCTATGCATAACCGGAAGGGCTTTTAAGACAATAGCCCAAACACCACTCACCCGCTTATATTTTTTAATTTTTTAACAATTACATGAAAAAATCAGATCTTCCAATTATTAAACATATTCCCCTCTTTCTCGACTACTGTGACATAGAAAAAGGTTTGTCGGAAAAAACTCAGGTGAATTACAGCCGCTATCTCACTAAGTTCGTCTTATGGCTAAAAGACTCTAAAAAGGCCAATCTCCTACCCCATGAGCTTACATCAGGCGATGTTTACGATTATAGGGTCTATTTATCCCGTTTTAAGGGGGAAAATGGCTTACCTTTGAAGAGGGTCACTCAAACATACTATCTAATAGCTTTAAGAGCCCTTTTAAGCTATTTTACGGCCAAAGACATAGAATCATTGCCTGCAGACAAGATAGGACTTCCTAAGACCGATAAAGGCGAAAAGACCGTTAAATTCCTTAATTTAGATCAGATAGAGAAGCTTTTACTGGCTGCTGACCCTAAAACCCCCATAGGATTAAGGGACAGGGCTATATTGGAGACACTATTCTCAACAGGATTAAGGATAGCTGAATTGGTGGCTCTGAACCGGGAACAGTTTGCCAATATTAAGCTGAAGAAAGATTTGGAACTTGGAATTATTGGAAAGGGCAGCCATCCCAGGACGGTATATTTTTCAGACAGAGCCTTGTCTTGGATTAAAAAGTATCTTGATACTCGCACAGACAAAGAAAAGCCTTTATTTATACATTTTAGGGCCCGGGAAGACTCTGATGCCCGTCTCACCCCCCGTTCCATGGAAAGAATCGTTAAAAGATATGCTGTTCTTGGCGGCGTACCTATCTTTACCACGCCTCATACCCTACGCCACTCCATGGCAACTGATTTGTTGACTCAAGGAGTTGATATAAGAACCATCCAGGAATTCCTGGGGCACAGAAATATTGTTACAACCCAGATATATACTCACGTAACAAATAAAAGATTAAGAGATGTGCACAGGCAATATCATTCACTCGGTAAAGAATCAAAAGAATAAAAAATCGCTAGTTCTCCTAGCGGTTTTCTTTACCTACTAAATGTCGCACAATATTATCTGATTAATTTTATTAATCGATCTATTTCCTTTTGGGTAGGTTTTTTATTCCTTAAGGTTCTGAAAAAGGCCGGCAGAAATTCTACAACATTATTTTGAGACAAGATGTCTTTGGGTACTATTCCCTGCACTATATTCGCCCTGTCAACGAATTCACGAATGTCGTTTTCGTTTGATACGCCTAGTGATTTTGCCCATTTTCGTAAGGTTTTTTCATCAGATGGCGGAGGCATTTTTCCCCTCTCAATCTTGCTCCAATTGCTGGGATCGTAATCTAATATTCGGCAGGCGTTTCTTAAGGTCAGCCCCTTTTTTATACGTAATTCTTTTAAAATTTGGCTAAAATTTTCTTTCATTTTCTTATTATTTTATTACATTATTTGACCTTTGTGGTTTAATTTTACCACAGCATATATTTGTGTCAAGTTAAAACAAAAAGCCACCCGATAGAAGGTGGCTTTTAACTGATTTATTTTATCTCTAATTCTTTTGCTTTTTTTATTTGGATAATATCTTCAGGCGCAATGTCTTTAAGCGAATTGCGGTCATAACCCTGAATTATCTTTATCCCTTCTGTATCTATGGCTATCCTGCTCTCTGAAGCCAAAATCAAACCAGGTTCAGCGACTTCGCCTTCGCTTGGGCCCTTATTGATAAAACATTTCCTGCCGTCCATGATGATAAGATCAGGATTAATGACTAAATTTAATTCCGCAATCTTTTCATTCAGGTGGCGTGCATGCAAACCGAGCCGCTCAATAGGCTTGATAAAACCGACGGAAAGCTTCAAGCTTCCGGTAAATTGGCCCAGGAAATGGGTTTTAAGGCAGGGTAAAAGTATAAGCTTATCAACCCGATCAATGATTTCGGGCAGGCTGACGCTTTTCAGATATTTGCCCCGGGGAATTTCCTTTTTCACCCATCTCCCCTCTTCAAAAGCTATAATTTTGGGCGCAGGTGAAATTTCCTTTTCAAGATTAAAAATCCCTAATTTTTCCATCACAGACCTGGTTTTCAAAGTCATGGTTGAAGAATCTCCGATTATCACCTCTTTAGCCCCGGCATGATAAACCAGTTCAACAACAGCTTTTAGAAAAGCCGGATCGGTTGAGGCTGGAGAGGGATCGGCTGTATTGAAATTTGGTTTAATCAAAACTCTGTCCCCTCTTTTGATGAAATAACCAAATCCGCCGATTTGCTCAACCGCTTTTTCAATCGCTTCTTTTAAATTATTTTCAACTTTTATCTTGCTGACTGATTCCATAATTTTAAATATTTGTTGCTCGGACTATTTTATATCAGCCACTCCCCTATCCTACCCTCTTTAATTCCCTTCTTATCTCTAAACAATCAGGCACTAATTTTTTTAAAAAATTCCAGAATTTTCCGGAATGGTTGAACTCGATAAGATGGCACAGCTCATGGGCGATAATATAATCAGCTATGTACGGAGGCAATAACAATATCTTGTAATTAAAATTCAGATTCCCCTTTTTAGAACAGCTGCCCCAGCGGGTTTTCTGGTTCTTAATATTAATCTTATTAAATTTAAATTGGTATGGCTTGTTAAAAAATTGAATTCTGCTTTCAACAAATAATCTGGCCTTCTGCCGATATTTCAAAAAGTCAGCCCGGTTCGTCTTTATAAAAATTCTCTTCCCTGAAGACTTGAAATAATCCAGCTTGTTGATTATCCACCGGGACTTTGCGGCAATGAATCCTTCAACCATGTTCAGGTCCGTCCCTTGGGGCGCGGTAACAACAAAATTGCCGTCGCAATAAATTGCCAGCCTCATCCTTCTGGCCCGCCTGCTTACCCGAAAAGTATACTCAACTTTTCTTTTTCTGATTTTAATTATTTTCTTCATGGGGCGATATGATATTTTGCACGCGTCCGACCTGCCCGTTCTCCAGCCGGACCTTGATCCCGTGCGGATGAAAACCGGAGTTCGTCAAAATTTCCGCCACTATTCCGCGGACAAGCGTTCCGGTTTTCTGGTCCGCCTTAAGGATAACCTCTACCTCCAAACCAATTTTTACGCATTCCCTCTTTTGTCCGTCCATGTTTTTTATTTCCTGATTAATTTTTAATCTTCCGCCTATGCCATCGACATCAAAAATTGTTTGTGCCGCTTTTCTTTTTCAGCAGGAGAAATCTTTTTTAAATTTTTTGCCATTGCCTTGGACTCCTTTCTTAATTTTTCATCTATATCAAGGGCCTTCTTGTTTATATAAAAAGCCATGTCATTTATGGCCACGAGCTTTAAGCCGGCCAGAGAGCGCAGCCTAGATAAGGCCACATAGCCCATTCCCTCGACAAAACACTTGGAAAGATCTATTTCTGCTTCATCTAAATTCATGCCCTGGCTTTTGTGCACTGTTATGGCCCATGCCAGGCGCAAGGGCAACTGGTTTACTCTGGCTATTATCTTCCCTTCTTCGTCAACCGTCCAGACAGCTGACCTTGCGGTAATTTTTTGGCCGCGGATTGTTTCAACAACCGGCAAGCCCTCAAAATCAAAGCCGACCACGCTGCCCTGCGTTCCGTTCACATATCCCTCGTCAAAATTATTCTTCAGAAACATAACCCTCGCTCCCTTTTTCAGCACCAAGCGTTCCGGCGCCAGACAGCTTTTTTTAAGAGCCTTTACGACTTCTTGTTTGCCCATGGAGGACATATGGTAAACAAACTCTTTGCCGGCAATCTTTTCCAGCTCAACGCTGTTCACTTCGTCAACATCGATGTTGTGGGTGTACAGCTTTGTTGGTATCCCCAAAAGCTCTTCCTGCGGCGGCCTGGCCATCAATATCTTTTTTGATTCCTCAATGTTATTGCTTCTTATGTGGTTTAACAGGGCAAACAGATTTTTGTCTTTGTGCCTGTGCTGTTCCTCCAGGTAACAGGTTTTCATGTCCATGCTTTTCCAGGCCTGGGACTCGTTCACCGGCCTTGCCATGCCGTTCCTGTTTATGGGCGGAAGCTGGAAGAAATCGCCCGAACAGACGACCTGCATTCCCCCGAACGCCTGAAAGCTGGCTCTGAACTGCCGGCAGGCCAGATCAACCGCATCAAACTGGGCGGCGGTAAGCATGGATATCTCGTCGATGATTAATATTTTGGTGTTCTTGTAGTGCTTCTTCAGATAGGACTTTTTCATCAGCTTCTTGATGTCATTTTTGGTAAGGCTCTCTTTTATCCCGAGCCCGGACCAGGAATGCAGGGTTATCCCGTTCATGTGGGTCGCGGCAACACCCGTGCTGGCCGTAACAGCCACCGCCTTATTATTCTCTTTCAGATAATCAATGTATTTGTTCAATAAAAAAGTTTTCCCGCTTCCAGGCGGGCCGGTCAGGAATACATTGTATCCCATCTTCATGATATTTAAGGCTTCTTCTTGTGTCATATTTAACTGAACATAAGTAATATAAAGCTCGCAATAATAAAAAAACTCCGCTGATTCTATTTTACCAAAAAATTGCTGTTTTAGCGATAACAAAAAACCGCCCGAGAGCGGGCGGTTTCTGTTCAAATGTAATAATTATTCGATAAAGGTCAGAGCCATTCCTCTCTTGTCCCCTCTTCCGGTGCGGCCGATTCTGTGGACATAGTCGATATAGGTTGCAGGCAGATCAAAGTTAATGACATGGCTGATATCTGCGATATCCAGCCCCCTGGCCGCAACATCTGTTGCCACCAAGACCTGGACCCTGCTGCTCTTGAACAGCCCCAGAGCTCTTTGGCGCTGAGAGTTGTTCTTATTCCCGTGTATGGATTCCACCTTAAAGCCGTTGTTGGAAAGGGTTTGTGACAGCCTTTCCACTCCGTGCTTGGTTCTTCCGAAGATGAGCACCTTGTTGAATTCTATCTGGCTTAAAAGCCCGCTCAGGACATCTAATTTGTTCTTTCCCCTCTCTATTCTGATAATATCCTGTTCAACGTTATTTGCCGTGTCCCTGGTCTTAACTGAAACCCTGACAGGGTTTCTGAGAAACTCTCTGATAAGACTTTCTATATCTTGGGGAATAGTGGCTGAGAATAAAAGCACCTGGCGCTCTTTGGGCAGTCCGCTCATTATGAAGCGGGTATCATTGATAAAGCCCATATCAAGCATCCTGTCTGCTTCAT
>JAPLXK010000039.1 GCA_026396095.1 Candidatus Nealsoniibacteriota bacterium | reverse complement strand
AGGGAATACCGGAAAAAGACAGAAAGCTTTGGGATAACACCAGAAAAGTATATGAATTCATATCAAGGTTCAAGATGATTCCCTTGCTGGGAGATGTTGTTTTTTCCGCTTATAATAAAGTCCAGGAGATAACAAGTTTTTATCCGAGAAGAGACTTGTCAAAGCCAAGCCTTCAGCTAAAGCAGTTGTATAGCATGTTTAAGGGCGGATTAGGGAGGCATTTGATAGACGAATTGAAGAAAAAACCTTTGCCCATTGTTACCACTTTTTTTGCTACGGCTTTCATGGCGGAGTATTTCGATTATCCCAACGAGATTTGCTGCGTTATATGCGACACCGATATTTCAAGAGCATGGGCTTCTTTGAATCCGAAAGAAAGCAGGATAAAATATTTTGCTCCGAATTCCAGGGTTATTGAAAGATTAAAGCTCTACGGCGTAAAAGAAGAGAATATATTCTTAACCGGCTATCCTTTGCCTTTAGAGAACATCGGTGGGGAGGGGATGGAAATAGCCAAAGAAGATTTGAGCTATCGCTTGCTGAATCTTGACAGGAAAAAAAGATGCTTCAAATATTACGAACCGCTGATTTCAAAATATGTCGGGGTTTTGCCCAAATCTTCAGATCATATTTTGACTTTGGTGTTTTCGGTCGGCGGAGCGGGAGCTCAGAGAGAAATAGGCGTTAGTATTCTGAAGGGATTGAGCTCTTGGATAAAAGAAGGGAAAATAAAAATTGTCATAGCCGCCGGAATAAAAGAAAAGATAAGAAGGTATTTTGAGAATAATGTGAAGAAATTGGGCCTTGAAGGAAATTGTGTGGAAATAATTTTTGCAGAGAAGATAGAAGATTATTTTGAGAAGTTCGATTCCGTTTTGCGTAAAACAGATATTTTATGGACAAAGCCTTCGGAGCTCTCTTTTTACAGCGCCTTGGGGATTCCCATAATTATCTCTCCGCCCATAGGTTCTCAGGAAGATTCCAACAAAAGATGGCTTCAGAAATCGGGATTCGGCATGGCCCAGGAGGATCCCAATTACGTCAGCCAGTGGCTGATTGATTGGCTGGACTTCGGTTATTTGGCGGAAGCTGCAATGCAGGGGTTTATCGAGGGAAAAAAATTCGGGGCATTGAATATTAAAGAATTCATCGAATTTAAATAAATGTCTTGGCTGGTTGTTACAATTTTAGCTTATTTCATTCTGGCTTTGGCTTTTCTGGTTGATAAGTATCTTTTGGTCAGTTCTATACAAAATCCCAAAGTTTACGTATTCTATACTGGAGCGCTTGGAGGATTGACGTTATTTCTGATTCCTTTTGTCGGATTTTCCATTCCTTTGCCAAGTCAGATTGCTTTAAGTCTTTTGGCCGGAGCATTTTTTATCATCGGAATATACTGGTTTTATAAAACCCTCCAGAAATACGAAGCTTCGCGCATTGTCCCGGCAATAGGAGGGATGACTCCGATCTTCAGCTTTTTAGCTGTTTTTATCTCGTCCGGCGGTAAAGAAACACTTTCTTCTTTTGATTTTCTGGCTTTGATTTTTCTCGTAATCGGTACGATTTTGATTACTTTTGAAAAAGGGAAGGGGATAACCCTAGATAGTTTTTCCGGATCATTTGTGTCGGCTTTCTTTCTTTCCATTTCTTTTGTTTTGATAAAGTATGTTTATCTGGTTATGGAATTTTGGCCGGGATTCATCTGGACGAAAATCGGAAGTTTTATTACGGCAATTTGCTTCTTCGTCTTTTTCTCTGAAGTCAGAAAGGAGATTTTTGGCAAGAAAAAAGAAAGCATGCCAAGAAAAACTTCCGTCATATTTCTTTCAAATCAGGCGATGGGAGGGTTGGCCAACGTCATGCAGAATTGGGCTTTATTTCTGGCGCCCCTGGCTTTTGTTTCTGTTATAAACGCTTTGCAGGGAGTGCAGTACGTATTCTTGCTTTGCTTAATCGTTTTTCTCTCTTTCTTTTTTCCGGCTTTGGCGGAAAAAGGAGGACT
>JAPLXK010000052.1 GCA_026396095.1 Candidatus Nealsoniibacteriota bacterium | reverse complement strand
AAAACGGAAAAATTGACTGGAAAAAATCTGCCGAGAGCATTGAAAGGCAAATCAGGGCTTTTTCTTCCTGGCCCACGAGCTTTACATTCTGGGAAAAATCGGGTAAATTAATTCAGGTAAAGATCCTGAAAGCAAAAGTTTCTGATTCTTCAAGCGATAATTCTCATTCTCCCGGCCAGACGATAAAAATTTCCCCGAAAGAAATAGGGGTTCAATGCGGAAAAGGAATTTTAATCGTTGAAAGATTGCAAAAAGAAGGAGGGAAAGAATTGTCTTCCGAAGAATTTTTAAGAGGCCACAAGGAATTCATCAATCAAATTTTAAATTAACCACAATGATTACCCACACAGAATTAAGAAGGGGCGTTCAGATCATCATAGACGGACAGCCCTATGAGATTTTGGAATCCAGCCCGATGAAAAAAGCCCAGCGCCGGGTGGTGATACAGTCCAAAATAAAAAATCTCATCAATGGAAATGTCCTTGATTGGAACTTCCACCAGAGCGATGCTTTCGAAGAAGCTGAGATTGTGAAAAAAGAAGCGTCTTTTTTATACGCCCACAAAGACAGGTATTTTTTTACGGAAAAAGACAATCCTTCAAAAAGGTTTGACTTGAGTAAGGATCTGATCGGCGAATCGTCTAAGTTTCTAAAGCCCGGACAGATTGTCGAAGAAATACAATTTAAGGGAGAAACAATCAATATTTCCCTGCCCATAAAAGTCCAGATGAAGGTCACTGAAGCTCCTCCGGGCATCAAAGGCGATCGGGCCCAAGGCGGGACAAAAACAGTTACCCTGGAAAGCGGAGCGAACATAAACGTTCCCTTGTTTGTTGAACAGGGAGATATTATTGAACTGAACACCGAAACGGGAGGATACACCAGAAGAGTTGAATAGAAAATATTTAAATATTAAAAAATGAGGGCTTCCTTTGGAGAAGGAAGCCTTTTTGTATGATGTAACCTTGGAGGTAGTTTTGTGTCAGTGAGACGATTCAGCGTAAAGCCCGATTGGAATTAAAGGAACAGGGCTAATATGCTTCTGATTACGCCTGGACAAAGGCCGTGCATCTTTAGCATCTTTAATCATGCTTCTGATTACGCCTGGACAAAGGCCGTGCATCGGAGCAATCAAAACTTTTGTCGGACTGTCCGTGTGTTTGACGAACAACGGAACGTATATGCCCTGTATACAGAAGGGCCTTACTATCGCCTCTCCTTCGGAGAGCGGTCCTGCAAAAATATATCTTGCAACATTGATATTTTCGGGCATTATGTGGCCTCCGGCAGCAAAAGCTTTTCTGGTCGCGGCCGTAACAAGCAGTTCCATCATTTCTTCTCGGGTCTCTCCCTCTTCGAGGAGAACATTGAGACCTCTTCCGTCTTTACTCTTTTCACTCAACAATATAATTACCTCCTGAAATTTTAAAAGTTCAATAAGTTAAGACGGGATAAAAGATTCCACCCATCTATGTCTTGATTATACTAGATTTTTGTCATTTGTCAACCAAAAAACCGGTTAAGAATATTCTTAACCGGTTTTCTTAAGTAATTTATATATTTTTACTCCAGCAAAATGGCGGCGGAAATAACTGTTGTCCAAAGCCCCAATTTACTTCCTTCCGCAGACTGGCAAAGATGGGTGGTTTTTAAAATCTTTCCGCTGGCCTTATAAACCTGTTCCCTTTCATCCCAGGCCTTTTCCAGGTCAAATTCTATCCCCAATGTTGTGGCCAGCATTGTGGCTGCCAAATCTTCGGCATATTCCCCTGCTTTTTCCGCTGTTTCTCCGAAAGAATGGTGTTCGGACAAATAACCGTAATTTTCGCTTTCTTTAGGCATTGCCAGGCCGATGGCAGACACAATAAGCCTGTTCGGCTCATTGGTTTCGTTCTTTGCCATAACACAGAAAGTTATCTGCCCCGGCCTTAATTCCTTTAGACCTTCTTCCCTGCTAATCATTCTGCAGCCAGGAGGAAAAATACTGGAAACGTAAACCAGGTTGCATTTTTCTATGCCGGCACTCCTTAACGCTAGCTCAAAGGAAGCCAGTTTGTCTTTATGTGTGCCAACTCCTTTTACTAAGAAAATTTTTGTAGGAACCATGCTAATTTTTAATTCCCAAAAGCTCTACTTCAAATATTAAGGTTGCATTAGGAGGAATCAAACCACCCGGAGTCCCTGTGCTTCCGTAACCCAATTCCGAAGGAATGGTCAATTTTCTTTTTTCTCCTATTTTCATTCCTAAAACTCCCAGATCCCAGCCTTCAATTACTCGGCCGGCTCCAAGAGTGAAAGAAAACGGCTGATTTCTGTCAACACTTGAATCGAATTTGGTACCGTCTTCCAATGTTCCGGTATAGTGGACGGAAACGGTATCTCCATTTTTTGATTCATTGCCTGATCCTTGTTTTAAAGTTTCTACTTTCATGCCGTTGATTGTTTTAATATTATTAATTTGAGTCTCTTCCTCTTTTTGAACTGCTTCCTCTTTCGGAACAACTATGTCCTTATTTTTTTTCGTCTGATTCTTTAATTGAGAAGCCAAGAGGATTGCTGCTAAAATTATTACTATCAGGGCGATTAAAAACATTTTTTTCATATTTTTAAGCGATTTCAATGATTTGATAACCTATTTTGCCGTCCGGAGCTTCAATCTCCACCTTGGCGCCTTTTCTCTTCCCGAAGAGCACCCCGCCCAAGGGAGATTTATAGGAGATTTTTCCCTTATCAATATCAGCCTCTTCCGGCTCGACGATTTGGAATCTCTCTTTTTTATTGTAACAGCTTACCAGAACAATTGAGCCCAACTGCACCATTCCCCCAACATTTTTTTTAAGAACCTTCGCCTGATTTAGGACTTGCTCCAATTCTGCGATTCTTCCCTCAATAAAACCCTGCTCTTCTTTTGCCGTGTCGTAAGCGGCGTTTTCTTTCAGGTCGCCGAAAGAAGCGGAAAAGCTGATCTTTTCAGAGACCTCTTTTCTTTTTACATTTTTCAGATTGTCTAATTCCTTTTTAAGTTTTTCTAATCCCTCCGGCGTTAAATATTTCGTCATATTTTTTAAAACGTTTGTCTGAGTTTTTGGTAATAGTAAATTATATACATAAACTATTTTACACGTCAAGAAGGGGTGTCAAGTCTAAATAAAAAAGGGCTGTTCATTTTTCTGAAACGCCCTATCTGCAACTTAGAAATTATTATTTTTCTTCCATCTTTTTTAAGATATACGGCACAACTTTTTTTATAAGAAAATGCGGATATTGAGTTATGGGGAACATGTAAGTAGTTTCGTACCTGTGTGTTTCATCTTCGCCATTATAATCAGCATACTTTACGATTTTATGTGAATGGTCATAAGTAAGCCACGTTTTATATTCTTGCACTCGCGAATACAGAACGGAGACGATTATAGTTTTACTTAAAAATGTTCCGTCGTTGAACATTCTCTCCCCTGTTCTTGTTAAAATCCCGATCAGTATTTCTCCTTTTTCTGTTTTTTCATATGAAATTGATTTAGAGGCGTATTCAACCGCCATTTGGGCAAGCTCTTCAAGAGTAACCTCCCATATGTTGTTTTCCTCAATGATTATTTCAAGATTTTTTATTTTCTCCATTTACTTCACCTCATATTAAGCTTAAAAGAGCAAGTGAGAATTAAAAGCAGGCTAAATTTAACCTGCTTCTATGATATTAAAACAATTATTTATTTTGTCAAATAAAAGAGGGCTTAAAAATTGAGCCCTTTATTTCCCTCCTGGGATAAACTTTTCCAGCGTCCAAACCATTGAGGTTCTGCCGTCTATCTTTTGCTCGAGCCTGACCATCCCCTTTCCCTTGGCATACCAAGTATCCTCGGTAAAAGCCTTGAAATTAGGATCCGTACCGGCTGCCGGCACCTCTCTGAGGAAATGGTAGCAGGGAGTTCCGCCGTAACCGATCACGTTATTATCAACGCCGAGATAAGAAATGCTTTCTCCCTTTTCAGCTTCAAATTTGTAGCCGTCCCAAATAAATATTATCCTGTAGGAATGAAGCAGATTTGCCTTTTCCAGTCCGAGAGAAGGATAATTCACAATCAGCTTGTCGGCTGAATAAGAGGATGCCAATTCCATTGCCTTTAGGCCCTGACCGGTCGGATTATCCATTATCCCCCAAAAGACTCCGGTGGTGTCCTTAAAAAAACCAATTTCGTCCTTTAATACTTCCAATTCAACGCTGTTGAACCTTTGGCCTCCCCTGAAAGGACCCTTGACTCTTATTTTCAGGACATAGACCTGTCCGGGCTGGGCATGTATGATATTTCTGTACTGAAACGCATAGATTTGTTTATCCTCGACTATGAATATTTTTTCATAGTTTACCGGACTGACTTCTCCGGGCATAATATAATAGGTCCACTCCGCTCCGGTATCCATCGGGAAATATTCAAGCGGATTTGACTGGGAGCTTATTTCAAGAGGCACATCACGAACCGGAACAGAGGCCGATCTGACAGCCGAAGAATCTTCCCGTGGCTGAGAACATCCGGCTGCTAACAGACAAGAGACGATTAAAGCAGTCGCCAAAATCAGCAAAAACCATTTGTTTTTCATTAAAACTTCTCCTTTTACCCATTTTGAATTGAAAAGGGCTGAAATCTTTATAACACTTTTAAAATAAAAGCCAAAACAAAACCCGGCTTAAGCAGGGCTTTTTTAAATTAAAACAAACCGATATTATTTCTTTTTCTCCCGAAATCTCCGCCGCTCGAGTCTGGCGGCAATGGGCTGCCTTACTATCAGCTTTTCTTTTCTGCTCTCTTTTCTTATTGTTTTTTTCATTTTATTATTTTATTCTTTTCATAAATTATTTTCCACCAAAACTTGCCCTGCCAAAAACCGAACAAAGCTCCTAATACAAAAAAAATAACAGTTAATACATGATGAATTAGAAACCATTGGGCCCAGGAAAAGCCGAAGCTGTATTTGGAAAAATCATTAATTAAAAGCCCTATATACCATTGCTCAAATAATCCATGGATCAAAAGCTGAAGAAGGATGCCCAGGACGGTGAAAGAAAATATGTAAAATTTCTTTTTCATGAATTCATGTTCAATATCCAGATTGAAAAATTGAGAATGGCCGCGAAAGAAACCCACAATAAATACGG
>JAPLXK010000045.1 GCA_026396095.1 Candidatus Nealsoniibacteriota bacterium | reverse complement strand
TAAAATCACTTTAAAAGATCGCCCGCCTATGCCTCAGATTAAGCAATTTTTGTTAACCCCCCTGCCGGGCTATAATCTGTTTTCAGGAGAAAGGTATTAATTTTTAATTATTTTTATACAGATAAACGCCGTCTTCTTTTTTTATTTGGGGCCAGCCAAGAAAATTAAAAGCATTGGAAACAACCCTTGCGTCTTTTTTGAGCTCACCCCTAAGTTTTACCTCCATCCTGCCCATGATGTAATTTATGCCATAAATCACAACTACATCAAAGCCGGATAAATCTTCTTGCCAAAAATTTTTCCAGTGGATAAAAGCTTTGTTCCCAATTTTAGCCTTAGAAATATTTCTTCTGGCCGCCCAGACTAAAAAAGGGTTTATTTCGTAGCCATGAGCTTCGGCGCCGGCTTTGGCCAAAGCAATGACCAATACTCCGTCTCCCGAACCCAAATCAACGACTTTTTCGCCGGGCTTGATTTCCGCAAGCCTGATTATTGTCTTAATTTTTTCCTTGTCGCTGGGAACATATATCGCTCCATAAAAAATCATGGGGAGTACGGCTCCAAAAAGAAAAAACAAAGAGGAGAATAAAATAAAAAATAAAATCGGAAAAAGTAACAGTAAAATAATTATTAAATTCATATTTTGAAAAGATTTTTCTATTCTATCAAAAAACCGCCTGATTGGCGATTTTCTTACCCTTTGCCCCATTTCAATCCCCTATTTTCCCAAATCAAGAATCTCATCGATCCTTATCTGTTCGACGAATTCAGGCATATGGCTGACCAGAACCATGGCGCCCTCGTACTTATTAAGAGCTTCGGCAATGACCGGCAGATGGCGGAAATTGATATGGTTGGTAGGCTCGTCAAGGATAAGAAGCCCTGGTTTCTGGAGCACGAGCCTGATTAAAGAGACCAGGCCTTTCTGGCCTTCGGACAAGTTGCCTATTTTTGAATAAATCAAATTGCCGGTGATTAAAAAACCTGCTGCCAGAGAACGGATGCTCTCTTCAGACGAATTCCCAGCCACCAGGCTCAGCGACTGATAGACCATATCCTCAAAATTAAGGGTGGAGAAATCCTGGCGGTAATATCCCACCACCACGCCCGGAGCGATTTTAGCTCCTTTGGATTTGCCCGAAGCCAAAGATTCAAGCAAAGTGGTTTTGCCGATGCCGTTGGGCCCGACCAGAAGCAAGCGCTCTTTTTTCCTTAAAGAGATGCTGGCTTCTTTCTTCACGAACTTGTGCTTCTTCATGACCGAGAAAGAAGTGATATTTAAAATTTCCCCTCCGATATCCTCCTGGCAGGGAATAGTAAAAGAATTAATGGTCTTATCCTCCTTCCTGACGTCAACTTTCGCTTCTTCCATCTCCACGGCTTCGTCCCTCATCTTTTTTGCCACCAGCCTCATCTTCCCCCCTTTCTGGGCGAAATAATTGGCCTTTTCCTTGTTCTCTATAATTCTCTTTGCCAGCTGGGCGTTTTTCCTGTTTTCCCTTTCCATTCTGGCCGATATTTCAACCAGCAAATCAAAATAATTGCCCGTGTACTGCTCAATCTTGTTGGTGAAAACGTCCAAATACAGAACGCCGTGGGTAAAAGCGTTCAAAAAATCAGCGTCATGGGAAATGACGATGCAGGTTTTCTGATAATCAATAAGAAATTTCGTCAGATGGCTGATCCCCTCTTTGTCCAGATTATTGGTCGGCTCGTCTAAAAGCAATAAATCAGTGTTCTGGATAATTGCCGAAGCCAGAAGCAGCCTGGCCTGCTGTCCGCCGGAAAAAGATTTGATAAGCCTGTCATGGTCAGCAACCAGGTTGACCACCTCCAGAACTTCGTCAATCTTGGGATCAATATCATATATCTTTTCTTTAAAGCAGTTCTGGAAGAACTCCCTCAGACTGAGACAGAGCTGGTCCCTGGGAATGATCTGTTTTGATGCGGCCACGGTCAGCCCGGTGCCCAGATGGACGAATCCAGAATCAGGCTCCAGGTCGCCTGTGATGAGATGAAAAACAGTGCTTTTGCCCGCGCCGTTCTGGCCCATTAAAGTAATCTTTAATCCCCTTCTCACGGAAAAACTGACCTCATTTAAAATGGGCTTATTGTGGCCGTGGCCGAAAGACACTTCGTCAAATCTTAAAATTACCTCTTGGTCATTCATATTAATTTAACCTCTTGAAAATACCATAAAACAAGCTTTGATGAAAGCGAAAATAAATTGAGTTCTTTTTTTTAATCAATAATTCACTCTGCGCATTACTGAATGGTTTTTAAATACTCCTTAATCCTCTCGCTGTCTTCGCTCTCTTTGTCTCCTTTAAAATATATTTCAATATAATCAAACTTATTGCTCTGGCAATGAAAAGCATAAACAATCCTTAAGGAGGAGCCCCTTAAATAACGACAAAAAAAACGCGCCTTTACAACGGCACACTTTTCATTTTTTGTTATTACATTAAAATGTTTGCTGTTTCCCAAGGGAACGACCGTAATCACGCGTTTAAATTCCTCCAAATCGTCCGGCAATGATTTATATTTCTTGGCCAGCCGTTTAAATTCCCTTGTAAAATTAAGTAATTCATTAAATTTCATCGCCATAGCTTTTTACGGAATAGCGCTCATCACGATAAAATACGCTCTCATAAGAAAGCGGCTGGCCAACCTTGGCTGCTTTCCAGGGAATATCTTCATGAGAATAATTCTCTATTTCTTTGGCGTTTTTATCGCTGAGGCGGGCCAAAACTTCGTCGATGTGTCCTATCTCCTGAGCAGAAAGATTATTAAGATTTGGCCGCTTAAGGGGTAAATATTTTTTTTGATCATATTTAAAATAGCGGCTGTTGACCGCTTCTATCTCGCCCCTCTTCTGCATGTCGCTGATAACCGTTCCCAATTCAACGGATGTCGGCCCGTGATGATTTTTAATATAAGTCGCACCCATTAAGCTTTCTTCAAACTTTTCGTAGTAATCAAAATCAATAAAATATAACAATTTATGAAGCACCGTTTCTCCGACATTTGATTTTCCGCCAACTTTTGTCAAAACATACAAGAGAACCTGTTTGAATTTCTCCAGATTCTTTCGAGTAACCCGTATCTTGAGATCGGAGCTCGTCTTTTTATTTACGCCTTCTTTTTCTAAAATAACCTCCCGCTCCGGCGATCGGCCGGCTAAAAAATCTTCCATGGCAACGCCAAAAATATCCGCCAGTTTTTTTGCTTCGGAAATAGTAAGCTCTCTTTTTCCTTGTTCTATTTGGACATACGTGGGTCGTGAGATGCCAAGTTCGGATGCTAAAAATTCCTGCGTCAGGCCTTGCTTCTTTCTAAGTTGTTGAATAAATTTTGAAAGCATATTTGTGGTCATATTGTTTAAAAACGCTTAATCTGCTTAACCGCTTTAAGTTTAGCTAATGTAAAGAATACTGTCAATGGTAATGTAAAGTAATATTGACATAATAATCTGGACCTTAAAATGACTTCTGGATTGTTCGTATTAATTTAACCTCTTGATAATGACACAAAATTTATTACTTTGGAATAGAATTCTAGATAATCAAAATAATAAACCGCCAATAAGGCGGTATTATTGACAACCATTTAACCTAATTCAAGGAGATACTATTAACACCAGGGTCGT
>JAPLXK010000018.1 GCA_026396095.1 Candidatus Nealsoniibacteriota bacterium | reverse complement strand
CTCGCCGGTTTTAGTGTCAAGATTACCCGTCGGTTCATCTGCAAAAACTATCAAAGGATTATTCACTAAAGCCCGAGCAATAGCAACTCTCTGCATCTGGCCTCCTGAAAGCTGATTAGAAAGATGATTCCAGCGATCTTTGTCCAGACCGGCGGCGATAAGCGATTGCATTGCTTTTTCTTCCCTATTTTCGCGATTTACGCCCGCGTATATCAAAGGAAGCATTACATTGCGAAGCACTGTTGCTCTCGAAAGGAGATTATATGTCTGAAAAACAAATCCTATTTTATCTTTTCTGATATCCGCCAGTTGATCATCGGATAGTTTTGAAATATCTTGTCCGTCAAGAAGATAAGTGCCGCTTGTCGGAGTATCAAGGCATCCCAATATGTGCATCAGGGTTGATTTACCGGAACCCGAAGGACCCATAATAGCCACAAAATCACCATTATTTATTTTGAAAGAAACTCCTTTTAAAACCGTGGTTTCTACATTGCCGGTTTTATAAACCTTGGTTATGTTTTTGCATTCAATCATATGTAAATATTAACAATTAGCTTCTCCTTAGCGCGGCCCGCCCCCTCCCGTAAGTCCGGGTATATTAAGGCTGGAGTTTTGTGTTGTTTTTGTTGTTCCAGTGCTTGCGGTAACGGTCTGAGTGATTACTTTATCGCCTTCACTAAGGCCGCTGGTTATTTCCGTCATTGTGTCGTTTGAAAGTCCCGTTTCAACTGTTTTATTTTGGGGAGCATTGCCGACTAGCACTTCAACATATTGCGTATCGCCACTTGATTTTATTGCCGAACTGGAAATAATAATAACATCTTGTTTTGCTTCGACGATGATTGCAGCGGAAACACTCATGCCCGGCTTCACGCTATCGTCTTGCGTATCAAAAGCAATATTAATATTATATGTAACCACGCCTTGCGAAACCGTACCTACGGCATCAACTTCTGTCACTTCTCCGGCAAGTGTTAAGTCGGATATCGCATCAAATGTGAGATTAACTTTTTGGCCGACCTTAACCTTTGCCACGTCGACTTCATTAAGAGAAATTTCTGCAATACGGTTTTTTGTAATTAGCGTCGCTACGGCTCCGGAAACAGTGTCTCCCTTTTTAACATCTACTGCCGTTATGGTTCCGGCAAAAGGGGCATAGATGAAATAACTTACCAGTTTCTCTTTGGCATCTAAGAGTGCATCCTCTTTTTGCTTAATGGCAAGATTTTGAGATTCTATATCCAAGTCTGCGTTTAAAATTTCATCCTTGTAATTTTTTATGCTGTTCTGGGCGCTTAATAAATTTGTAAGATGGGTATTGGTTTTACTCATATAGGCATTAAGGCTTGTGAGCTGGGTATCGGCAAGGATTTTCGGGGTTAAATTGCGCTCGCTGAGTTTGTCTTTGTAAAGCTGAATCAAATTACTAGCGCTTTTAACGGCATCTGATATCGCTCTCGTGGTTTCGTAGGTTTGACTTGCCAGGTCGTTGATAACTTCGACGTCAGAATATCTGTCGGTAAATTTATATTTTTGGAAATTTTCATTATATAATTTTCGTGCGGTTTGATATTTTGTATATGCATCATCCCTGTATTGCGAAACATTTTCGTCGTATTTTACAACAGCGCCTGCGTAGTAATCAATATTCCATTGGTTAGGGTTAAGGTCGTAGCCGAGCACGATACCCTGAAGGCCAGTTATGACTGCCGGAAGGTCGACAAAAGCGTTAGCTATTGTATTAAACTCGTCATCGTAACCCTTTTTCAGGTCATCCTGGGCGCTTTCTTTGTTTTTGGGAACCGCTAGACCTTCTGGTCCTATTAATTTTTCCAAGCTCAGCTTCGCATTTTCAAGACTAGCTTCGGCGTCGCGCACTGTTTTCTGCGCATCGCTTGCGTCAAGCTGTACCAAAAGAGCGCCTGCTCCTACTTCTTGCCCACTTTTTATTCCCACATAGATAACATCCCCAGAAACTTTCGATTTAATATCTACCTGATTGGAGGCGGAAATCTGACCACTGCCTGAGACGGAGACGACAAGCGTTCCTTTTTCCGCCGCACTGGTAACATAACTAGTTTCCGCGCTTTTACTTTTGATCGCTTTGTATCCGTAATAGCCGCCAAATAATATTAAAATAATGATTATGCCGGCAATAATTTTATGCTCTGAAACGATTTTTAAAATTTTTTTCATAATAAATATTATAGATTAGGCCTCGGCACGCGAAGTGGAGGCATGTTTAAAGAGGTTTCTTTGGGCGGTGGCGGAACAATTCTGATAAATTTTGCTTCTGTCTGCCCTGCCTCGTTCGGCTCACCAATAACAATGATATAATCGTCGACTTTAAGGTTGTTCATTTTTACTGTTTCCCGCAAATTTTTAATTATTGTATCTTCTTTAATTAAAACGATCTTTTCTACGTCGTCTTTTCCTTTTACAACAAGTGTCTGGTCCGGGCTTGTTGAAGCGTTGATTTTTATTATCTGTCCGAATGCGCCATAAGCTTCAATAAATTCTCCTTGGGGAAAGCCCTTCCAATCTCCTAAAAATCCTTCCTGAGGGCCGGCAAAATTCCTGTGATACTGCTCAGCCCAGCGAAAAGAAAATCCTGCCCTTTTTTCCCCGACCCAAATCCCTGCACCGAAAATCAAAAAAATAATAACCGTGATAATCAGTCCCATGATGGCCCATTTAAGATAATCTGAGCGTAAAAATTTTTCCCCTTTGGAGTCGGTTTGGTTCGTCTTTAAATCTTTTTTTTGTTCTTCGTTCATATTTTTAATAGCTACTGGTTAAAAATGAAAATAATAATTTTTTTCTATGAAGAAACAAGCGGATAGTAAAAAGAATAAGGGCTATGTTTATCGTAAAAATCACTATTGCCGCAATGGGCAACGATTCAACGATGGCTAAGCTAAAATTCTGCCATAAGGAAAGGAAAACTCCGAAATTTCCGAAGGCAGCGGAAATAAAGTAAAGAATGCCGGAGCTCTGCGCTTGCTCCAAAAGCAATTTCCAGGAAAAGGGCATCATAACCGATGAAATAATTAAAACTGATAAAAATCCAAATAGTAATCGTCTTGTTTTTCTCAATTCTTGCTCTTTCCTTATTGCGACGATAATCCTGTCAAAAAGACCTTTTGGAGGCTCCAAAGGACTAAGATTGCTAAATAATTTTTCATAATCTTTGCGCATTTTGTTTCTATATATATTAATACGAAAAAGGGATGCATTTTGGTGCATCCCTTTGTTGTCTTGATTTTTTATTTCTCAACTAAACAAGAAGTTTTTTCAATAAGATTAAAGCGCGACGGTGCCTACTCTTAATTGTATCAATCGGTTCGTTAAAAGTTTCTGATATCTCGCGAAAGTTAAAGTGATCGTTATAGCGGAGAAAAAGAACTGAGCGATATTTTGGAGATAAGACTTCCATTGCTTTTGAGAGCGTCTCCCCTATCCCCTTTCTCTCTAATAATTCGTCGGGAAGCGGAGAAGAATCGGCCAATGTTTCCAGAAGCGCATTTTCACCGTTTTCTTTTTCAAACATGGAAAACGGTATTGTTTTTTTCTTTCTAAAAAAATCGATGCATGTATTCTTGGCAATGCTGAAAATCCAGGTCTTAAAACTTTTTTCAAGGTCAAATTTTTTAAGATTGCGCCATACTTTTAGAAAAGCGTCCTGGGTAATGTCTTCTGCATCCTGAATGTTACCTACGTATCTGTGTGTAAATCTATAAATTGGCTTTAAATAGCGCCCAATCAAAACTTCGAACGACTTTTCTTCGCCCCTAAGATAAGCTGCTATTAATTGTTTATCTGAAAAATTCTCCATGACAAAAACAACTATAACATTTATCTGAATAATCTTAAAGAGTTAATAATCGGAATAAAATCGGTAATAAAGTTATATGTGGCGGCTCCGGAAGGATTAAGTATGTGGGAAAAGACCAAAGCAAGACCAAAAATATTTAAAAGTCCCCACATTAATAAGTTTTGGCTGATGACTTTCATCGTGGCACGGCCTATTTTTATTAAATCAGGAATCTGAGACAAATCATCTTTCATTAGAGCGATATCTGCCGCTTCTATGGCCGAGTCTGAACCGATAGCGCCCATGGCAATTCCGACATCAGCCATGGCTAAAACCGGAGCATCATTAACTCCGTCCCCGACCATAGCAACTTTTGATGAAGATGTTTTATCCTTTTTACTTAAACACTTTCTAAGATATTCTAATTTATCCGCCGGCAAAAGATTGGCGTGGAATTCGTCAATTCCAATCTCGCTGGATACTTTTTGAGCGATTTTTTCGTTATCGCCGGTAAGCATAATAATTTTTTTAACTCCCAATCTTTTAAACTCTTTTATTGTTTCTTTAACTTTTGGCTTTATTTCGTCGGTTAAGGTTAAAAAACCAATTAAATCTCCGTTGCATCCCACCAGGGTGACGTTAAGCCCTTTTGATATCTCTTTTTTTATTTCCGAAGCCTGTTCCTCGCTCATCCTGATGTTATTTTCTTGAAAAAATAATAATTTTCCGATAATAATTTTTTTTCCTTTACTAAGGGCGATGATTCCCTTTCCGCCGCATTCTTCAAGTTTTTCCGGTTCGCTGATAAAAATGTTTTTTTCTTTAGCGTAACGAAAAACTGTCTGAGAAATGGGATGATTTGAGCCGGAAGAAGCAATGGCCGCCAAAGACAAAACTTCTTCTTTTTTTCTGTTATTAAAAGAAAAAATCTCTTCAATCGTTAATTTGCCCTTGGTCAGAGTGCCTGTTTTATCAAAAATTATCATTTCTACCTTAGCCATCGCTTCAAGATAATCTCCGCCCTTAATGATTGCCCCGTGTTTGGCGCTGTGTGTAATGGCTGACATTAGGGCCAGTGGCGTAGCTATGGCAATATCGTCAGCGCAGCTTACCAAAAGAAGCCCCAAAACTAAATGTACGTCTCTTGAAAAAAAATAGACAATGGAAGAGCCCAAGACCGTAAGAACAATATACCAGTTGGCAAATCTGTCTATGGAGGCATAAATTGGCGCTTTGTTTTTTTGGGATTGTTCGACTAAGCCGATTATTTTCTCGAAAGTTGTCTCTTGGCCGACCTTTTCCGTCCGAATAATTAAATTTCCGGAGGAAATTGTGGTAAAGCTAAGAACCATATCCCCTTTTTTCTTAAAAACCGGAGCAGATTCTCCCGTTAGCGAAGACTGGTCAATCATCGCTTCTCCTTCTTCGATAAGACCGTCCACGGGGACCCTTTCTCCCAAATTAACAATGACTCTGTCTCCTTTTTTCACCTTCTCTATTGGAACTTCTATCGCCCTGCCTTCTTCCAGTATTTTTACTTTCTCGGGTTTCAGCTCCATCAAGCTGTTAATGGCCGAATGGGATTTAATTTTAACGTAATCTATGAAAACCCTGGCCGAAGCAATCATCAGGTTTATAAAAATGGCCGATACCCATTCTCTCTCAATTAAGGAAACAAACAAAGCAATGCTGGCCAATAAATCAATGGAAATTCTTTTATTTTTTAAAGAACGGAGTGCGCTGTAAAAAACCGTTAAGGTTGCACCTACGGAAACAGCAATTAAAATTATTTCTTCTTTAGGGGGAAAAATTTTAAGCCAATAAAAAATCAGAGTTAGGGCTAAAATAAAAAAAACAACAAATTAATATTCGAAAAAGTTTTTATTTTCCTGTCTTGTTCTCTGGACATTGTATATCTTTAGCTCCCCTGCTTAATTATTTTTAAAAACTCCTTTTCGTATTTATCTATCATTTTCTCCATTCCGAAATTTTTCTCAACGTGCTCGCGGCAATTTTTTCTTTTAATGCTGCCTATTTTTTTAATGGCTTCCGCCATCTCATTGACATTTTCAACAATAAAACCGGTCTTTTTGTCTTCTATAACTTCCGGCACGGAACCGCGCCTAAAGGCGATTACGGGGGTGCCGCAAGCCATTGATTCGATCATCACCAGGCCGAACGGCTCTTCCCATTGAATGGGAACTAAAATCGCCCTGGCTTTCTGGTAATAATTGCAAAGCTCGCGGTAAGGAACATGTCCTATATATTTAATTTTGTCGCCCAAATACGGCTTTATTCTATCTTCCCAATAAGACCCCGTGACGGGCGGACCGACGATAACCAAATTTACATCCGCAATTCTGGCTGCTTCAACCGCTTCTGCTACGCCTTTTTCCGGGGCAATCCGTCCGACAAAAAGGAAAAAATCTTCGGGTTTATCCGAAAAAGGGAAAAGATTTAAATTAATGCCATTGTAAATCGTTGCTAAATAATTCAAGCCGGGCGCAGGCTTTCTTTGCGCATCGCTGATGGAAACGTAATATTGATTAGGGGTTGAAAAAAGTTTAAAAATCTCCTCTCTCCAGGGATAAATCGGATCGTGCAAGGTATAGACTGTTGGAATTTTTGGATGGGACAAGGCCAAAGGAAGCGCTCTGTCAGCGGGATGGATGTGCAATAAGTCATATTCTCCGTTTTCTGCGGCTTTATACATCTGGGCAATAAGATATTGATCCCAAAGGTTAAAAATTTTATTAATTTCTGCGTTACCGACATTCAGGCCCTTGGTAATCGCTTCGCCTGAGGGCTCTTTTAATGGCTGGAGGCCTGAAGTGACAACTTTATTAACGTTGACCTTAGTTCCTTCTGGCCCGTAAAAATCAACCAAATGGCCTTTTTTCGCCAGGCCTTCGCTTACCTCAACCGCAATATCCATGGGCGCATAAATTATCCCTTCGGGCGGAGGCGTGGTGAAATGTCCGGTAACCATTGTCGCAATTCGTAATTTTTTCATTATTTTATTAGTTATTTTTTAAAAATTCCAGGACAGCTCCCGAAGCCCAAGCTTGGGGATTGCAGGCCCTTTCTATTTCTTCCAATTTATACTCAGGAGTAACCGCATAAAGTTCTGGGATATAACCAAACTCTTTGTGGGCTTTTAAAATTGCCTCTTTTATTTTTTGATACTCGTTATTATAACCGAGTTTTTTTAATCCCTGAGCAATAATCCAGTTATCGTGCGGCCAAATTGAACCTAGAACTTTGCTCTGATAATCAAAGTCTAGCTCTTCGGTCGATTGCGTTCTAATGCCATAAGGCGTCCACATATCTGGCTCAAAAAGTCTTTTAACCACTAAATCTGCTTTGTCTTTCTCTAAAATCCCAGTAAAAAGTAAATGGCCAGGGTTTGAGGTAATTGTTTCTTTTTGCTTATTTTTTCCGTCAAGTGCCAAAGTAAAATATTTTTTTCCTTCCATCAAGAATTTTTCATTAAAGCGTTTTTTTAATTATGCGGCTTGCTGATTATATTTTTCATTATTTAAGAGATTCGTAGCTTCCTTTAACGCTAAATAGCAATAGCCCTGCGCCTCAACAATGGCCACTGGCGGCTGAATTTTTAAGTGATCAAAAAAACCATCTTTCCAGCCCTGGTGAAATAATTGACCCTTTTCTCGTTTTCTCTGGTAGCGCAGAAAACCGCTCGGATCACTATTTATTCTTGTTTCGATCCAATCAGCAACTGCTTGGATATTTTGGCGGTATTGATTTAAAAATTCCTGGTCGGAGGTTTTCTGAAAATATTTTCCAAAAGTTATCAAAAACCAAGGTGTGGAATCAATTGAACCATAATAAGGAAATGGAATCCATTCGTATTGCGGGTGGTGAGGTTTTCCTGGGTCGGTTTCGTGCAAAATTTTTCCAGGTTCTTCTTCGCTCACTTCATCAAATTTTTTCCCCTGAAATTCTGATAAAATCTCCAAAGTCGAACGACAAATACTTGGGTCTATTTCAAGCAGCTGATTTGAAACAATTAAAGAATCTCTGCCGAAAAGCCGCATAAATCTAGGATAGCCAGCTCTTATATATCCGTGCTCTTGGTCGCGAAGAATCTCAATATCATTTTGTAATTTTTCTTTAAGGTCTTGCACTTCATTGTCCTCTGAAGTTTTTCCTGAAAATTCAGGCATTTTTATCTTCAGAAATTAATTTATAATAAGCCTTTTCATAATTTTCAACCATTGTTTCTTTGCTGAATTTTTCCTCGACTCTTTTGCGGACTAAGACTCGGTCAATTCGGTCAATTTTTTTCATTGCTTCAACTAATAAATCTAAATTGCTGTCAACAACAAATCCGGTTTTTCCGTCTTCAACCAATTCGGGCATTGAACCCCGGCGGTAGGCAATCACAGGAGTGCCACAAGCCATTGATTCAGTTACAACCAAACCAAATGGCTCTTCCCATTCAATTGGATAAAGAAGTGCCTTAGCTGGTCCGTAAAAATCAGAAAGCTGATCCTCGGTTAACTCTCCGACGTATTGAATTTTTTCGTTGAGGTGGGGTTTAATAACTTTATCGAAATATTCCTGTTGGGTCAGATCGATCCTGCCCGCCAAAAGTAATTTAGCGTCTAACTTTTCTGCCGCTGCAATAGCATTTTCCACACCCTTGTGCTTATTCATCCGAGCAATCCAGACAAAATGGTCGCCGCCCTTGGGGTTGAATTGAAAATGACTAAGATCGCTTCCATTATAGATAATTTGACAACTATCTTCGGAAAAATTAACCATTGCCTGATTTTTGGCTGATTGGCTGATAAAAACCATATTGATTCTCCCCGCCTCCTGAGTGAAAAGTTCTAAACGATCGTCCTTAGAGGCATCGGCGTTATCCCGATATAATGGGTTATGCATGGTCTGTAAAACTGGCGTGTTTGTGAGATTGTGAAAAAATAAACTCCAAACATCAAGATGGGTATGGATAATGTCAAATTCACCCTTGTTGGCCATTTCTGTGGCCAGAGAAAGATTGCGCAGATTCCAGATTGGATTTGACCAGGCAATATTGGCCTCAAGTAAAGGCTTCTCATAAACCGAAATGAGCTTTTTACATTTAGCGGAAGAGCCAGGAGAGGCAAAAAGCGTAACCTCATGGCCCTTGTCTGTCAAACCATCGCAAAGCATGGCGACAATTCTTTCAATTCCCCCGTATTTTTGGGGCGGAACCTCTCTACTATAAAACCGGTCTTTTTATCTTCTATAACCTCTGAAATAGAGCCCTTATTAAAGGCGATCACGGGCGTTCCGCAAGCCATTGCTTCAATCATTACCAGACCAAACGGTTCCCGGCGGCTGATCGGAAAAAGAAGCGCCTTAGCGTTTCTTAAAAGCTTAATTTTCTCCGTAAAATCAACCTCTCCAACAAAGCTGATTTTTTCGACATTAAGCTTAGGCTGGACCTCGCGAAAGAAATAATTCCATTCAGCCGGCCCGGCGATATTTCCGGCCACCACCAATTTCTTGCCAGCCGCTTTGGCGATTTCTATTGCCGCCACTACTCCCTTCTCCTTGTTCAACCTTCCCAAATAAAGAAAATAATCTTCTGGATTATTATTGAATTTATAGTCTTTGGGGTTGATTCCGTTATATACAACATCTAATATCTTAATGTTTTGCTCTTCCGCATTCTTTTTTTGGTCGTAAGAGAGTGCCACATAGTTTATTGACGGAAAAGATCTTAAAACCTTTGCCTCTTCCGGATCAATGGGCCGGTGAAGGGTTGTCAGTATCGGCACCTTATCATTGCCTAAAACCAGGGGAAACATGAAGAAATCAGAGTGATTATGAACAATATCAAACAAATGAAGCCTGTCATATACCATTTTCAAATACCTGTTGATAACCGCGTGAGGACTGCGCAGGTCTTTCCTTGTCCAAAGCGCTTTTTCCGTACCGGCAATTAAGTTTGCTTTGGTCTTTGAGTCCTCGGAGGCAAATAAAAAAACATCGTGGCCACGATCAACCAATTCCTCGGTTAAAAGAGAAAGAAATAACTCAATACCACCGTAAGTTCTCGGTGGAACGGGAATCCAAAGAGGTGCGATTTGAGCTATTCTCATTATGTTTTTATTATAACACAAATTTCTGTAGCTTACTTTAAAACGCTTAACTATCTTTAGGAAAAATGATAATTATTGGTTCTCAAAATAAAAAACCCACGATTTTAAAATTCGTGGGAGCTGATTATGTTTCTTTATAATTTTATTGATAGCTTTTCAAAAATTCTTTTTCTTTTAGTTCGCCATTCTTGCGGGCAATTTCCGGCACAGAAATCGCTACCTCTTCAACGGCTTTTTTAATGTGCTCGTAAATAATTGTGGCTGATTCTACTCCTCTATAAGGATTTGCTATCAGCTCGTATTGAACTGCACCAAGATAATTTGCCACCATTCCTGCTATGCCACCATAGGTTTCGATCAAAACTTTTCTTGCTTCATTAAGTTCACGTTGCTCTTCTTTTGGGGGAGGTAGTGAAATTTCGATCATAACCCTTACTGCGCTATCCTCGCTAATTGTTGCGAGCTTTACTTCCCCAATAAACACTAGTGGATCCATTACTCATCACTCCTTGGTGATTTTATACTATATTATATATAAAAAATTTGTCAAACAAAATATCGGCATCGACTCCCTCTCTTGTCTGTTTTGACTATTGCTTAAACTTAATAACAGCCCCTTATCATTTCTCTTCTTCAATATCCATCTCTTTTTTGATTTCCTCAAATTCGTTTTCAACGGCTTTAAGCCTTTCTTTACTGGCTTTTATCAGGATGACTGCTTCTTTAACTTTGCTCAGCCCCTCCTCAACGTCGATCTCCTCCTGATTATCAAACCATTCGGTAATTTCGGAAAGCCTTTTAAGGTTACTGTTTAAATTTTTTGTGTCTGATTTTTCTTTGGCCATAATTTTAATTTTTATTAATATTTTTAACTTCTGAAATAATTTTGCCGTCTGTTACTTTAATATATATGTTTTTTCCGATTTTGACATCTTTTGTTTCTCTGACTATCTTTCCGTCGCAACTGGCAATACTGTACCCTAAACGGAGCTGGCGCTCCGGATTATTGAAAAAAACAATTTTTTCCGCTTGCTCTATTTTTCGACTGACCGCTGTTAGCAAAGACTTAAAACCCGACAATGATT
>JAPLXK010000037.1 GCA_026396095.1 Candidatus Nealsoniibacteriota bacterium | reverse complement strand
AAAAACAAAAAAACCGCTTATCTGGCGGATTTTTTGTTGTCCCGGCAAGTCTGTAAGCCGAATTCTGTCCTTTGCTTTTGGCAAAGGGGCGACTATCTGTCTGGGCCCTTGATTACTCTCGGGCTCGAGCGAACTACTTTTTACCCTTGGCAAACTCGGGCCAAGCACCCAATGGGTTATATACCTTGATTTACCCTGGGTTTGTCAAAGGGTTTGTTCTTGCGCCCAATAAGGATTTAGCCGTTTCACATTAAAGATTGCTCTTTAATCTCACCCCTTAACGGGGTGCCTGAATCCTTTCGGACTCCGGCGTCTCTGTTCGCACCTCTAACCTTTCGGTTGACGGCTGTTAGCCGCTACTATTTTATCCTCTTTTTAAAGAGGAGGGTGTTCGGACTTTCCTCCCCCTTTTAATAAAATTAAAAGAGGGCAATCGCCCGACTTACCGGGACGACTATATTATAGCGGACGATTAAATTATGTCAAACTTGATAATATTATTTTTTATGTCATAGTATTAAAATAGTTCTTTTTAATATAAAAGTTGCTTGCGAGTGGTCATAGCCAAAAGATCTTAAAAGAAATGAGGTTTTTTGGCTATGACTACCATAAAGTAGCCCTCTGGCAAAAAGGAGAAAACGTTTTATGAAAAAAATGAAAAAGACTTTTGAAAAATGGATTACCATTGAGCTCGGAACGGGCTCCAAGGATGCCGATTACTTCCCTCGTGTTTTTTCCGATTGCGGAATAAAAATCGATCAGTACGCACGGAAGATTCTCGACACAAGAGCTTTTACGGTGGCCGATGAAGAAAGAGAAGTGGATCTGGTTAATATTGCAACCTTTGAACTCGGCTTCAAAAAGCCTGCTTCACGAGGCGAGATATATGAGCGCGTCAAGCACCTCGGCCTCGGGCTTTGTCCGGCAGAGGTCGGACCTCAGATGGCGCGTCAGTACCAGGGACGATACGAAGGAGAATGGATTGTTGTCGGCATGGAGCCGATTCTTTTACCTGACGGCATCTTGGAGATTTTCAGTGTAAAATACGATAATTATAAGACAATGCTTTGCGCCCATGGAGGAAAACCTGAAGAATTATGGAACCCAGAACAACAATGGTTGTTCGAGCTTCCCCGCAAGTAATATTTTTTCCAGCCCGATAAATGGCTGGTTTATTTTTGCCAAATTAGAAAAATAAGATAGAATACTCTTATAAAGAAAATGTTAAAGCGCTTTTTTAATTTTCAAACAAAAAGCATCACTTCAGCCGCTTTTTTAGTTGGAATTTCAACCATAGCCAGCGGAGTTTTGGGCTTGATAAGAGATAGGCTTTTGGCCGGAAAATTCGGGGCGGGACAGGCTCTTGATGTGTATTTCGCCGCTTTTCGTATTCCTGACTTTGTTTACGGAATTTTGATTACCGGCGGGATAGCCGCTGTTTTTTTGCCAGTTTTTTCCGAGCATTTTAAGAAAAGCGAAAAAGAAGCCTGGGAATTTACCAATAATCTTTTGAATTGTTTTTTGTTTTTACTTTTCGCTCTTTGCGCGATTTTGGCCATTTTTGCGCCCTGGATCATTAATCTGGTTGCGCCCGGTTTTTCTTTTGAAAACAAAGAGGTCACAGTTTCTTTGGTGAGGATAATGTTTTTAAGCCCGATTCTTTTCGGGTTATCCAATATTTTTTCCGGCATTCTTCAATATTTCAACCGTTTTTTGATTTATTCGATTGCTCCTATTCTATATAATTTGGGGATTATCATCGGAATAATATTTTTTGTTCCAATTTTCGGACTTTATGGCCTGGCTTACGGGGTTATTCTTGGCGCAGCTCTTTACTGGATTTTACAGATACCGGCTGCCAGAAGTTCTGGATATAAATATTCTTTTGTTTTTAATTTAAAATATCCGGGACTGATTAAATCTTTCAAACTGATGATTCCCAGAACAATCGGAGCAGCCGCCTACCAAATTAATTTGATTGCCGTTACGGCCATTGCTTCCACCTTAACCGTTGGATCGATCGCTATTTTTAATTTTTCCAATAACATCCAATATTTTCCCATCGGGCTGTTTGGAACATCTTTTGCTATAGCCGCTTTTCCCGCCCTGTCTCAGTCCTGGGCCTCAAGGTCAAAAGAGAAATTTTTGGGAATTTTTTCTTCCACTTTCCGCCAGATTATTTTTTTAATAATTCCAACCTCTCTTTTGTTTTTTATTTTCAGAGCTCAGATGGTGAGGCTTATTCTTGGAACCGGAGAGTTCGGATGGCTGGAAACCAGGCTGACAGCCGCTTCGCTCGGGATATTTTGTATCGGCATTTTTGCTTCAGCTTTTATTCCTTTTTTGGCGCGGGTTTTTTATTCTTTACAGGACACCAAAACTCCGGTATTTATCAGCTTATTTTCCATGGCTCTCAATATAGGGCTTTGTTATCTTCTTACTTTACTTTTAAGTTTTCCTAACGCTTTCCATAAAATTATTGTAAGCGTTTTAAAGCTTCAGGAAATCAACAATATAGCGGTTTTAGGATTGCCCATGGCCCTTTCTTTTTCAGCCATTTTTCAGTTTTCCCTGCTTTTGTTTTATTTGAAGAAAAAACTTACCGATATAAAAATAAGAGAAATATTTTTTTCTTTGAAAAAAATAATTATAGCCAGCCTGTTGATGTCCCTAACCAGCTTTTTAAGCCTTCGCTTGATAGCAGGAATCATAGAAACTAATACTTTTTTCAATCTTTTATTCCAGACGGGAATATCTTTAATGGCCGGTGGCTTGGTTTTTTGGCAAACCCTCCGGACCTTGAAGTCTTCGGAACTGGAAATTATTAAGTCGTCAATTATCAGCAGATTTAACAGATTTAATGGAAAACATTCGTAATTTTTCTATCATCAGCCATATTG
>JAPLXK010000022.1 GCA_026396095.1 Candidatus Nealsoniibacteriota bacterium | reverse complement strand
GATTGCTTTTATTCAGCGTCTTTTCGTGTGCCATTGCCTACGATTTAAGCCAACCTCATTTTTTAGAGGTTAATTTTTTTGATGTCGGGCAAGGCGACTCTATTTTTATCCAAACGCCAAGCCGCTATCAGATCATAATTGACGGAGGGCCAAATTCAATTGTTCTGGAAAAATTGGCGCAAGAAATACCTTTTTGGGACAGAACAATCGATCTGATGATATTAACCCATCCTGAGAAAGACCATATTTCCGGACTTCTGGATGTTCTTAAAAGATATAAGATTGAGAATGTTTTGTGGACGGGAATAATAAGGGACAGTTCAGAACTCAGAGAATGGCAAAGACTATTGGGAGAAGAAGGAGCTAATATAATAATTGCCCGATCCGGACAAAGAATAATTTTTCCCGACAAAGGGAAGGAGGAAACAAAAATTGATATTTTTTATCCCGTTGAAAATTCAGAAGGAAAAGAAATGGAAGACAGCAATGAAACGTCAGTCGTCGGGAAATTAATCTTTGGCGATAAATCTTTTTTATTCACAGGAGACATCTCTAAATCAGCCGAGAAGAAGCTTTTAGAAAAAGAAACAAATCTTAAGTCCGATGTTTTGAAGATTGCCCATCACGGAAGCAAGTATTCGAGCGGCGACGATTTTATCGGGAAAGTTTTGCCGGAGATTGCCGTGATTCAGGCGGGAAAAGACAATTCCTACGGCCATCCCAGTGAAGAAACTTTGGCTGTCTTGGAAAAATATGGTATATCTATCCTTAGAACAGACATCAATAAAGACATTAAAATAATATGCGATTCCCAGTTTTTAAAACTAGACTAAGAGATACAGGTAATAAATTTAATCTAAACAACCCGAAAGAAAGGGAAAAATATTTCCAGCTGAAGGCGGGAGAAGAGATTAAAAAACTGAAAGATTATTTTAAAAAAGGAAATACTTTCATCGTTTACTTGTTGGGCAAGAAGAATTCAGGCAAAGGGACTTATGCCAAGATGCTCGCCGAAATTATCGGCTCGGAATATATAGAACATTTTTCAGTAGGGGATATGATCAGGGAAATCGACAAGGAATTAAAAGACAAGAAGAAAAGAAAAGAGCTGATCGAGTTTTTAGAGAAAAACTATCGGGGATGGCTTTCCATTAAAGACATTCTTTCTCTTTTGGATAAAAGAAGCACTAAGATTCTTTTGCCCACTGAGCTTATTCTAGCCCTGGCAAAAAGAGAAATAGGAAAAAGGGAAAAGAAAACCATATTTATCGACGGTTTTCCCAGAGATTTGGACCAGATTAATTTCTCTCTCTTTTATCGTGATTTGGTCGGATATCGAGACGACCCCGACTTCTTTATTTTAATAAACGTTCCCGAAAGAGTCATTGATGAAAGAATAAAATACAGGGTGGTTTGTCCGATCTGCAAGACTTCAAGAAATCTGAAGCTTTTGCCAACCTCAAGAATAGGCTACGACCAGAAGAAAAAAGAATTTTATCTTCTCTGTGACAACCCAAAATGCGAAGAAGTCCGCATGGTGAGAAAAGAAGGCGATGAATTGGGGATTAAGCCGATAAGAGAAAGACTGAAGAAAGACGAAAAGCTTATAGAGCAGGCAAATTCTCTTTACGGAATACCAAAAATATTGTTAAGAAATTCCGTTCCCAAGAGATTGGCCAAGGAATATCTTGATGATTATGAGATTACGCCGGAATATTATTACGAGTGGGATGAAAAAGATAAAAAAGCCTTGATTAAAGAAAGGCCTTGGGTGGTTCTAGACGATGAAAACGTTCCTTCATACAGTTTGCTTCCTCCTCCAGTGGTTGTTTCTTTGATAAAGCAATTGGTTAGCGCTTTGAGCCTTTAGCCAATTTGACAGTCATTTTTGCAAAAAGGTATAATTAACTCGGCTCTGTTCTTTCTAGTTAAATTTAATACAAAAGTTCTTACAGGGAATCTGATATGATTCTTGGCCCGTGGGTCAAGACTTAGATTCCCACCTGGAATTTTTTCTGATAACTTTTTCCTAGATAAACAGGGCTTTCAAAGAATCCGTCAGAAGCGGGTTTTTTGGTTAAAAAGAAAAAATCGGTATCATGATACCGAAAATAATCCTTAAAAATAATCGGGGCGTCGGGAATCGAACCCGATTCACAGGACCCCCAGCCCTGCATAATGACCATTATACTACGCCCCGGCTCAGAAAATAATTAAAAATTATTTATTTTTTCCAATCGCCTTGATGCATTTGGCGCAAGCCAGAACCCGCTTGCCGGAAAGCAACCTCGCCCATTGGAGATTGGGATATTTTCTTCTTTTAATGGTCGGATTGTATTTGCCTCTTAGCTTGACGAGTTTCCAGGCCATTATTGATTTTTTTCCGCAGATTGCGCATTGTTTTGACATATAAAAATATCCTACCAGAACTTTTTACTTTTGTAAAATATTCTGGTAGAGTTTACTATATATGGAATACTTGTTTTTGATTATTATTTTAATTTTTTCCATTGTTATCCACGAGGTATCTCACGGAGCAATGGCATATTATCTGGGAGATCCGACGGCAAAATATGCAGGCCGCCTTACTTTAAATCCTATAAAGCACCTGGATCCGATCGGTTCAGTTATTCTGCCTTTATTTTTAATCATAAGCGGAAGTTCATTTCTAGTCGGCTGGGCGAAACCGGTACCCATCAACCCATATAATTTTAAGGATCAAAAATACGGTCCGGCAAAAACAGCTGTGGCAGGGCCTATTGCCAACCTGATTATTGCTTTATTCTTTGGTTTGCTTTTAAGGTTTTTGCCTTTTTCCGGAGACTTAAACTCGCAATTGTTTTATAATTTTTTTGTCTACATTGTACAGATAAATCTGATTTTGGCTATATTCAACTTGATACCTCTTCCGCCCCTGGACGGCTCCCATATCCTGTTTTCTTTTTTGCCTTATTCAATGGAGAATGCGAAGATTTTTCTGAACAGATGGGGAATGTTTATTCTGATGATTTTAATTTTTTTCATTCCCGAATTTTTTGGCATACTAAGACAGATAGTTGATTTAATTTTTAAAATCATTACAGGAGCTTCATTTCATTGACAAATTTTTTTTTCTTTGTTAGTTTAAATAGCAAGCGCTTTGCGCTTAATTATTTTTATTTATGTGTCCCACAATTCACCAATTAATTAAAAAGAAAAGAAAGAGCATAAAAAGAAAAAACAAAAGGCCTGCTTTGACCTTTGGCTTTAACGTTTTAAAAAACCGTCCGAAATTTTATAATTCTCCTTTTAAGAGGGGAGTTTGCCTTAAGGTTTTTACTGTAACTCCGAAAAAACCTAATTCCGCTTTGAGAAAAGTCGCCAGGGTACGCTTGACCAACGGAATGGAAGTGACCGCTTACATTCCAGGAGAAGGCCATAATCTTCAGGAGCACTCGATTGTCATGATCAGAGGAGGCAGGGTGAAGGATTTGCCCGGCGTAAGGTATCACATAGTAAGAGGAGTCTTGGATACGGGCGGAGTGGAAAACAGGAAGCAGGAAAGATCAAAATACGGAACAAAGCGGCCAAAACAATAAACTTTTAAATTTTTTAAATAAAACATGTCCAGAAGAAAGAAAAAAGTAAAAAGAATAATCGTTCCTGATTTTGTTTACAACAACCTTTCGGTTGCAAAATTTATTAATCAGGTGATGAGGCAAGGCAAGAAAACAATTGCCAGGAAAATCGTTTATAGAGCCTTTGATATTATTAAAGAAAAAACCAAAAAAGAACCTTTGGAAGTTTTTGAACAGGCAATTAAAAACGCCACTCCTTTACTAGAAGTGAAGTCTAAAAGAATAGGAGGGGCCACTTATCAGGTTCCGCGGGAAGTAAGGGAAGACAGGGCTTTAACTCTGGCGGTGCGCTGGATAATTACAGCTGCCAAGGCAAAAAAAGGAAAGCCCATGGCCGAAAAGCTTTCTGAAGAGCTGATCAATGCCTCAAAGAACGAGGGATCGGCAATAAAGAAAAAAGAAGATACCCGCAGAATGGCTGAAGCCAATCGGGCCTTTGCTCATTTCGCCTGGTAAATAATCTAATTATTAATAACTTACTTTTCCGTAATTTTTTTAAACATGCCCAGGACATATCCTATAGAAAGAGTCCGCGATATCGGAATTATCGCCCATATCGATGCCGGCAAGACCACCGTATCCGAGCGGGTTTTGTTTTATACGGGAATTTCTCATAAAATAGGGGAGGTTCACGACGGAGCGGCAATCATGGATTGGATGGTCCAGGAAAGAGAAAGGGGGATTACCATCACCTCAGCCGCCACCACTTGTTTTTGGACGCCACTGGATCAGGAAAAGAAAAAAGAAAACGAATACCGCATCAATATTATCGATACTCCGGGCCATATTGATTTTACAGTCGAGGTCCAGAGGTCTTTGCGGGTTTTGGACGGAGCGGTTGTTGTTTTTGACGGAGTAGCCGGAGTGGAGCCTCAGTCTGAAACAGTCTGGAGACAGGCGGACAAATTCAATGTTCCAAGAATTTGCTTCATAAACAAGCTGGACAGAATGGGCGCTTCTTTTGAAAAAAGTCTGGAATCGATTTGGCAGAAGCTTTCTCAGGACGCAGTAGCTCTTCAGCTGCCCATCGGGCTGGAAGAAAACTTCCAGGGAGTCATTGATTTATTAAAAATGAAAGCAGTAAGATTTGAAGGAGATTTCGGCGAAACCGTAAAAGAAGAGGAGATTCCGGCAGATTTAATGGAAAAAGCAAAAGAATGGAGAAAGAAGCTGGTGGAAAAAATATCTGCAGAAGACCACGCTTTATTGGAAAAATATTTGGGAGGAGAAGAGCCGTCAGTAGAAGAACTGAAGAGCGTTTTAAGAAAATCGGTTATCAACTACAAATTAATTCCTGTTCTTTGCGGTTCGGCTTTAAAAAACAAAGGAACTCAGCTGATGCTTGACGGGGTGGTAAATTATCTTCCCAGTCCGATCGATCTTCCTACTGTTAAGGGGATTGATCCCAAGAACGGCGAAACAATAGAAAGAAAAGCTTCTGATTCAGAGCCTTTTTCCGCCTTGGCATTTAAGGTAGCCAGCGATCCTTATGTGGGAACCTTGACCTATTTCCGGGTTTATTCAGGTACTATTAAAAAAGGTTCTTATCTCTTGAACTCTACAAACGGAGAAAGAGAAAGAGTCGGAAGAATTTTAAGAATGCATGCCCAGGAAAGAGAAGAAGTGGAAGAGGTTTATGCCGGAGACATTGCCGCTACGGTCGGACTGAAGAACACCTTTACCGGCCACACTCTCTGTGAAGAAAGCCATCCAATAATTCTGGAAAAGATCACTTTCCCGGAACCTGTTATTTTCATCAGAATCGAACCCAAGACAAAAGCTGACCAGGAAAAGATGGCCACTTCTTTGAGAAGGCTGATGGATGAGGATCCGACATTTAGGGTCAAAGGAGATGCGGAAACCTCGGAAACAATTATAGGAGGAATGGGAGAGCTTCATTTGGATATTATTGCCGACAGATTAAGAAGAGAATTCAAGGTAGACGTCAATGTCGGAAGGCCCCAGGTTGCTTACAGAGAAACCATTACCGCCAAAGCCGAGGCTGAAGGAAAATACATCAGGCAATCCGGAGGAAGGGGGCAATACGGCCACGTGTGCTTGAGAGTGGAACCAAGGGAAAGAGGAGCAGGATTTGAATTTATCAATGAAATCAAAGGAGGAACCATTCCCCAGGAGTTTATTCCTGCAATAGGAAAAGGAATAAAAGAAGCGACGGATAAAGGAGTCGTGGCAGGCTATACCATGGTGGACCTTTCCGCCACTCTTTACGACGGATCTTTCCACGAGGTTGATTCTTCGGAAATCGCATTTAAGATCGCCGGTTCCATGGCTTTTCAGGCAGCGGCTAAAAAAGCAAAGCCGGTAATACTGGAACCTATAATGAAATTGGAAGTAATAGTTCCGGAAGAATTCTTCGGAGACATCATAGGGGATCTTTCCGGTCGCAGAGGAAAGATTGAAGAAACGAAAGACAGGCTGAAGGTAAAAGTCATTGACGCTAAAATTCCCTTGTCAGAGATGTTCGGCTATGTAACATCCTTAAGAAGTTTGACCGAAGGAAGAGGATTATTTACAATGGAATTTGACCGCTACGAAGAAGTTCCTGCAAACATTGCCCAGGAAATTTCTGAAGGAAAAAGAAGATAATTATCGTATTGTGGATTTGACAAAACATTGAATATTTAATAGAATAAACTACATCTCTTACGGGATGAGTTTTTTCTACGGGTAATACAGCCGTCGAAAAAATAAATATTAATAAAATAATAAACAATAAAAAAACAACATGGCAGAAAAAGAAAAATTCATGAGGGGAAAACCTCATCTCAACATAGGTTCCATAGGTCACGTTGACCACGGGAAAACCACTCTTACCGCCGCTGTTCTTAAGATCCAAAAATTAAGAGGATTTAAGGCGACGGAAAAATCGGTAGATCAGATCGATTCAGCTCCGGAAGAAAAAGCAAGAGGAGTGACCATTAATGTCACCCACGTTGAGTTTGAATCGGACAAAAGGCACTATGCCTGGATTGATTGTCCCGGACACGCTGACTATATCAAGAATATGATTACAGGCGCAGCTCAAATGGATGGAGCTATTTTGGTTGTTGCCGCTACAGACGGACCCATGCCTCAGACCAGAGAGCATATTATCTTAGCCCGTCAGGTAGGCCTTCCTTCAATAGTTGTTTTTTTAAATAAATGCGATGCCGTTGATGACCCGGAAATTATTGATCTGGTGGAATCAGAAATAAGAGGATTATTGACCAAATATAACTTCCCCGGAGATACGACTCCGATTATCAGAGGTTCTGCCTTAAAAGCTTTAGATGCAAAATCCGCTGACGATGAAGCGGCAAAGCCGATCATAGAACTGGTCAAAGCGGTTGACGAATTTATTCCCGAGCCGGTCAGAGAAATAGACAAGCCGGTATTAATGGCGATAGAAGACGTATTCTCAATCGGAGGAAGGGGAACCGTAGCCACCGGAAGAATTGAAAGAGGAATACTTCACCCGAACGACGAAGTGGAATTGGTTGGGATAAAACCGACGATAAAAACCGTTGCAGTCAGCGTTGAAATGTTTAACAAAATGCTTGACGAAGGACGGGCGGGGGATAACGTAGGAACATTATTAAGAGGACTGAAGAAAGAAGACGTGGAAAGAGGCCAGGTTTTAGCCAAGCCCGGTTCAATTACTCCCCACACTGAATTTGAAGGAGAAGTTTACGTCTTAAGCAAGGAAGAAGGAGGTCGTCATACCCCTTTCTTTACCGGATACAAGCCCCAGTTTTATTTCAAGACCACTGATATCACGGGAGACGTAATATTGCCTCAGGGCACGGAAATGGTTATGCCTGGAGACACGGTCAGCGTGGTTATTAAATTAATGGTTCCCATTGCCATGGAAGAAAAACAGAAATTCGCCATCAGAGAAGGAGGAAAGACGGTCGGAGCGGGAATGGTGATAAAGATTATCAAATAAATTTAAAATTTTCTAATTTTAAATTGCAAAATGTTCTTTTAAGATGGTCAAGAAAAAAACGGCAGCGACCGAAGCAGAATTAAAACCGAAAGTCCGCATTAAGTTGCGGGCCTACGATCATAAAGTAATTGACAGCAGCGCTCGTCAGATTATTGATATTGCTTTGCGTCACGGGGCTGAAGTTCTGGGTCCCGTTCCCTTGCCCACGGAAAAGAACAAATACACAGTAAACAGATCTTCCTTTGTCCATAAAGACGCCAGAGAGCAGTTTGAAATAAGGATTCACAAAAGACTGATCGATATTTTAAATCCCAATCCTAAGGTTATTGATTCTTTGATGAGTTTGAATTTGCCGGCAGGAGTTGATATTGAAATAAAGACGTAAAAGTGATAGCATATAGCTCATAGAGGGAAAAAATAATATATGATTAAAAAGAAGATTTTTTTTAATTTTTAGGAAAAAAAGAATAAAATAGCCAATTTGAAAACCCGGGCTATGCCCGGTTTTCAATTAAAAGAAATGAAATTCATTTTAGGTAAAAAAAAGGAAATGTCCCAGATTTTCGACGAAAAAGGAAAGGTTTTTCCGGTAACTTTGATTGAAGCGGGCCCTTGTTTTGTTACCCAGATGAAGAATGAAGAGAAAGACAAATACTCAGCGGTTCAGATAGGTTTCATGAAAAAAAGCAAGAACATAAAAAAAACCGAGAAGGGAAAAGAATTCAGATATTTGAAAGAATTTAAGAATGGAGAAAATCTTAAAAATGGAGATGAAATAAACGTTTCGATTTTTCAAGAAGGAGACAAAGTTAAAATTTCCGGAATCTCCAAGGGAAAAGGATTTGCCGGAGGGGTGAAAAGACATGGTTTCAAAGGACATCTGTCCGCCACCCACGGAACGAAACACGAACACAGAACAATAGGATCAATAGGTTGCCGTTTCCCCCAGAGGGTTATTAAAGGGAAAAGGATGCCTGGCAGAATGGGGAGCGAAAGAATAACGATTAAAAATTTGAAAGTCGTGAAAATTGACAAGGAAAATAATTTAATTGCCGTTAACGGAGCGGTTCCGGGTGGCAGGGGGACATTACTGGAAATAACATGCTAGTCAAGACCTACGATCAGGTCCCACCAAAGAAAGAAATTTTGAAAAGAAAATAAACAAAAAAATGAAAAGAAAGGCCTTGCTGATGGTTTTATCGGCGAAAGTAAAGAACAACCTCCTTTTGGTTTTAGAGAAGCTGACTTTAGAAAAACCAAAAACCAAATTAATGGCGGAAGTTTTTAAAAATTTGCAGATTAAAGGATCTTCTTTGGTTATTCTTCCGGGCTTGGAAAAAGACGTTATCAGGGCGGCAAGAAATATTCCCAAAACAGCCACAGTTGAAGCAAGGAATTTAAACGCCCTTGATTTGCTTTCTTTCAAATATTTGGTCATGCCCAAAGAGGCGATAAAGGTGATTAAAGAAACTTTTTTATAATATATAACACAAGAACATGGCTTTATTGGATTTTTTAAAAAATAAAAAGAAAGAGGGGAAAATAAACAAACCGAAAGAAAAGAAAAGAGAAAAACCTGAAAAAAAAGAGGTTGTTGTTAAAAAAGAAGAGAAGGAAAAGCCGGCAGTTGCAAAATCAACCCAGCCGAAAAGGCAAAGAAAAATAACCGGGGATTCGGTTAAGGTTCTTAAATCTCCCCATATTGCGGAGAAATCCACTGATTTATTGGGAAATAATCAATACGTTTTTAAAGTTTGGCCCAGAGTGAATAAGGTGGAAACAAAGAAAGCGATAGAAAGCATTTTTAAGGTAGACGTTGTGGGGGTAAGGATTGTCAATCTCCCGAAGAAAAAAAGAAGGCTAGGAAAAACGCAAGGATTTACAAAAGGATATAAAAAAGCGATTGTCAGGATAAAAGAAGGGCAGAAGATCGAGATTTTATCAAGATAACCGTAGACGGTAATGTCCATTTTTAAAAAGAAAAATCAATTTAAACCATACAGATTGCTTACAAAGAAAAAACCGGAGAAAAGAATGCTTTTGGCGTTGAAAAAAAGGGCAGGAAGAAGCAGAAACGGAAGAATTACCGTTCGCCATCAGGGCGGCGGGGTAAAAAAACTTTACAGAATTATTGATTTCGGAGAAGAGAAACTGAATCTTCCGGCCAAAGTAATAGCCATTGAATACGATCCTTACAGAACGGCTTTTATCTCTCTTTTGGAATACCAAGACAAGAGCAAAAGATACCAGATTTTGGCTCATAATCTTAAAGTCGGAGATGAGGTCATCTGTACCGACAAAGCGGAAATAAAAATAGGAAACAGGATGAAATTAAAAAATATTCCGGTCGGGACAGCGGTTTATAATATAGAGCTTGAGCCTAACAGGGGCGGAAAGCTGGTAAGAAGCGCCGGTTCTTCGGCTAAAATTTTGGCCCAGGAAGGAGGATTCACCCATTTGGTTTTTCCCTCTTCGGAAGTGAGAAAAATTCCTTGTGAATGTTTCGCTTCAATCGGCCAGGTATCCTTTCCGGAGCATAAATTTGTTAGCATAGGAAAGGCGGGAAGTGCAAGGCGCAAAGGAAGAAGGCCGAGCGTCAGAGGTTCGGCGATGAATCCCTGCGACCATCCTCACGGAGGAGGAGAAGGAAGGACTTCCATAGGTTTGAAGCATCCGAAAACTCCCTGGGGGAAGATTGCGATGGGCGTTAAAACCAGAGGAAAAAAATGGACGCAAAAATATATTATTCAAAGAAGAAAAAAGAAATAACATGCCGCGAAGTTTAAAAAAGGGTCCCTTTGTGGACGAAAAATTATTAAAAAAGATCAGCCACCTGAAACCGGAAGGAAAAGAGGTTATTAAAACATGGTCCAGGGAATGCAGCATCACTCCAGAAATGGTCGGATTTACTTT
>JAPLXK010000004.1 GCA_026396095.1 Candidatus Nealsoniibacteriota bacterium | reverse complement strand
CACGTCGACCGCTTATCAGGAGGAGAAAATGAGAGAGCAGGGGTATCAGAGACCGGGCGAGCAGAATGTGGTTGTCGTGCCGCCCGAGAAAAAATTGGAAGTTCCGGCCGAAGAACAGAAAAGTTGGTGGGAGAGATTTTTAGCAAAAATTAATTTTTAATGCGGGAATAGCACAGTGGCAGTGCGCTTGCTTCCCAAGCAAGACATGCGGGTTCGATTCCCGTTTCCCGCTCGCCGCCTTAGCTCAGTGGTAGAGCAACGGTTTCGTAAACCGTAGGTCCTCGGTTCAATCCCGAGAGGCGGCTCTTGTTAAATGCTTCATTTTTGATATATTAAAAACAGCTCTAAAGTATGGGCTAGAGGTGGGAGACAACGATAGAACTTATCTTAAGGGAGAAAAAAGAGATCAGAGGAGGAGAAAGATCCGTAACGGCAATCGAAGAAGAAACTATCTTTTCCTTCGGGAAAAATTGCACTTTTGAAAAAGCAAGAGAAATAATCAGGGAAATTTTTTCTCAATGCAAGATGGTCAATGCCTTTATAAAAGCAGGCATTCTCAACCAATAGAGAGGTCAATCCTCTCTTTTTTTATTTGACTTTTAAATAATTATGCTTAAAATACACTTCGAGGCATGATTATGGAGGAGAGCGACCCAAGAAGCGAAAGGAATATCTTTGCTTACGACTTTAAGGAATTTTTAACGGAAAAGGAAGCAATAGAGCATGCGGGAAAGATCAACCGCTGGAAGATGCCTGCCGGACAAAAGAAGATTTTTGAAACATCCAGAGAGGTTTTTTATCCGGAGATTTTGCACATTAAAAAATTCATCTTGGCTTTCGATTTTGACGAATGCGAAGGGGATTTGAGAGAAGCGGTGGAGACCGCCAAGAAAAGCAGAAGCTTCATCGAGGGGCAAACAAAGATTTTTAAAATAGAAAAAGAAATTTTGTGGCCCGGAGCGGACATAGAAGCTTCCGAAAGAACAGGTAAAAAAATTACTGTTTAGCGCGGCTTATTGAGCCGCTTTTATTTGACTTTTTACAAAGCATAATTAGAATATAGTCAGGTCATTAAAATATGTAAATGACTTAAGGGGGAGTAAAAGTGGCTGAAGGGAAAAACGTAGACTTTGCCGTATTAATTCCTGTTCCCGTTGAAGAGTTTAAATCAATCGGATCTGCCTATAATGAGGCAAAAAGAAGAGAGGAACATGGAATCTGGAGAGGCATAAACAAGATTCTTGCCGTAACTGAAAAAATATCCTGCGTTGGCGGAGAAATAAAAGAAGAAAAAGAAGAGAAAGTTATTTTGGCTTTTGAGTATTCTCGTTGCCCTTTTTCTCCGAAATCGGAGACATTCATGGAAAACATAAGAACAATTGAGAGTTTTCAAAGCGGCAGAGACGTAATCTGCATTGTGGAGAAAATATTTATCCTGCCCGAAAAAAAAGTCAAAACCTAATGGCGACTATTCGTCGCTTTATTTTTTTTTAAATAATGATAAAATATATACAAGATGAAAAATTTTAACGAAAAAATAGAAGATTTGAATAACCGGCTCATTAATCTTGAGCACTGTCTTTGACCTAGAAAATAAAAAAAAGAGAGTTAAGGAGCTAGAAAAAGAAACGCAAAAAACCGATCTCTGGACGAACAGGGAAAAAGCGGTAGAAATCACCCAGGAACTGGCAGAGACAGAAGAAGAAATCAAAGAATTTGATAAGATAAAAAATGAACTGGAAGGGCTGAACGGCCTTATAAAAGAAAATGAAAAAGATGAGGGGCTGGAAGATTTGGTTGAAGAATTCGAAAAGAAGCTGAGAAAGTCGGAGATAAAAGTTTTTCTTTCCGGAAAATACGATAAGGGAAACACGATTCTGTCAGTTTATGCCGGAGCAGGCGGGCAGGATGCCCAGGACTGGGCGACAATGCTTTTAAGGATGTATGAAAGATATTGCGCCGGCAAGGGGTTTCAGTTCAAGGTTTTAAACCAGTCGTTCGGCGAAGGAGGCGGTCCGGAAGGAAGGATAGGGACAAAAACAGCCACAATGGAGATCAAGGGAAATTTCGCTTTCGGCTTTTTGAAAAAAGAAAACGGAGTGCACAGACTGGTGAGAATTTCTCCTTTTTCAGCCAACAAGCTAAGGCACACTTCTTTTGTTCTGATCGAAGTTTTGCCGGAAATTTCCGGAGAAGAAGAGCTGAAAATTAAAATAAATCCTGAAGATTTGGAAATAGGTACTTTTCGCGCTTCAGGTCCTGGCGGCCAAAACGTCAACAAGAGGGAAACTGCCGTACGGATAACTCATATTCCCAGCGGAATTACAGTTTCTTGTCAGGTCGAAAGATCTCAGGGCACAAACAAGGACAAGGCGATGAAAATTCTTTTGGCGAAATTATATCAAATTGAAGAAGAGAAAAAGCAGAAAGAACTTAAGCAAATCAAAGGAAAAACGGTTTCCGCCAGCTGGGGGAATCAGATCAGGTCTTATGTTCTTCATCCATATAAAATGGTAAAGGACATAAGAACAGAAGTTGAAACCTCAAGGGTTGAAGAAGTTTTGGACGGCAACCTTGATGAATTCATTGAGGCAGAAGTCAAAATGAATAAAAATGATTAAATTTCAATACGTCAGCAAAATTTATTCCCATAAAACGGCGGCCCTGGATAATGTTTCTTTTGAAGTTAAGGAAAAAGAGTTTGTTTCCATTGTGGGAAAATCAGGCTCTGGAAAAACCACTCTTTTCAAGCTTATCTTAGCCGAAGAAAGGCCGTCCAATGGCCGGATTTTTTTTGACAGCCAGGAAGTTCAGAAGATAAAGACAAAAGAACTGCCTTTTTTGCGCCGAAAAATAGGAGCAGTTTTTCAGGATTATAAGCTGATCCATTCTAAAACAGCTTATGAAAACATCGCTTATGCCATGGAAGTGATAGGCGCCTCAGACAAGGAAGTTAAAAAAGACGTGGCGGAAGTTTTGGAAATAGTAGGATTAACCGGCAAAGCCAATAATTTCCCAATAGAGCTTTCCGGGGGAGAAAAGCAAAGAGTGGCGATTGCCCGGGCCCTAATTCACAGACCCGAAGTGATCTTAGCCGATGAGCCGACCGGAAATCTGGACCCTTACAATGCTTTAGAGATTATCCGGCTTTTATTGAAAATCAATAAAAGCGGGACTACTGTATTTTTAGCCACCCACAATAAAACCATAATTAATTCCTTGGAGAAAAGGGTTATTACCCTCCAAGACGGTAAACTAATAAGAGACGAAGAAAAAGGAAGGTTTATATTATGATTACTTTAATTAAAAGAATATTAAAATCAGGCTGGAAAAATTTTTCTCGGGAAAAAAGCCTGATCGTTGCCAATATTTTCATTTTGGTTTTGGCTATTTCCACACTGACCTCACTTTTTATTCTAAAAGACGCGAGCCAATTTTTAATTTCCAGCATTGAGGAAAAAGTTGATATTTCAGTTTATTTCAAACTGGAAGCGTCAGAAGAAGATATTTTAAAAGTAAAAGACGATGTCGCCAAAATTCCGGAAGTAAAAGAAGTGAAGTACATTTCCCAGGAAGAGGCGCTGGTAAGCTTTACCAATAAACATAAAGAAGATTTGGTTTTAATGCAGTCTTTGGACGAAGTAGGAGTTAATCCCTTTTCCGCTTCTTTGAACATCAGGGCTTTTGAAGCAAGCCAGTATCAGGCGATAGCCGATTTTTTCAATAGCTCAACCCTTACCAATTTGGTGGAAAAGGTTGATTATTACAAAAGAAAGCCGGTGATTGATAAAATTTTTACTTTTGTTTCCAGTATGAACATGCTTGGAATCGCTTTTTCTTTACTTTTGATAATTATCGCCGTCTCCATTGCCTTTAACACCATTCGCCTGGCAATTTACAGCTCCAGGGAGGAGATAAAAATCCAAAGGCTGGTGGGAGCTTCCAATTGGTTTATCAGGGGGCCGTTTCTGGTTCAGGGAGCTATCTGCGGATTTTTCGCTTTCCTGATCTGCCTTGTTCTTTTTAGCCTTCTTTCTTGGATATTCGGCCCGAAAACGGAATTTTTATTCCCGGGATTTAATTTATTGACCTTCTTTCTTGTTAATTTTTGGACTATTGTTTTTATTCAACTGGCTTCCGGGGTAGGGCTAGGAGTTCTCTCTAGCTTATTTGCCGTAAGAAAGCATTTGAAAATTTAGAAAATTAGGTTAGTATATTATCGTTATATTGCGGGGTCATCTAACGGTAGGATTAATGCCTCTGGAGCATTCCATCTTGGTTCGAATCCAAGCCCCGCAGCCCAGTGTTTACAAACAGAAGTGAGAGCTTCTGTTTTTTTTGCCCATTTTCCAAATTTTTAACTGTTTTTTAATATAAGGCTGATTATTTACTGTTTTCGGCGAAAAAATTCATCCAATACGCATAAAAACATTAATAAACATTAATAAATATTCGCAATATTGGTATTTTAACAAGCGATTGCACGAATAATCGATTATTCGTGCTAAGAAGGAACTGTTTTTAAGAATTACAAAAAGTATCTATATTTTTTTATAAATATGAGGAATATTGTTAGGGCTAAAAGGGAAATACAATTATTAAAAATAGATGTTTTATATGAGTAAAATACTGAAATTTTTTATGTCTATTTATCCACGCTTGTTATCCACTCTTGATTATACCCCTTGACGATTTTCTTTGGTATAATATTTTAATGCTTGATTTTGTCAGAAATATTTTAGTAATTTATACATCTTTCTTATGGTAACATATGTCCTTACGGTTTTTCACTTGAATAAAATAGTTTTAGTTTTGATTTCTATTTTATTATTTAGTGGCTTTTCGTCAAAAGCGTCAGCGGATGACAGTATCTTTTCTATTCCAGCAGATGACAGCTCTGTGCAAACTTCTGTCCCAAGTTCTGATGCGGCTCTAACTTCTGATACAAATCCAGCTCAATCTCAACCAACAGAAGATTTAACCGCACCAACCGCAACT
>JAPLXK010000051.1 GCA_026396095.1 Candidatus Nealsoniibacteriota bacterium | reverse complement strand
GTAATTGACCAAAAATCCGTCTCCGTGCTCCACTTTTCCGGCAACGTAGTAATCCTTTCCTTTGTCGGAATCGCTGCAGACCACATTTGTGCCGGTGCTGTTGCCCGTGCTTTTTTTACAAACCCCGTCAATGCAGCCGAGAGGGCAATCTATATATTTATATGATTTTCCCGAATCGGAACAATACCATTCTTTGAGCCTGCTTCCTTCGCAGACATCATAATAAGAGGCATAATTCTTTTCTACAACTTTTCCGTAAATATATTGCTCTATCCCTTTATCGGAATCAACGCAATCAACTGTTGAGGTTGATAGTTTAAAAAGCGAAGAAGTGGCGCTTGTGGTGGTCGAAACTTTGGGATTCAAAACTGAAGAGGTCGAGTTTAAGGTCGTGGTTGCGGTTTTAACGGGGCTCGGACATATTCCGCATTGGTTATTTGTCCAGCATTTTCCGGCCTGGACGCAACAGTCGTAATCAGAATCGCTAAAGCACCAATTGGGACAGCATCCGTCGGGCACCACGCTGCACATCTGGCCGGCAATGCATCCTGAGCCGTAATTGGTATCGTAACAGGCGTAGTTCCAGGATGTTTTAAGCCAGTATTTTCCGTTGCTAGCGCAACAGTCAGCGTCTGAATTGGCTGTGCATCCGGAAGGGCAGATGCTGTCGAAATAATTAGTACAGGACAAGGGCACTGAGGCTGCTGTCGAGGTGGCTTGCGATATTAGGGCGCAGCCGTATATCTTGCTCATCTTGGCTCTGGTGCTTTTGCCTAAAAACCCCGTTCCCTTGGTCAGCCCGTAGGGCGTTAAAATCTCTTTTTTATATTTTTCTTGGAACTTGATAAGGGTGTTAAAGGTGTACTGATCAAACTCTCCAGTGATTTTTTCTTCATACAGCCCTTCCTGGAAAAGCGCTGTCTGCAAAGAGCTCACTTCATTTCCCGTCTGGGTAATTTTTAAGTTTTCGTTAAAATTATGGCACCAGACAGCTTCTTGAGCATTAGCGGCATTAAAAGCGACAAAAACTGCTAAAACAACAATTGAAGATAAAATGTATTTTTTCATATATGAGGACGAGGAATTATATTATTTTATTTCTTTAAGTATTTTATAATTTTTAAAAAACCTCTGAAGGCAAGTTATAAAAGAAAGAAAAGCGATCAAGTAAAGAATGTAAATCATCCAATTGATTACCACTAATCCGATAATGATCAAAATCAGCCTTTCCTTCCTTTCCATTATTCCTCCTCCGCTTTTTCCTCCCACCGCTTTAGCGTGCTTGGAAATATAACTTGAAAGCATAAAAAAGGATATTGCCATTGTTGCCGGTGGCCAGAATAAATAATATAAGAAACCTAAAGCAATATACCAGGAAATCTCTGTTATTTTATCGGTTACTGAATCAAACAGAGCTCCAAACTTAGTTTCTTTGTTATTTGCTTTTGCCACCGCGCCATCAATTCCGTCCAGCAAGCCTGAAAGCATAATAAATAAAACCGCCCATTGAAGAGAACCAAAATAAATGAAAAAGGCGGCAATAATACCGAAAACCAAAACAAGAAAAGTAAAAAAATTAGGAGAAAGTCCAGTTTTGCCTATTGTTTTTCCAATTGTTGTAGTGATTCCGGAAGATAAATTTCTAATTTGTTCCGTAAGCATAATTATTTATTTTTTAAAATTATTAAACTCTTTTTCCATCACATCTGCTATTATTTTGGCTGCTTCTTCCTGGGTAAACCCTTCTAACGATCC
>JAPLXK010000036.1 GCA_026396095.1 Candidatus Nealsoniibacteriota bacterium | reverse complement strand
CTCTCGTTAAACAGCTTCACGACGAAAATATTTATGTAATCGCCAGAATAAGCGTTTTTCAGGATCCTGTATTGGCAAACGCCAGGCCCGATTTGGCGGTTTTGAGCAGATCCAAACTTTTAAACCAATCAACTTCTTCTTATGCCTTATGGACCGACAATTGGGGATTGAGCTGGGCTGATCCAAGCGCAAAAGAAGTTTGGAAGTATAATGCTTCAATTGCCAAAGATGCTTTAAGCTACGGCTTCGACGAGCTTAATTTCGATTACGTCCGTTTTCCTTCAGACGGAGATTTGAGTGATATGGTTTTTCCTTCTTGGGACCAAAAGATTGAAAAACATTTGATTATTAAAGATTTTTTCAAATATCTTCGACAGGAACTTTCCGGTGCAAGAATTTCAGTTGATCTTTTCGGTCTTTCCACCATAAGCTCGGATGATTTGGGGATAGGCCAGGTGATTGAGGACGGGTATGGGTATTTTGATTATGTTTGCCCCATGGTTTATCCCTCCCATTATGCTTTCGGTTTTTCCGGCTATCCGATACCGTCTGAACACCCTTACGGGGTGGTGGAAAGATCAATGAAAGGAGCTTTAAAAAGATTGAATGATTTTAATAAGGCTAATCATAAAAATGCAAAATTAAGGCCTTGGCTCCAGGATTTTACCTTAACCGTCCCCTATGATGCGGAAAAGGTAAAGCTGGAGATAAAGGCCCTGAAAGACGTTTTGGGAAAAGACTATAACGGATTCATGCTTTGGAACTCGCAGAATATTTATACAAAAGAAGCGCTTGGGCCGGCAGAATAAAATAATTTTATACGCCTCGCCATCCAAGTTAAAATAAAGTAATTACTAAATTAGTTAAGGAATAACTTAAAAGATCATGAAAAAAGTAGCAATTTTTGACATTGATGGAACGATTTTTAGATCCAGCCTGCTGGTGGAATTAACAGATGCCTTTATCCAAGAAGGAGTTTTTTCCTCAAAAGTTGGAAAGTCATATGCCCGGGCGCATAAAGCTTGGCTGGACAGAAATGGCTCGTATGAAAAATATATCATTGAAGTTATTGACGCGTTTCATAAAAATATAAAAGGGATAAAGCACAGCGAATTTTTAAAAATAGCCAAAAAAGTCGTTGCTTTCCATAAAAACAGGATTTACCGCTATACCCGGGACCTGGCAAGAGATTTGAAAAAGAAAGGATATTATCTTTTGGCTATTTCCAAGTCTCCCAAAGAGATTGTGGGGGAATTCGGAAAACAGTTGGGCTTTGACAAGGTTTACGGTCTGGTATACGAAATTGACGACAAGAAGAGATTAACCGGAGAAATTCTTTTTTGGGAACTCATCAGCGACAAGGCCAAGATATTAAAGCGGGCAATTAAAAAAGAAAATTTAACCTTAAAAGGATCTGTCGGAGTGGGGGACACGGAAAGCGATATAGCTTTTTTGAAAATGGTGGAAAAACCGATTTGTTTTAATCCAAATAAAAAACTGTTTCTTTACGCAAAAAAGGCGGGATGGAAAATTATCGTTGAAAGAAAGGATGTCACATATAAATTCTAAATAATTGAGGATATTTAAAAAAAATGCTCTTGTTGAGCATTTTGTTTTTTTGTAATACACCTCCATTAAAAAGATATTCTCACCTTAACTATGTTAAGGATCATGTTTCTAGCCGCACAGGGCGAAACAGGTTCCGTAAACTTTGGCGTACAGTACGGTCGAGATATGCTTTTGCAGACAAGGCACGCTTGAGCCATTTCCGGAACAGTATGTTTATGATCCGCCGAAGGGCCGTTTTTGATTTTCTTTTTATATGATTCTACTCCTTTTGCGACAAGATCATTAATGATGCGCCGATCAACAGTTTTGGACATTTCTTTTCACCTCTTCCAGCAACAATTATTAAATTTTTAATATTGATTAGCCGCAGAATAAAGCCAACCAATGATATAGTATAAACAACTTAATAGTCAGCGTCAAATTGCTTAAATCTACAAAAATTTGCGAAATAGCCTTATTTTTTGACAAAAAATGATTTTTCTATTATTATATCAAATCAACCCCAGTTCATTAAAAAGGAAGGTTGTAGATGAAGAGACTATTGAGCATAGCCCTGGTAGGTATTCTGCTTATCGGCGTATTCCTCAGCGGATGCGTCGGAAGCACTGAAGACCCAAAAAATGAAGAGATTGCAAGAGCAATGAGTTCAGTTGCAAACGGAAAAGGCGTTATTGACGCCTCTGCCTACACCAAGAGCAAAGGATTGCATCCCGTAGTTATTATAACTTCTTCCGGAGAAATTGATTCCTGGAATAGCGAAATACCCCAAGAATGGCAGCCTAAATTAATAGGCGAGACGCAACTTGTCGCAGTTATCACCAAAGGAGCTAATTCTCTGCAAACCTGCGCATACACCGGTCCATCTGTCACAAGGTATCAATGTTACGTTAAAGCCGACTTGAGAGAGGCTAAAACCGGAAACCTGGTTAAAAGCACTACCCTATACGGATCTGTCCCGGTCCAATGCAGGCAAAGAGAAAGAATGTCGGTCACGGCTTTGTACGGTTCCAGCGTGGAATTTTCCCAGCTTAAAGACTGGCTGCAAGGTTATGTGATGTCCTAACAGGACAACTGTTTATAAGCTTAGAGTAAAACAACTCCAAGCTTTTTTATTTTTTCTATTATTT
>JAPLXK010000038.1 GCA_026396095.1 Candidatus Nealsoniibacteriota bacterium | reverse complement strand
TCCAATAAAAAACAGAGACCGAAAGAAGTCCAAGCCCAGCCACCAAGAATCCCGTGACAGAACCTCCCTTAAAGGCCAGGCTCAAAGCTTGGCCCAATCCTTTTTTTGCCATTTCAGCCACCTTGACATTAGCCTGAGTTGAAATGTTCATTCCGACAAATCCCGAAAAAGCCGAAGCTAAAGCTCCGATTAAAAATCCAAAGGCTGATTTTATCCCCAAGGTCAGAAGAATTATCAGAAATAAAACTGCTGCAGCTATTGCCACTGTTTTATATTGCCTTTTCAAAAAGGCCATAGCCCCTTCCCTGATGGCCCAGGACACTTCCAGCATTTTGCCTGATCCCGTAGGAGATTTTTTAATTTCGGCTATTAAGAAGTAAGCGAATACCAGAGAAAATATTGAAACTATAATTGGAATTGCTAAAAGCATATTTTTTAAAATTTTATTAAAATTTCTTTTTTATTCTTTTTTAATTTTATCTTTTGGCGACTCTTTTTTTGTTTTTGTTTTTCTAGGCTTCTTTTCCTTCTTTGCCTCGCCCAAGTTTTCAGCTGAGGCGGGTTCTTTTATTTCTTCCTTCAATTCTTCTTCAGCTTCAATCTCTCCCCTGGCAGTTTCTCCCTTAACATCTATCTTCCAACCGGTAAGTTTTGCGGCTAATCTGACGTTTTGTCCGTCTTTGCCTATAGCCAAAGACAGTTGATCTTCCGGGACAATTGCAATCGCTTTGTTTTTCGGCAGAATTTTCACCTCAACAACTTTAGCGGGGGATAAGGCATTGGCAACGTATTTTTCCGAATCAGGAGAATATTCTATAATATCTATTTTTTCCCCTCCCAGTTCGTTTATAACAGCCATAACCCTGGTTCCCTTCTGGCCAACCATTGAACCTATTGGGTCTATCCCTTCCTGGGTGGAAAGAACCGCTATCTTTGAACGCGACCCTGCTTCCCTGGCAATTGATTGTATCTGAACCTGACCGGAAGCGACTTCCGGAACTTCCAGCTCAAAAAGCTTTGAGATTATTTTCGGATAAGCTCTGGATAAAAATATCATAGAGCCTTTCGGATTTTCTTCAACTTTCAAAACAAAAGCTTTCAATCTTTGGCCGGGCCTGTAAAACTCTCCCTGGACCTGTTCTTCTCTGGGCAAAACTCCCAAAGTTTTTCCGATATCCAAAAAAACATTCCTGCCGTCCAATCTCTGAACTATTCCGGAAAGCAATTCTCCTTCTTTTGATTTATATTCGTTATAAACGCTTTCTTTCTCAGCCTCCCTTATCCTCTGGAGTATTACCTGCTTTGCCGTCTGAGCGGCTATTCTCCCGTAATCTTTCTTTGTTTCAAGGGTCATCTCCAATTCTTCCCCGGCTTTTATTTTTGAATTTATCTTTTTGGCGTCTTCCAGCATTATGTGCTTTTCAAGATTAAACCTTACCTTCTTCTCTTCTTCGGGAAGCTCTTCGGGTTTTCTGTCTTTCATTTCTTCCAATTCTTCCTCGGAATAAATCATCTCTTTATCCACAACCAATTTTACCTGCCAAAACTTAACATC
>JAPLXK010000043.1 GCA_026396095.1 Candidatus Nealsoniibacteriota bacterium | reverse complement strand
TCGCGGATTTTTCTAATTAAGAAAACCAATGGAGCAGACCATATAAAACATAATGAAAATACTTTTAGCGAATCTTCTAGTGAGGGACATAGAAATACTGTAAATGCTGCAAAAATTCCTATTCCCAGAAGTAAAGATAAGGCAACGTTTATTATTTTTTTAATTATATTTTCCATATGTCTCAATATACCAAAAAACCGCCCTAATAAGAAGGCGGAATTTGCTCCCTTAACTGGAAGCTTTAAGCGAAGTATTATTAAGTTTTATACTAAGGTCAAACGGAATATAATTTAAACCTTTATTTTGTTCTATTGAAAATACCATAAAACAAGCGCTAATGAAAGCGAAAAATAATTTTACCCCCAGCTCATAGATTGTGCGGATAAAAAAACCGCCTGATTGGCGATTTTTGTCGGCTCGTTTGGCAATAAACTTATTCTATCCCGCATAAATTCTTCAGGACCGCGATATCATCCAAGGTCAGATTCTCGTTGGTGCCTTCATTCAGGCGATACATAATGGCTTCTGGATTATCAAGATGCTCCAGCCCCAATGCATGGCCGAGCTCATGGGCAAGCACTCTTACGAGACTGTCCTTGTCATTAAACTGGAAAATATTTATTGTCGTACCGTTTGCATCGCTTATATACTCCCCTTCGCTGAATTCTTTTCCCGTTGAAGCGCCGATCGTATTATAGGTATTCACCTGAAGATTAAGTCCGGTGATTAATTTATTAAGAACCGTCACTATTGAATTTATGATGCCGGCCAACTCATTCAAAGAGCCTTGCGATTGATTGATGAGCGCTATCTGATTGTCCAAATCAATTCTTCTCTGTTCCAGGGCGTCATATTCCTTCTTGGGCGCTCCGCCCCGGCTGTTCCAATATTTGACATCTTTTTCATAAAGGCTTTTGGTTTTCTCGTAGCTTTCAATCAGATCCGCTATGTATGCTTTTTTCTTATCATAGGAAGCAACGAACGAATCATACCTGGCTTGCAGCGCCTCATAGGTAGCTTTGTCGTCATGGATGACTATTCCTAATTTTTGCAATTCTTCCGTGGCTTTCTGCCTATAGTCGTAGATGAGATTTATTTTCAGGTCCCCTGTGGGAGAATACTCGAATAATTGTTTGTTTATCTGTGATTCCCATATTTTTTCGGCCTGCATGATGTCGCCCAGCAATTCCTCCTTTGTCAGGCCGAAACGAGGATCAATGCTTGCGATAGAATACATTATGGGTCGTTGGCAGGGCTGGAATCGGTTTAAGAGATCTTGAACAGTACGGCTGAAACTGTCTCTGTTAAAGTAACCGAAACCAAAAAGCAATAATATTGCGGTTATGCTGATAAAAAATTTAACCCAAAAAGATTTCATGTGTATATAACTAATTATGCAATATTTTTATGATAAAAACTAGGAACAAAAACCGCCTTCTTAAAAAGAAAACGGTAAAATTAGATATGATCAATAGCTCTAAATATTCAATTTGGAAGCAAGGGCAAAAGAGTAAAAATAGTCTTTCCAGCTTTTATCTGAAGAAGAATAATTGTTTCCGCAAACAAAATAGTCGGCTAAGGCTTCCCTGACTCTTGTAATCTCCCTGAGCCGATTGCGATTTTTTTCATCCGCTATGGTTAAATCTATCAGTTCCAAGGCCCGCTCAAAAGCCATTCTGCTGTATTCTAAATCTTTTTTGTTCTTCCAGTTGATCGCCCTCTCCACTTCGCTGCCGATATTAGCCATCTGCTCAAAAAAGGAAAAGCTTTTCCATCTTCCCTGGCTGAGTTCTTTATGCTGAAAGCTCATTTTTCTATCAATTTATTTACAATTTTTTGCATCAAATTATGCCGCCACTTCTTTTAATAAAGACGATATGGTAATCTTTTCTGGGTTAAATTCTGGTTTTTCTTTTTTGGGCAGAGCTCTGTTCGCCGCTACGGCACGAAACATCTCTGCAACTTCGTTATTAGCGTTTATGAAAGATATCTCTTTTTTATTTGAGATCTTGCTTTCAAGTTTTT
>JAPLXK010000009.1 GCA_026396095.1 Candidatus Nealsoniibacteriota bacterium | reverse complement strand
ATTCCCAAGCCTCTTTTTCGCTTTTCTTGAAATATTCGGAAAAAACCGGCAAAAAAACCGCGGCAATGCCGCCCATAATCAAAATACCGTAAACGAAATCGGGAATGCGAAAGGCGGCAAAATAAACGTCAAGTTCTGCGCCTGCGCCGAACCTGCCGGCCAAAAGCCTGTCTCTTATTAAGCCTAGAAATCCGCTAGCTACGGTAGAAAAACCGACTAAAAAAGCGGCTGAGGTAATGCTCTTTGTTTGAAAATTAAAAAAGCGCTTTAACATTTTCTTTATAAGCGTATTCTATCTTATTTTTCTAATTTGGCAAAAAATAAACCAGCCATTAATTAGGCTGAAAAAAAATATTATCAAGTTTGACATAATTGAATCGTCCGCTATAATATAGTCGTCCCGGTAAGTCGGGCGATTGCCCCCTTTTAATCTTATTAAAAGAGGGAGGAAAGTCCGAACACCCTCCTCTTTAAAAAGAGGATAAAATAGTAGCGGCTAACAGCCGTCGACCGAAAGGTTAGAGGTGCGAACAGAGACGCCGGAGTCCGAAAGGATTCGGGCACCCCGTTAGGGGGTGAGTTTAAAGAGCAATCTTTAAAATGAAACGGCTAAATCCTTATTTGGCGCAAAAGTAGTTCGCTCGAGCCCGAGAGTAATCAAGGGCCCAGACAGATAGTCGCCCCTTTGCCAAAAGCAAAGGACAGAATTCGGCTTACAGACTTGCCGGGACAACAAAAAATCCGCCAGATAAGCGGTTTTTTTGTTTTTAAATTCTTTTAAATTAATTTCTGCACCCTGCTCTGGCTATCAAGGCATTCGTTGACCAAGGCATCTGCTTCTTTATTCCTTTCCCTGGGAATAAAATTAAACCTGACTTTTTGAAAATCAATTTTTAAATTCCAAACCTTTAAAAATAATTCTTGTATTTTGGGCTCCAAAACTTTGTATTCCCCGTTTAGCTGCTTAACCAATAATTCTGAATCCATCCTCATTTCAACCTCGCTGCTTTCGGCCAGCTTCTTTCCGAAAAGAGCCTTGAATTTTTGGAGAGCGAAAACAACCGCCTGGTATTCTGCTTCGTTGTTGGTCAGGTTATCCCCTAAGTAATCAGAATATTTTTTGCAAACCTGACCTTTTTCGTTGCAAAAAACAACCCCTATTGCCGCCCGGCCGGGATTGCCACGCGAACCTCCGTCCGTGTAAATTATTATTTTTTTCATTTTGAGTTTTTAATTAAACACTTTTTTAAGTTATTAATATTTTTGTTTTTCACCCTGAACCCGGAAGCTTGGGCATGGCCGCCGAAGCTTAAAAGATGCTTTGAACATTTTCTAAGCATATCGAGGCTGTTGACATTTTTTGGCGTTCTTATCGTGCCCTGGCTCTCCTTTTCCATTTTCCTGAAAAGAAAAGTTGGTTTTTTGTATTTTTGGCAGAGTATTGAAGCAGCCGGGCTTAACAGAGCCGATTCAAAACTTTCTTTTCCGTCAAAAATAATAGGCTCTTTTTGTTTTAACGAATTTTCCTCTATTTCCTCGACTGTTTTTTCTATCTTCTCTCTTGTAATTTTATGCTTCTCCAAAAGCTCTATGACTATTTTTTCCGCCTCTTCGACGGAAGATACGGTCAATAAACGAAAGCTTGCCGGCAAGCCATTCTTAACGTCTCTGACATTGAGAATAGAAAGAATTTTAAAAACTTTTTGGGAAAAATCGGAAACGTCTTTAAAATAATCGTTTTCGAAAAAAACTTTGACTCCCGGCCTGAAAGAATTTTTCAAAGAAGCCAATCCTTCCTCGATAAAAAACTTGTTTTCCGATTCCCGCGGCATCATATCGGCAATAGTAGAGAGGGCTGTTAGCTCTAAAAAATTATTTTTTAAAGCTCCGGCCAATTTATCTTTGAAAAGACATTCTGAAAGCTTGAAAACCACTCCTGCTGCCGACAACCCCTTGAAAGGATATTTGTCTCCTTTCTGCTTAGGGTCGACAATAACCTCTGCTTTGGGAAGTTTTCCTAAAACTTCATGATGATCGATAATCATCACCTTAAAGCCCATTTTTTTCGCCGAATTGACTTCTTTGTAATTAGTCACCCCGAAATCTACGGAAATCAACAAAGCGGGGCTGTGTTCTTTTAAAATCTTCAACCCTGTTTCGTTTATTCCATAGCCGTCGATATCACGGTCGGGAAAATAGACGGCGGAAATTTTCCCGCCTAAGCTTTTGATTGTTTCCTCTAAGATTATCACCGAGGTCACCCCGTCCACATCCGTATCCCCGTAAATAATAATTCTTTCCTGATCGCTGATGGCTTTTAATATTCTTTGAGCTGCTTTTTTTAAATTCTTAATGTCCCTGTCTTTATCGCCAATGACGCCGGGAAAGTTTGAAAGGTTATCCTTCATAAATAATTCCCCGCCCAAGGCGGGGCTTTTAATAATTATTAGCTTTATTGAATTTACTGGTCGGAAAAAACCTGTTTTTTAGACAAACTCGGATGCCACTTCAAGGCCTCGAGACCGGGCAATTCTTCTCCTGACAGAAAGCTTAGCATCGCTCCTCCTCCCGTGGAAACGTGGTTGAATTTTGAAAGAAGATTAAGCTTGCTTAAAAATTCCACTGTTTCCCCTCCCCCGACCACTGAAAATGCCTTGCTTTCAATAATTGCATTGGCTATTTCTTGTGTTCCTCTGGAAAACTCCTCTTCTTCCGTTTTTCCGAACGGACCGTTCCAAAAAACTGTTTTTGCTGTTTTTATCTTCTCCTTAAAAATCTCTATTGTTTTGGGTCCTATGTCTCTCCCTCTTTCGCACTCGTCAACCGGCTTAATGATTTTTTCCGCATGGCTTAATATCGGACTCTTTTCTTCTATTTCTTTTTTAATCAAGCCGCTGATAAGGATAAAATCAGCGATTTCGGAAATCTTATTTATGAATCTTGCCTTTGTCTCCACTTTTTCCCCGCCGATAATCGCAATCAAAGGCTTTGCCGGGTTTTCCATCATTTTTTTCAGGGTTGTAATTTCTTTTTCCAATAATAGTCCTGCTCCGGCCGGAAGCAGTTTCGCCACCCCTAAAATTGAGGCGTGCTCACGATGGCAGGTGCCGAAAGCGTCGTTAATATATATATCTGCCAGCTTTGCCAGGTCTTTGGAAAAACTATCGCTGTTTTCTTCTTCTCCTTTATTGAATCTAAGGTTTTCCAAAAGTAAAACTTCTCCCTCCTTCATTTCTTCAACCATTTTTTCAACTTTTTTCCCGACGCAGTCGGGAGCCATCAAAACTTCCGAGCCCAAAAGCTGGACTAATTTTTTTCTTATCGGCTCCATTCTTAGGTCTTCCCTCATCTCCCCCTCGGGATCACCCAAGTGGCTCATCAGAATAACCTTAACCTCGTTTTGGATAAGATATTTAATTGTGGGAAGTGTTTCTTTTATTTTAAAATCATCAAGAATATTTCCCTGCTCGTCAAGAGGAACATTAAAATCGCATCGGACTAAAACTTTTTTTTCTCTTAGGTCAAAATCATTTATTGTTTTCATCTTCTTTTTGACTGTTTTCTACGTCTTTTAATGATTCTTCCAAAACCTTTTTTAATTCTTCTAAATTCACCTCTTTTCTTTTGGGCTTATTTTCTTCAAAGTTTTTTTTGGGAGAAAAAGAAATAGGCACTTTTTGAACCGCATCATGAAGAGAAATGTTCGGTTTTGTTGCCGGGGCAAGATGCTCTTCTCTTTTTTCTTTTAAACAAGACTTGCAATAAACCGGCCTTGTACCGTCCGGAGGAAAGATTACCTTGGTTTGCTTGCCACAGGCAGAACACTTGGCGTCATAAAGCACCTGGCTGATTTGATGTTTGGTTTCCGTTGTTTTTAAGTCTCCCGTCCATTTGCTGATTTTTTCTTCTATGATTTCCCTGGAAACATTGTATCTTTCACGGGAAATTTTAATAATCTTTTCCTTATTTGAGTTTGCCAGCTTGGCAAAGGGTACCAGGGTTTGGGCAGAAAAAGCGGAGCTTGTTATCCCGTCAATCATCAGCTTCAAATAGATGTTGTATTTGGCCAGGTTTACCAAATCGTTGGCAGTAAACTCGGGGGCGAATTCCTTTTCCAAAAATTCGGCGTCCTCGGCTCCTACCCTGAAAGAAACGAGCGTCCCCATATTGCCAAAAACCGCATCCCTGACCTCTTCTTCCATCTGGCTTATATATTGGTGCCCTAAAATCAGGGCCAAGCGGTATTTCCTGGCTTCAGACAAAATATTGGTAAAAGATTCCGTGGCGAAATTCTGGAACTCGTCGACATAAAGGAAAAAATCCTGCCTTTTCTCTTCAGGAATATCCACCCTGGACATGGCCGCCAGCTGCAGCTTGGTGATTAAAAGAGCGCCCAAAAGCCTGGAATTATCCTCTCCGATTTTTCCTTTTGATAAGTTTAAAATCAAAATCTTCTTTTCATCCATCACCTTTCTCATGTCAATGCTGGAACTGACCTGGCCGATGATATTTCTTATCAAAGGATTGGAAATAAACTGGCCTATCTTGTTCTGAATGGCAGCCGTTGCCTCTATCTCGTATCTTTGGTTGTATCTGGCAAACTCCTGGACCCAGAATGATTTGATAACCGGATCGGTTACCTTGTCCACGATTTTTTTCCTGTAATCAGGATCCGCAAGCATTCTGTTCACTCCCAGAAGCGTTGATCCTGGATATTCCAAAAGCGCTAAAATACAATTGTTTAAAATATATTCCATTCTGGCCGACCAGACATCGGGCCAGATTTTTTTAAAAACTCCCATCATGCCCGAAGCCACCAAATGACGGTGCTCCAAGCCGACATTTTCCATAATGTTAAAAGCAACGGGAAAATTAACGTCTGAAGGATTAAAATAAATCACGTCGTTTATCCTGCTTGAAGGAACATGCTCAAGAAGCCCTTCGGCCGCTTCTCCGTGAGGATCAACGAACCCTATTCCCTTGCCGTCTTTTATATCCTGAATGGCCATGTTTTCCATGGCAGCGGTTTTACCCATGCCGGTCTTGCCGATAAAATACATATGCCGACGCCTGTCGTCGGTTTTTATTCCAAATTTCTTCCTCTGGTTTCTGAAGGTTGTTTCAGCAAAAAAATTAATATTTTCTGACATAATTATTTAAAAGAATGCTATTCTTCTGTTGGCAAGTCCAAAGAAGATGTTCCTCCTTTCTTGGCTTCCACCCTTGAAACGCTCGGAGTAGGAACAACCGTTTTTCCCGGGAAATGGAACAGAGTGGCGAGCTCTTCAGTGTTGAGCATGAAAGTGCCTCCTGGCTTGGGAAAATATGGAGAAACCCTTCTTACATAGTTCTTGAATAATTTTCTGCACCTCATATACTGCCTTCTCTTCTGGATAAGGTTCAAGGGCAAAAACCATGACTTGTGGATCTTTGTGATTGTTTTGCCGACAGGAATCAATCCGTTGCGGTTTACGGTCATGAATTGGTTAAAGAAAGTGAAGATGTACCTGAAGTTTCCCTTGACCCAGACTTTTTTAGGGCCGAGATAAATAAACCTGATATTGGTTTTAAAGAGAGGTTTGGATATTTTGGCCTCTATAGCGGCCACGATATCCCTTTCTCCGGGAGTAAGCCTCATTTCCGGCGGAAACATTTCTTTCTCTTTCGCCAGCTCTTCCGTTTGTCCGTGAATCAATATTTCTGCCACTCCCTGGATTATCGGTTTTGTTTTCACCGCCTTTTCCGGCCTCATGGCCAGCTTATCCCTCAGTTTTTTAGCCTTATTCACAAAATCGCTCAGGTTTGTGGAATTGGGCGGATCGTCGCCCATCGGCTCGAAAGAAATCTGAACCCAAAACTGCTCCCCCGGCTGCATTTTGGCAAAAGCCTCCATCAGGGCGGCAATCGGGTCTATTCTTTTTTCTTCTTTGGCTTCGTGTTCTGTTTCAAATTCCGGATAGGTTTTTATGGGATAAGCATCATCTCTCAATAATTTGTAATCTGAGCCGAAAAGATCCCAATCCTTATTGGGAATGTTTTGGGGAACCATTTTCACGTAATCTTCAACAACTTTTATTTCCGCTTCAGGGAACTGTGCATATATGGTTGATTCCGTCGCCTGTTTGAGAGAAGCTGGAACTCTGATGTAAAAATGGGGGTTTCCGTCTATGGAAACAAGCTCCAAGTGAATGTTAAGCTGGACCTCGCCGTCCACCCAGGTTTCCCACCAGTCCGGCGGCTTGTAAATAGCAGCGCCGATTCCCGCTATCACCGACTCCATGGCTCTTATCGGCTTCAAGACCTCTTTGGGCAGCATTATCTCCAGAGATACTGACTCCCGCTTCTTCAGCCATTCATTGACCTTCCAAAACCTGTATTGAAATAAAAAAGGCTTCCATAAGATAAAGGGCAATGGAAGCCACCACCAGTTTTTCAATATTTGCAAAACTGCTGTTAAGAATAAAGAGAAACTATTCTCCATAATAATTTTTTAAGATTCTTGAACTGTGTAGTATCCTTCGTTTGTTTTTAAAAAGTTTTTTCTGTTGCTCAAATTAAGTAAAACCGTATTGGCTTTAACAAATCTCTGTTTCAGGGTTTTTTCTAGAATCTCCTCCTTGTTCAGTGGTTTTTTAGATTCTTTTAAAATCTTGGCGATGACGTCTTTTACCGCTCCTTCTTCATACCCCCATTCTTTCAGGGCATAAAGGCCTCTTCCGACCAAAACAAACCTCTGATCTTTGATCAGTTCATTATGGACAGTCTGAGGAAGCGCCAATCCGATAAGCTGGGCAACGGCAGTAAAGTGAAGAGGTTTCTGTTCTTTTTTAAAAACCAAGAATGCCTTGTTCTTTATTCCCCTGGGATTTATTTCCGGCCAATCTTTCATCCCCCACAAACCCTCAGGATTGTTCTGAATCTTCTTGGATATTTCCAGATAAGAAGAAAGAGTGTTCGGGCCGAGCTCTTTCGCTTCTTTCAGGTCTTTCAACTGGACCGGCTTTCCGATCTTTTTTAATTCTGCTTGGAGGAAATTAATGGTTTTTTTAACCGTGGAAAAAGCGTCTTTTTCAATCGCCCAAAAGGGATAAAAATCAGGAGTTTCGGAAAATCTTATAAAGTCCTGATTAAGGTTAAGCAAAAAAGAAACTTGATTTTTTTCATCTTTTCCGGCCAATTGTTCCAAGAGCAAATCCTCCCTGCTTGTTCCCCCTTTGTTTTTTAAATACTGCTTAAAGTATTGAAAAACTTCCGGATATTTTTTAATCTCCGGCCTTATTTTTGAAAAAGCATCATTTTCAATCTGGCGAACCCTTTCCCTGGTTACGCCAAAGCTTTTGCCTATTGAGTCCAGGGTCTCTCCCTCGCCCTTATTGTCTTTGGGGGAAATAGAAAAACGACGGCTTAAAACCGTTTTCTGCCTTTCCGACAAATTCTTTAAAAGCTCAGAACAAATTTTTGAATAATTGAATTGTGACATAATATGATATTAAAGCATTTATATGAAATATTGTCAAACAATTAATCCTCTTTAGGCAACTCTATATCTTTTTTTCCGCCTTCAGCCAGCTGACCAAAATGGGGCAGGCTAGAAAAATTGAAGAATACAAACCCGCCACGATTCCCATTATTAAGGTCAAAGCGAAATATTTTAACGTCTCGCCTCCCATAAAGAAGATGAACAGCAGGGGCAATAAGGTGGTTAAAGATGTGTTTATTTGCCTGGAAAGAGTTTGATTGATAGATTTATTGGCAATGTCTTCAAATGTTTCTTCTCTTTTGCGGAACCTTAAAACATTTTCCCTCAGCCTGTCGTATACAACCACCACGTTATTAATGGCATAACCGATGATGGTCAAAAGGGCGGCAATTATGGGTATGGTAATTTGAACGCCGTAATATTTTCCGAGCAAAGAAAAAATGCCCAGAGGTATCAAGATATCATGAAAAAGAATGAACAGGGAAGCCAGGGCGTATTGCCAGGATTTGGCCGGCCAGGAAAGCTGACTGAAAGCAACGGCAATATAAATAAGCATCGCCAACAGCGAAAAAATAACAATATCTCTGGTTTTATTTTTAAGCTCTTGTCCCACGACTGGACCTATGGATTCGAAGCGGAGCTCTTTGATCTCTTTTCCTTCTCCCAGTTTTTCAATAATCTGCCGGTGAGTTTCCTCGGAAATATCTTTCATCTTTAATATCAGCCCTTTTTCTCCGGCCGGCTGAACATTAAAATCTCCCAAATTAAATCCGCTTAAAGAATCTTTTATTTCCTGATTTGACGGCCTGTCTTTCTGATATTCTATTTCTAAAAGGCTTCCGCCGGTAAAATCATTTCCCAGGCTCAATCCGAAAACAACAAGAGAAACAAGGCTTCCGACGATTAAAATGCCTGAAAAAAAGAAGTATATTTTTCTGTATTTAATAAAATCAATTTGCATATTTATCCCCAAATCCAATTATTTTTTTCCAGTATTGTATTAACAAAAAGTTTAAGAAAATTCTTGGTTATAACAATGGCCGAAAACATACTTATCAAAATACCCAGGCTTAAGGTCAGGGCAAATCCCTTGACAAAGCTGCTTCCGAAACCGAATAAAATCGCTGCCACGATCAGGGTGGTGAAATTCCCGTCCCTGATAGAGGGCCAGGCCCGATTGAATCCGTCCTCTATCGATTGGGAAAAATTTTTCCCTGATTTCCTTTCTTCTTTCATGCGGGCAAAAATTAAAACATTGGCATCAACAGCCATTCCTATTGATAGAATTAATCCGCCGATGCCGGCCAGGGTCAGGGTAACGGAAATTATCTTAAAAGACGCTAAAACTAAAATCGCGTAAATTACCAATGCCAAAGAGGCTAAAAGGCCGGAAAAACGATACACGATAATCATGAATAAAACTACTGATAAAAATCCCCACAAACCGGCTTTTAATGAGCTTTCCAAAGAAACAACCCCTAAGGTTGGACCGACTGACTGCTGAGATATTAAATTAATAGGCACCGGCAGGGCTCCGGAATTAAGCTCTCTTACCCGCGTCTTCGCCTCTTCAACCGTAAAGTTTCCGGTAATTTCTGCTTTTCCGCCGGAAATCTTGTCATTAACCATCGGTGCCTGGGTTAATTGATAATCAAGATAAACTGCCAATGGTTTTCCTATGTTGCGTCCGGTAATTTCTTCAAAAATCTTGGCTCCTTCCTCGTTGAACTGGAGCAGGATCTGGGGCTGGTAAGTGGTTTGGTCAAAGCCCACCTCCGCTTTTTCCAGATATTTTCCCGTCAAATCGGTTGATTGGAAAGGATCTTCGTAAGCCATCTCCCAATTGTCAATTTTTTTAATTTCTTCTTCAGTCTTTCCTTCTATCTCTTTTTGCTTTGCTGCAATCTTATCGATTATTTCCTGAGACTTGTATTCTTTAAATTCCAAAAAGGGAGTTTTGCCGATCTGAGCAATTGCTTCTGCCGGATTTATCACTCCGGCCAGCTCCACGATCAGTCTTTCCCCCTGGACCTGAATCACCGGCTCTTTTACGCCGAAAAAATTAACTCTTTTTTCTATAACATCCCTCAGTCCTTCCATTGATTCTGATTTGTTACTTGCTTCAATTTTTGATAAATCAGCCTGGTAAACTAAATGGGTCCCCCCCTGTAAGTCTAATCCTAATTTAAAAGGAATCTCTTTAAGCCAGTTCAATTTTAAAAGCTGGGGATAAACCAGGTTCCCGGCAAAGAAGGTTAAAATAAAAATTCCAAGAATGGTTAAGTAGGTTTTATTCTTTGACATTTTAAATATATTAACACAATTTTAAAAAAAATAAAGACCTCTAAGTCTTATCTCCTTTCTTTATGGACAAAGGCAGCCTGTTGATATTATATTCATTGTCATCGCGGAGGGTGATGTTAAGGAAGAAAAAGGAAGCTCTCAAACTGCCAGGGATCTTTATGGTTCCTGCTGGCCGGATTTTCCTTAAATATCACTTTGCGGTTCTTGAGCGGCGTCCAGTCCGACGGCTTGGAAATTAGATTTCCCAAGTATGGCCTGGCAATTTTTAAAATAAAATCATGGGGCAAGTCGTCGGGAAGATTAACGCCTTTTTTAGGATTCTCAATCATCCAAAGAATTGCTGAAACAACACCCGCCGCAACCTGAAGCGTGGTGGCATTTTCTCCGGGAACCAAGCGCCTGGCTTCTTCAATGGTTAAAGAGCTTCCCGTCCACCAGGAGTTATAATCATGGCCCATTAAAAGAGCTCCCAAGGTATCGGACCCGCAGATAATCTCATCCTTCATTATCCTGACGCTGGATTGAATTTCATAGTTCCTACCGCGCAGCTCATGGAGGGAAGAGATTGTTTCGTGGCAAGGCATATATGCGTAATGCACGGTTGGCCTATAGATGGCCTTGTTATTTTTCCAAACAGTCAAACGGTCGGAAATGCCGAAAGCCTCTCCGTGGCGGATCACCATGCCCACTATTTCTTCATCCGGTATCCAAGACCTGACCCAGGTGTTCATCCCCATCTGGGCAAGGAAAACCTGATTCTTCGGCCCGTAGGACGGCTTGTGAGCTAATTCATGAAGCTTTTTCTCGTGCGTGCCCCAGCCCATTTCAGCCGGAGCTATGCCCTCTTCTCTCAGTCCTTCGATGCTCCAGGTCCCCACAAATTCATCAACCCTTTTGGGCTGGTTTGTAATTTGGGTATCCCGCTCGCTGCAATGGATTGTCTTAATTTTTAATTTTTGGGCTAATCGGGCGAAGTCTTTGTCTTTTATGTATTGACTTACCTTTTCTTTGTCTTTTTCGGTTATTTTCTTTTCTATAATCAAACGCTCCGCGATGTCTGTCAGTCCCTTTTTTACAAAATGAGAAATCAGTCCAGGATTGGCGCCGTGGTCTAAAACAGCAGTGGGCGCATCTTTCCACTTGGAAGATAATTTTCTAATCTGCATCTGGCGGCAATAAAGAGATTTTTCAAAAGGGCTTTTGACGGTGATTCCTTTTTCAGGATCCCAAACCTCGACCGAAGTGTTGATATATAATACGTTATGATCGTGGCACCATTTAAGAGTGTCGTTGCAGCCGATATTCCAGGCAAGATCAATCAATAATCCGTTTTCATCCAAATAGCTGGATAAAACCCTGTCCAGATTTTCCTTGGTGATTTTTTCCCTAATAAATTTTATTCCCTGGTCGGTGTATTTCTCTAAGATCTTTGCCTTGTCTTCAAAATCAATAATGGTGACGTTTTTAAAAGGAACATCTATCTTGTCCAATAAAACAGGGAGGGTGCAGTGCGAAACAGCGCCGTAGCCGATAATGAGAATTTTATTATTGAATTGTTGTTTCATTTTTTATTAAAAAATAATAATTATTTTCCGTGTTGTTCTTTTTAATTTATTTCTTAGTCCGCAGGAATTAATTGAATCTTTGCCATTCGGTCCTCTTGCCTTTTCTTTTATTTTCGACCATTACCAATTCATCATAAATTCCATCAAGAAGTTGATAATTTTTTGCTTCTTCTAAATTAACCCAGGCAAATTGATCATTCTCTTCTGTCTGAAGCTTGATTTCACCGGAAACGTAATCCGCTACGCAAGAAATTACTAATGACGGACTGTTATCAGCATGAATTGTTGCCAAGCTTGTAACATATTCGATATTATCAATATCAATACCAACCTCTTCTTTTGTTTCTCTTCGCAACGTCCGCTCAAGAACATTATACCAATAGAATTCAGTGTCTTTCGGTAATTTCAGATAGTCGTCAGTTTCCATTTTTCCGCCCGGCACAGTCCACATTCCGGGAAACCGTTTCTTGTTCGGAGAGCGTCTCGTGATTAAATACTTACTATCTTTCACAATAATGGCGGTGATTGCTACTTCGTGAAGATATTTACTGTTCGTATCCATATCTTTATTTTATCAATTCCTAGGCCCCATAGCACTTTTTATGTTTCTATGGTGCCCGCGGGGATTTATAGTATTTTACCCCAAAATGTCACATAATAACCTCCTTCACAGCTCCCAACCCATCTTCCAAAAGGCATCCATGTAACATTATAACCACAAACTAATTTTCCATCCTTATCAATTGTTCCGTCCTGTCGCGGTCGGTAACTTTCAAACACTTGATTGTATAATTTCTGATTGTTCAGCCAAGGCGCCAAGCACAGAACTCCGAGAATCACGAGGATTATTGCAATCTTTATGGATTTATTTCCCATGGCACTTTTTATATTTTTTCCCGCTGCCGCACGGACAGGGATCGTTTCTTCCCACGTTATTCTTTGATTTTAAAACAGATTGCTGCTGATTTGAAGCTCGGGGAGGCTCATCTGTCACGCTGACCTTTAAAATCATTTCCGCAATGCTTAATTCAATCGTCCCCAAGAGCTTTTGAAACATCTTATGTCCCTCTGTTTTGTATTCAACCAAAGGATCCCTTTGGCCGTAAGCTCTTAGTCTCACCGAATCTCTTAAGTGTTCCATGTTTTCCAAGTGCTCCATCCAAAAAGCATCCAGAACCCTTAAGGAAACTATTTTTTCCACCTGGCGCATTTTTTCTTCCCCGACCTCTTTTTCTTTTTTATCGTAATCCTCTTCTTTAAGTCCGGCTTTTTTAATTACTTCTAAAATATAATATCTTAAGCCGTTCTGATCATTACGGTCTGAAATTTGAGATTTTTCCAAAATCTCCCTTCTTTTTCTGTAAATCACTTCTCTGTGCTTGTTCATCACGTCATCATATTCCAAGACATGTTTTCTCAAATCAAAGTTCATTCCTTCTATCTTTGATTGGGCCGATTCAATGGCTCCTGAAACCAGGCCTGCTTCAATAGGCTGGTCCTCGGGAAGCTTTAAAGCTTCCATCAGAGATTTTATCCTGTCTCCGCCGAAAATTCTCATCAGATCGTCTTCCAAGGAAACAAAAAATTGGGAAGAGCCGGGATCCCCCTGCCTCCCTGCACGGCCCCGCAGCTGATTATCTATTCTTCTGGCTTCATGCCGTTCCGTTCCTATAATATGAAGCCCTCCTGCTTGTTTGACTATTTCCGCCTCTTCTTTGTCGGGCGGATTGCCTCCCAGGATAATATCCACTCCCCGTCCGGCCATATTGGTGGCAATGGTTATCTGCCCTTTCTTTCCCGCCTGGGCGATTATTTCTCCTTCTCTTTCATGATGCTTGGCATTTAAGATCTGATGGGCCATCCCTTCCCTGTCCAATAATTTCCCGAGATACTCGTTTTTTTCAATCGAAGTTGTGCCGACTAAAACCGGCTGCCCTTTTTCATGCCTTTCTTTTATTTCTTTTATCAAGGCTACATATTTTCCGCTTTCGTTTTTTAGAACCTTGTCGGGCAAGTCCCGGCGGACCGTCGGTTTATTAGTGGGAACTGATACCACTTCCAAGCCGTAAACCTTATCAAACTCTTCAGCCGAGGTAAGGGCTGTTCCCGTCATTCCGCCAAGCTTCTTATACATTCTGAAATAATTCTGAAAAGTAATAGAAGCCAGGGTTAATGATTCAGGCTGGACCATCACCCCTTCTTTCGCCTCCACCGCCTGGTGGAGCCCTCCGGACCATCTCCTGCCCGGCATCAGCCTGCCGGTGAATTCGTCAACGATAAGAACCTCTCCTTCTTTTACCACATAGTGCTTGTCTCTTTTGAAAAGAACTTCGGCTTTAAGGGACTGCTCCAGATGATGAAGATATTTTATTCCCCTTTCTTCGTATATGTTTCCCATTCCCAATATCTTCTCAATCTTGTTTATTCCTTCCTCGGTCAGGGTTGAGGTTCTCATCTTTTCATCTATTTCATAATCTGTCTTGGAATCAAGTTTGGGGATAATCTTGGAAAATTCCTGGTACCATTTTGAACTTTCCGTGTCCGGAGCGGAAATAATCAAAGGAGTTCTGGCTTCATCGATTAAAATGGAATCAACCTCGTCTATGATGGCGAAGTTGTATCCCCTTTGAACCTGCTGGGACAGGTCATAGGCCATGTTGTCTTTTAAGTAATCAAAGCCGAATTCATTGTTGGTGCCGTAGGTGATATCAGCCGAATATGCCTCTTTCCTTGAAACAGGCCTTAAGAAGCTTTCAATGACCTTAAAGCTTCCTACTATATCTCTTGTTTTATCTCTTTCTTCCTGGAACTTAGGGTCGTAGATATATGCTATATCGTGAACAATGCAGCCAGTCGAAAGTCCCAGGGCATAATAGATCTGGCCCATCCAAACCGCATCCCTTTTCGCCAGATAATCATTAACAGTAATCAAATGAACGCCCTTTCCTTCCAGGGCGTTTAAATATATGGCTAAAGTGGCGGACAGAGTCTTTCCTTCTCCGGTTCTCATCTCCGCAATCTTTCCTTGATGCAAAAAAATCCCACCCATCAGTTGGACGTCAAAATGCCTTTGATTCAAGGTTCTTTTTCCCGCCTCGCGGACTAGGGCAAAAGCTCTGGTTAATAAATCGTCAAGCTTTTCTCCATTCTTCAATCTTTCTTTAAGCTTCAGGCTTTCCTCTTTCAGCTGTTCGTCTGTAAGCTTTTCTGTTTCCTTTTCGAAAAGATTTATCTCTTCAACCAGAGGCCTGATATTTTTTACATATTTTTCGTTGGCATCGCCAAAGATTTTATTGAAAATAGACATTGTAGAAATTATATTACAACAAAAATGAGAATTTCTCAAATTAAAACAAAAATGATTATTTCGTTATTTCGAGCCGAAGTTTAATCGTCTCATACCAATCTTCGCCAAACCCTATGTTTTTGCAAAATTCAAGAGAATTACATCCTAAGGAGCTGCATGCCTCGCAGGGAGGGCACACGACACAGCCGCCCGGACACCGATCAACGCTATATTTTTTACACTCCGCCGCAGATTTCTCTTGGTAGCCATTAATTCTTTCCGCTATCTTTTCTGCAACATACTTTCTGCCCTTTTCGTTGAGGTGTTCGTTGGGATATTTCTCCCAGGCAAAGAAATCCGATTTAAGGCTGGTTGACAGATCAATTACTTTAATGTTATTTTTCTCCAAAACCGATTTTATCATTTCTGTGTTGTGTTTTAATCTTTCTAAAAATTGTCCGGGAAAATAGCGCTCCCCTGTTTCGTAATCAACGGGAGTAATATAAAAAATTGGTTTAATGTTGTTTGCAAGTAGTATCTCTGCGATTTGCGAAAAAGAACTTATTTTGCGGTGATCTTCCTTTAACGAAAACATGTAAAAATACAAAATTGAATTTCTCATATTTTCCTCTGAATAGTGCCTGAATGAATGGTCTTCAAAATCCTTTGCCTTTCCCACTGCTTTTTCTCCGTTAAAAACATCTGTGTTCTCAAATTCGCTCTGGCTAATTTCGTTAAGACTGTTATTTTTATCAAAAGCCTCTATTGACTTCAAAAACATGAAAAGCAGTTTATTTTTTAAAATAGCCTTTTGGTCATAAAATTGATATCCGGGATTTTTGTCCCATGAGGGCGAAAAAGAGCGGATATTAATGGGGATTACGACGAATTCTGGATGGTATTTTTCCTTTATTATGTACTTGGAAAATTCCAAAAATATTTCAGCGGCATAGGCCGGGTTATCAATGCTTGCTATCGTGCGATCATTCAAGATTTTCCCCAGCATCTGGGGCAAGGGCCTTTTGTCAGAATCGTTGCGACCATAATTGCTGGCCGAGCTGTCTCCGAAATAAATAACGTCTGTTTTTCCTTTTTTAGCTTCTTCTAAAATTTTCAATTGGTCGAAAGAGTTAATATCAACGATTAAAAACAAAAGCTGAAAAAATAGAGTCAGAAGAATCAATATCGCCAATTTAATAAAAAACTTTTTCATAAATATCTATTATCAAAACTGAAAATATATAAAGGGTTTGCTTACCTTCCCGAAATTCAAGATTATTAAAATGATCCCGACGTAAAGCGCCCACCTTAATAACAGGGGGCTCCTAGAAATCATAGCTCTGACGCTTTCCTTTCTTTGTAACAAATGGACTATTTCTAAAAGAATTATCCCTAAAACGCCTATGATAAATTCGTACCATGATTGGTCTACCACAAAAAGATTGTGATTTTCCAAAATAGCGGCAAAGGGGTTTCTTATCAAATCAAGAAAAAGAGACGGAACGCCCGTAAATAAATTCCTGATAATATAAAAAGCTTCATTAACGCTATTTGCTCGGAAGAAAATCCAAGAAAAAGAAATCAAAGAAAACGTGGTAAAAACCTGAATAATCTTATAAAGCACCGGGGCTTTATTTAATTTTATAAGCCAGATTATTTTTTCTCTTACTTTAACGGTCATTGCTTCCAAGATCATATAGATTCCGTTTAAAGCGCCCCAGATCAAAAAAGTCCAATTAGCTCCGTGCCAAAGACCGCTGACTAAAAAAGAAACAAATAAATTGAAATAATGCCTTAAATTGGAAACCCTGCTTCCGCCAAGCGGTATATAAACATAGTCCCTGAACCAGGTTGAAAGAGAAATGTGCCAGCGCCTCCAGAAATCTGAAACTGATTTTGAAAAATACGGACGGGTGAAATTGTTCATCAGCTTAAAGCCCATGACCTGGGCCGAGCCGATGGCAATATCAGAGTAGCCGGAAAAATCGCAAAATATCTGATAAGCGAAAAATATTGTAGCCATGATGAGACTGATTCCAGAATAATCATTAGGGGTATTATAAACTTGGTTTACGAAAATCGCCAGCCTGTCGGCTATCACCACTTTTTTAAACATTCCCCAGGCCATTAATTTCAAGCCGTCGGTAACCCTTTTGTAATCAAAGTAGTGCTTTTCGTAAAATTGGTGGATCAGGTTGTATGGCCGCTCAATGGGGCCGGAAACCAGTTGAGGATAAAACATTACGTACAAAGCATAGATTCCTATGTTTTTTTCAGTTTTCTGTTTTTTTCTGTAAACCTCGATAACATAGCTTAAGCTCTGAAAGGTATGAAAAGACAGGCCAATCGGTAAAACTAATTTTAAAAGATGAACAGGATAGTTCCAGTGAAAAAAATTGGCGACGAGCGCGAGATTAACATTAAAAAAATTAAAGTATTTAAAAATAAAAAGAGCAGAACAGGTTGAAAGAATACTTGCTATTAAAAATAATTTTCGTTTTTTTTCTTCCGATTTTTCAATAAATATCGCGGCCCAATAATCAATAAAAATCAAGAAGAATAAAAAAAGAACGTAAGCCGGTATAAAGGCCATGTAGAAAATACAGCTTGCGGCCAAAAGAAAAATCCAGCGATATTTGTGGGGAATCGCAAAATATAATACCGTTACGATCGGGAAAAAAATAAGAAAGTCTATGGAGTTAAAAAGCATGGATTTTAAGATTATATCAAAAAACCTTCTACTTTTGAATTAACTGGAAAATTAATTGGATGGTCCAGTTCTAAAAAGAAGAAGGTTTTCTTAATTATACCAATAATTTTCCCCGTCCGCTATTATTTTTAAATGCTTATTATTTCCTCTTTTAAGATTACCCCGAATTTATTTTTTACCCTTTTCTTTATCAAGTTTATCAGTTTCTTAACGTCTTTTTCTTTGGCTTTTCCTAGGTTCATAATAAAATTAGCATGTTTTTCAGACACTTTTGCTTTTCCTATTCTTTTTCCTTTCAGTCCGCACTTCTCGATCATTTCTCCTGTTTTTAATCCTGTTTTGGGATTTACGAAAACTGAACCGGCCGAAGGATAATTTAAGGGCTGGAATTTCTTTCTTTTTTCTAGGTGTTCCTTGATTATTTCTTTAATTTTTTTTCTTTTTCCGTTTTTTAATTTTAACTTTGCCGAGAGTATAATAATGTTTTTATTTTTCTTAAAAAAGCTTTTGCGGTATTCAAATCTGCAATCTTTATTTTTGAATTTTTTAATGACCGTTTTTCTTACATCCAAAACCTCTACTTCTTCAATATTACCACTCATTGATTCGTTAAAAGCCCCTGCGTTACCGAAAATAGCTCCCCCTACGGTGCCCGGTATGCCCGCCGCCCATTCCAGTCCCTGGGCGCTGTTTTTGATTGACTCTAAAACTAATTTTGCCAGCGGTGCTCCCGCTCCGCAAAAAAAATTTATTATTGTTCCCTTTTTTCTAATTTCTAAGTTTGAATTTTGTGTTTTTATTACCAGCCCATTGTAACCTTTGTCTGAAACCAATAAATTACTTCCTCCTCCTAAAATAAAAAATTGCAATTTCAATTTTTTTGCGACAAAAATGGCTTTAATTAAATCTTCTTTTGTTTTGGCAATAAAAAAATACTTGGCTTTTCCGCCAATTTTAAAAGTGGTGTATTCCGCCAAGGAAACGTTTTTTTTAATGGCCGGCAGTTCTTTAATGATATTCATCTTATTTAATTTTAGCATAATTCTTGAATATTTTATTATAAGGTTTAAAATATAATTGAGACGGATGGTAGCACTCACTAAAAACTTAGTTTTGGAGTTAACTCATCCGTCTCTTTTTTATTGCAAAAATAATCTGTTTAAAAAACAACAGACCTCGCTCGAGGGAGGCCTGGTGTCAACTTAGTAGGATCCGCCGAAGCGGACACTCACTGAGGAAATGATAGCAAATTAGAGTAAAAAAGTCAAGGCCTTGTACTAATCTAAATCCCTAAATTCTTTAGGAATTCATCAACCTGGGTCTTAAGCTCGGGTTTTAATTTTAAAAGCTGCTCTGCTGCCGCTTTGGCTTTTTCATTTTGGCCGGTAGCAGAATATACTTCTACTAAATTGATCCAGAGATCTGAATCGTCGGGGAAGCTCTTCACCCCTTCTTCCGTAACGGCAATGGAAGACTGAATATCGTTTATCTTTCTATAAAGATCAATTACCTGTTTCAGGCTGTCCGGATCTTTCTTCCAACCATACTTCAGCTCGTCTGCTTTCTTGAATGCTTCCAATGCCAAGTCGTTTTTCTGCAGGCTCTTGCAGACTAAAAACAGATACCAATGAGATTGGGGAAGCCTTGGCTCCAAATCAATAGCTTTTTTAAAATTCTCAATAGCTTCATCGTTTTTCCCTTGATTCATCAGGGTTTGCCCCAAGCTCCAGTACGCCTGCTGATTTTTAGGGCTTAGTTTCATGGCTTCTCTTAATGTTTCTTCGCTTAGGTTAAGAGATTCTTTATTCTGGGTAAGCTGATAAATATTTCTGTAATATTCCCCTAAAAATAATCTGAAGCGGAAATCCAAAGGATTTTCTTCAATGCCTTTTTTGGAAAACTCTTCAGCCAGACTAAATCCTTTTTCTATGATTCCCTTGTCAGCTTGGCTGGGATTTTGCCCTGCCTGAGCGGCTAAGTCAACGATTCTTCTGGAAAATTGCTCGGGAATTTCAATTTTTGAGACCGGAGAAAGTTCATAAGCCTTTTGGAAATCAGAAACGGATTCACTGAGAGGAAAGCTTATTCCCCGGACGGTCATATTTGAAGCCCTTGCCGGCTGGATATTCCCGAAATAAATGGATAGAAGGGAAACAATTATTAAGATACCTCCGATTAAAGAATATGCAGGATTTGTTTTCACGGCATAATCTGTTTTTTTCTCTTCTTTAATGGCAAGTATTAAAAAATTGGCAAAAGATAAAGACAAAAAAAACATCATATAACTGGAAATCATATCAAACACAAAAAGATTTTGGATGAAATAAGCCGCCAGAATAACAATTGTTCCTAATGGAAAAAATACGTTTTTCCTGTCAGTTACCTTGGTGAAAAGACGGATTAAACTGAAAACAGCTACTCCGAAAATAGCCAAATAGCTTATTAGTCCCAGAGCTCCGGAAGTGACGGCAGTATCCAAAACAACATTATGAACTCGGTCATACCAGACGTCAACGCTTAGAGGTAGAGCCGGGTCAAAGTGCCTGGCAAATGGAATATTAAAATTCTCCTGACCCCATCCCAGCCAAAATCTTTCTTTCCATCCTTCAAAACCAATATTCCAAACTACCGTTCTTGCAGAAGAGCCGTAGGTTTGCCATATTTCGAATATTTTTACTCTGACGGAACTGAATAAAAGCGGAACCGACGCTGCCGTGATTGATAAAATTAAAATCGCAAGGACCGATTTTTTTAATATTTTTCTGTTTGAGGTGAAGATACGGAACAATAAATATCCAAGACCTAAAATTAATAGCCCTATATAAAAAGATCCTATCGCCCCACGGCAAGGCTCTTGAGATATGAATATCCCTAAAATTAAGATTAATAACATTATACCGTAAAGAATTTTCCAGGCTCCCTTTTTCGTGAAAAGAAAAATGATGGCGAAAAATATGTCAAAAAGAAGGTAGCCGGCTAAAAATGACGTATTCCCCACTGTTCCTCCTCCCCTGGCAAAAGTTTCATTCGATGTCCATACATAAAAACAAAGAAAAACCCCGACCATCATTGAAACGGTTAAAATTCTTTCCCATTGTTTTCTTTCCTTGAAAACGCTGCTTAAAATAATGTAAAAGACAAAAAGATGTAAAAAGGTTAAGATTCCTGTCATCCTTTCAAAAACGCTCCAAAAGCTTTTTTCCGGATTAACCCCCAAAAGAGAAGTAATAATAACAATTCCCAAAAAAACCAGGATGGACGCTGTCAAGGCGCTCATTTTCGGAAGGTACTTGCGGTTGGAAACAACCAGCAGTATATAGGCGATAAAAATAACATCAACGACTATACGGAAAAAAATTGTTTTAGGCGTAACAAAGGGGAAGAAAAACTCCCTGAAAAAAACCAAAGGAGTGAATAGCGCTAAATAAGTCCCCCATTCGATGATTGAAAAATAAATTTTTTCTAGACTTCCTTTATTTATCATAAGTAGGAATTAATTCTTTTAAAGTTTTTACTATATTAACCTTGTCCCCATTATGGGCTAAAACCGATAATTTTTCCAGCCCTGATTTTAGTTTTTCCTCGTCAACGCCGGAAAGCTTGGCGATAAAAATCTTTTTGTTTTCGGTGGCCAGGGTTCCCTCTTTGGCCGTCAAAATCTCTTCAAAAATTTTCTCGCCCGGCCGCGGCTGAGTATAAACTATGGCAATGTCCTTATCAGGCTCCAACCCGGAAAGGCGAATTAGTTCTTTGGCCAAGTCTTTTATCTTAACCGGCTTGCCCATGTCCAGAACAAAAACCTCTCCCCCTTGGCCCATCATTGCCGCCTGCATGACCAAAAGACAGGCTTCGGAAGTGGTCATAAAATATCTCATCATTTCCGGATGGGTAACCTTAACCGGCCCGCCATTTTTTATCTGCTCTTTAAAAATAGGTATTACGCTTCCCTGGCTGTCCAAAACATTCCCGAATCTGACAGATATGAACTTGGTGGAGTTTTTTTTGCTTAACGTCTGACAGATCATCTCCCCGATTCTTTTGCTTGCCCCCATTACTGACTTGGGATTTACCGCCTTGTCGGTGGAAATAAAGACAAACTTATCAACATGGTTTTCTAATGCCAACTCGGCAATTGTTTTCGTCCCTAAGATATTATTTTTCACCGCTTCATCAGGGTGCTCCTCCATCAAGGGAACGTGCTTATAAGCGGCGGCATGAAAAACTATACTCGGATTAAATTCTTTAAAAATCTGGCTCATCTTGGTCTTGTCTTGAATATCGGCTATCATGGAAACAATTTTTAAATTATTGAATTTTTCTTTCAGCTCTTCAGAGATATTAAAAACAGCGGTTTCGTCTTGATCTAAAATCAATAATAGAGACGGTTTGAATCTGGCTGTCTGACGGCAGAATTCTGAACCGATTGAACCAGCTCCGCCCGTAATCAAGATTTTTTTATTCTCAATGAATGCTTCAATCGCCTTTTGGTCCAAAACAACAGCTTCCCGTCCCAATAAATCTTCCATTTGTATTTCCCTGAGAGCTCCTATCCCCACCTTTACCGACCCGCTCATAATTTCGTTTATCGAGGGGAGAATTTTTATCTTTTTCAATCCCGCTTCCCTGCCTTTTTCAGCCGCCGTTCTGATGGCGTCTCTTCCTGCCGATGGAAGGGCAATAATCAGGCATTCTACGTCTTTTTCTTTTACTATTAAAGGAATATTATCGATTTTTCCCAAAACCTTCAAGCCGTGAATTAAAACTCCTTTTTTATCCGGATTATCATCGACAAAGCCAACGGGAAGATAGGGACCGAATTTAAAGCTTAAGATGCTTCTCAATATTTGTTCTCCCGCGTCGCCCGATCCAACGATCAAGGTCCTTTCTTTTTCTTTTCCGTCTCCCTTTTGAAAAATTTGGAGATAAATCCTTTTAGAAAAACGAATTGCTCCGGAAAACAAAATAATCAAAAAGTAGCTGATAAAAATAGTTGAACGGGGAAACCCAGAAAATAAGGGTTGATCCCCTAATATGAAAATAGATGTGGTTAGAAACAGAAAGCTCAAAAAGGCTGCTTGGACCAGAGATATCAGCTCGTCAGCGCTCACATAAGCCCAAGAAAAAGAATAAAGTCTTAAGAAGTAAAAAATAGGAATGGAGAAAAACAAAGACAAGAAAATCATCCCTTCAAGGTTTAAAAAATGCTGAGCAGGGATGTTTCCTTCGAATCTTAGAAAAAAAGCCAAACAAACGGAAAGAATAATAAAAAAAATATCAAGGAAAAGAAATAATGAAATTTTTATTATTCTTCTTTTATCCGCTATAAATTTTTTAAATATTTTTTCCATTTTGATAAAAATCTTTAACGCTTCCTATTACATATTCAATTTGTTCGTCTGTTAGTTCCGGATATAAGGGCAAGGAAATTACTTTTTTAGCCAGCTCTTCGCTAAAGGGAAGATGAAATTCGGAAAGACCGAGTCCCGTGTGATGATGAACGGCAATAGGATCTTTAATCAGTGTTTCCACTCCTTTTTCTTTTAAAAAGGTAAAAAGATTATCTCTTTTTTCCGCTCTTAAAACATAATTCTGAAAAACATCGAAATGCTTTTTATCTGAATCCGGACCGGGAGGCAATTTAATCCCGGTAACGCCTGATAGATTTTTATTATATATTTCGGCAATTTCTCTTCTTCTTTCAAGCCATTCATTTAAATGCTTGATTTTTACATTTAAAACAGCTGCCTGAAGATTGTCTAATCTTGAGGTCCAGCCGAAGCAAAGAATTTCTGTTTTGGTCTTTTGTCCGTGATCCCTAAAAAGCTTTATTTTTTCAGCAATTTTTTCATCGTTGGTGGCCAAACCTCCTCCGTCGCCGAAAGTTCCTAAAATTTTTGCCGGATAAAAACTGTAGCAGCCGGCGAGCCCAAAGGTTCCAGCCATCTTGTTGTTGAATTTCGCACCCAGGGCTTGAGCTGCATCTTCAATAATTATCAAATTATGCTTGTTTGCAATTTCCATCAGTCTTTCCATGTCGCACATCCTGCCGTTTAAGTGAACAGGCAATATGGCTTTGGTCCTCGAAGTAATTGCCGCCTCAGCTTTTTCCATATCCATGGTAAAGTCTTCCTTAACATCCACTAGGACCGGCTTTGCCCCGCAATGAGCAATACTTGCTATAGAGGCGACAAAAGTATGGGAAACCGTGATTACCTCGTCCCCAGCCCCTATTCCGGCCGCTTTTAAGGCAAAGATTAGGGCATCTGTGCCGGAGTTAAGGCTTATAAAATGCCTTACCCCCAGAAATTCAGCCATTTTTTTCTCAAACTCTTCCATGTCGGAACGCATAATCAAATCTCCCCTGTTTAAGACACTTTTCATCGCCGCGTCTATCTCTGTTTCCAGATTTTTGTACTGCAAAGAATAATTAACAAAAGGAATTTTAAGCATTTTTAATTGTTTTTTTTAACCGCTTCAATAATGTTATTTTTATTGGGATAGAATTTTTCTTCAAGAACCTGGCTAGCCGGAGCAGGAACATCTGGCAAAGCAACTATTTCTATCTCTGATTTCAGCTCTTTGTAAAGCTTGGAATAAACTTTATTGGCGATTTCCGAAGCAATTCCCCCTGTCTGCCAGCCTACATCGGCTATCACCAGTCTTTTGGTTTTTTTCACTGATTCTAAAATAATCTCTTCGTCTAATGGTTTGATCGAACGCAAATCTATCACCTCAGCGCTAATCCCTTCTTTTTCAAGATCTTCAGCGGCTTCGGCAGCCTGTTTTACCATATAAGAAATCGCTACAATGGTAACGTCTTTACCTTTCTTTTTAATAGCCCCTTTTCCGATGGGAACCCTATATATTTCTTCTGGCACCTCTGCTTCCTCTTTATAGAGCCAATTGTCATCAATGTAAACAACTGGATTTCCGTCCTCAACCGCTGAAATTAAAAGGCCTTTTGCATCGTAAGGGGTGGCCGGCATGACTACCTTTAACCCCGGAACATGGGCAAACATGGAATGAAGGGCTTGAGAGTGCTGCGCTGCCTGTTCTCCCCCTCTATTGATAATTCCCCTGATTACTAAAGGAGCGTTTACTTTTCCGCCGAACATGTATCGCCAATTTGCCGCCTGATTGATTATCTGATCAAAGGCCAGATACATAAAATCCATTCTGGGAAAAATTAAAATTGGCTTTAATCCCGTTAAGGCCGCGCCGAGAGCAACCCCCGACATGCCGTTTTCTGAAATCGGAGTATCTATCACCCTTTTTTCTCCGAACTTTTCAAATAATCCGTTGGTAGTATTTCCAACATACCATGGCGACGTACAGCCCTGTCCTATAATAAAAACCTGATGGTCTCGCTCCATAAGCTGCTTCGTGGCTTCATTTATCGCTTGGGCGTATGTAATTTTTCTCATAATTTCATTTTGTTAAAAAAGGGGTTCTTTAATTTGAAATCATGTCTTAAAAACATCTTCGAAGAGTTCCTCTTCTTTCGGGTAAGGGCTTTTTTGGGCGAATTCCACTGCTTCTTGTGTTTCTTTTTCTATCTTTTCAATAATTTGCCCCTTTACTGTCTCAGAAAGTGCTCCTTGTTCCAATAAGTATTTTTCCAGCCTTTTAATGGAGCACTTTTCTTTCCATGAATCTAATTCTTCTTTCGGCCTAATATCCGTATGGGTTCCCTGGATATTGTCATCCGGCCCAACGTGGCCACGCCAACGATAAGTAAGGCATTCTATCAGCGTCGGACCGTTGCCTTCCCTTGCTCTTTCCACCGCCTTTTGGACAGTTTGAAAAACTTCTATTACGTTATTGCCATTAATCTGAACTCCCGGCATATTAAATCCCTCCGCTTTTTTAGCGATGTTGGTGTCGGCTAAAATCTTAAAAACTGGCATGTGGGTGGAATAAAAATTATTCTCGCAAATAAAAACAACGGGCAGTTTTTTCAAAGAGGCAAAATTCAAAGATTCATAAAATACTCCTTCGCTGGTCGCCCCGTCTCCGAAAAAAGAAACTGAAACCTGGTTGCTCCCTTTTATCGTCGAAGATAAAGCTGATCCTACTGCGATCGGGATACTGGCCCCGACTATCGGAGGTGTTCCTAAAAGACCTATTTCGGGAGCAATAAGATGCATTGACCCCCCTTTTCCCCTGGAACAGCCTGTTTCTTTGCAAAATATTTCCGCCATTAACTTTTTAATATCTCCTCCTTTGGCAATATAATGCCCGTGGGAACGGTGGTTCCCGAAGATATAATCTTCTTTTTCTAGGGCAAGACAAGCCCCGGTAGCAATCGCCTCTTCTCCGATGCATAAATGGCAAGGGGTTTTTATTTCTCCTTTCAAAACCAAATCTCCCACCCTCTCTTCAAAGCGCCGGATCAACAACATTGTTTCATACATTTTCAGGAGAATGTCTTTTGAAATATTGTTTGTCATCAAGAAAATATTTTAAGAATTGTTTGAAAAATTATTTTTAAATCTAGAAAAAAATTGTGGTTTCTGGCGTATTCTTCTTGTAGCTCCAATTTCTTTGGTCTTATTTTTTCCATATATGCTTTTTCCGGATCGGGACTGCCTTTCAAGACTTCTCCTTCATGAAAATCCCACAAAGAGGCAAGATCCGTCATTCCTTGGGGCACGGAAAGGATTATTTTTTTTTCTTCTTCGATCATCATGTCGGCATAGAAAGGAACTTCCGGTCTCGGTCCGACTAAGCTCATCTGTCCCAGGAAAACGTTTATTAATTGGGGCAGTTCATCAATCTGATATTTTTTTAAAAAATCCCCAATTTTTGTCAACCGAGGATCATCACTAGCTGTTGATGGCCCGCCCATCTTATCTGCGTTTTGAACCATTGTCCTAAATTTAAAAATCCTGAATTTTTTACCAAACTGGCCCACCCTCTCTCCTCGGTAAAAAACCGGGCCGAAAGAATCAATCTTTATCCATAAAGAGATAGCCAATAGCAAGGGCGAGATTATTGCCAAGCCGAATAAAGAAAGCAGAAAATCAAAAGAACGTTTTAACATAAGTTCAAGCTTTTGTTTTTTCTCCCCTAATTTTCATATAAATATTTATCGCAACCACAAATAAAGAAGGAGCCAATTCTTTGAACCAATTGCCGAATCTAACCATGACAGAATATCTTTTATAAAGACTATCTATTTCCCTGCTGCTTTTCTCGGTCAAAACCCCTTGCTCGATTATTCTTTTAACCGTGCCTTCCGGCGCCATCGGAGCTATGGCATAGATTAATTTTCTCCATGCAACAGGCGTAGTATATTTTCCTGTTTTTCCCAGATCGTACTCGTGCCTGTATAATTTGGTCAAAAAAGAATAGGTCTGAAGGGTCTGCCCTTCGTAAGGGTCGGTCGAGAATTTTTCATAATATCCATCTGCTTTCGCCTTGTCACAAAGCTTTGTTCCTGGAAAAAGGGTTAAGCTGAAGGCATTCACTCCGAAAGGCTTTGGCGTCTTACTCAGGGTCAGGGCAATTTCTTTTAAATCTTCTTCTGTCTCGTATGGATTATCCAGAAGAACGTCAATGATATATTTTATATTGTATTTGCGTAAAATTTTACATGCTGTCAAAAAATTTTCAGAAGTTTCATTACGGTCATACAATTCTTTATTGAGCCTGTCGCTTCCCTGTATACCCATGCTGACAAATTCCACTCCCCCCTCTTTCAGTATTTCTATTCTTTTTTCTCCGACAAGGCGAGGCATAAGCCTAACAATAAAAGGCCATCCGAAACGAATTTTTAATTCTCTGCAAAATTCAGCAATCCATTCATCCGAACCGAGATAAAAACTGTCATCCTGGATATTTAAACCGCAGGTGAAGGGCAATGTTTTTTTGATATATTCTAGCTCATCCATAATCTTGCCTATAGAATTTCTCTTGATCGAATATCTGTTTACATTGCAACAATATGCACAGTGATAAGGACAACCGCGGGAGGTTGTAAGAGGATAATATTTCCCGGACCAAGTGGATCCTGCTTTGAAATCTTTTTCGTTCAATCCCTCAATTTTGTCTTTTTTGAAGAAGAAAACGTCTTCAAATCCCCAATCAGGAAAAGGCAGATCCTTAAGATCAATCGACTCGGAGGGAACGGGAGGATTAATTACTATTTTATTGTCTGACATAAAAGCAAGCCCATTAATCTTTTTAGGATCGTCCCCTGATATCAACTTATAAAGAGGGACTTCGCCATCACCCGCAATAACAAAATCCGCTCCTGTCTCAACGCATTCTTTCGGACAAACCGTGGCATGAACCCCGCCAAGAACAAATTTTGTTAAAGGAAGATTCTTTTTAGCTTTTACTATCAAATCTTTGGCCTCAAGAAAATTTTCGGTCATTATCGAAATGCCGACTAAATCAATCTTGTGATTCTTTATAAAATCAACGAATTCCGAAACCTCCTCTGCACCGAAACCGGCAGAGCTGGGATGGACTTGGCGGTCTCTATTAAAAAACAATATCTTTGACGAGTGTCCCTTGCTTTTTATATATGAAGACATATATCTGACAGATATCCCGCGGAATCCTTCCTCTAGGCTGCAAAATAGAATATTCATAAATGATTATTGATTTGTTTTAATCGTCGGCTTAATTTTTTTTGAAGATTTACTCAAAAATGATTTTGAAGAGAAAAGCTTTATCAATCCATAAAAAGACCCAAGTCCGTAACCAATATGAAGCAAAGTAAATGCAATAGGCGCAAAAAATAAATACCGAAAATCCTTTTCTTTAAAAGAAATCATAGCAGAAAAATAAAGATTTACCAAAAAATACAATCCCGAAAAGGCGATAAGTAGCCACAGAAATTTCTGAGAAAAAAACGACAATAATGAGAGGATGATTAATCCTAATACGAACACAAGGGGGGCAAGGTGTCGCCAGGAAAAAATTACTACGCCTAATCTCAGGGGACTGATCAGTTCTGCCCCGTCGGTGAAGCTGTGCTGCCAAAAAGAAAAGAAACCAGACCGCGCGTAATAAAAACTTTTTATTTCCGGAACCAAAAGAATTTTCCCTCCAGATTTTCTAAGTCTCAGATTGAATTCCATATCCTGCCCGCGGTGCAAATTTTCGTTAAAATACCCTATTCTTTCAAATACTTCCCTCTTATAAAAACCGCCAAATACCGTATCAACTAAAATCGGCTTTTCGGCGCCTATCCTAAAAATGGCGTTACCGACGCCGAAGGGATGAGACAAAACGGCAACTATCGCCCTTCCCAATGCCGTATCCTTTCTGGATATTGTTATCATAACGCCACCGATATTATCAACTCCATATTCCTTAATATATTTAACGCATTTGGATATATATTCTTTTTCGTATTCAGCGTGCGCATCCATCCTGGCGATAAATTCTCCTCTTGCGCCCTTTATTCCAATATTAAGCCCTGAAGGGGTATTCTTTTTAGGATTGTTTAAGATTTTGATAAAGGGGTATCTCTCAACGAACCCTCCAGCAATCTCCCGCGTTTTATCTTCCGAAGAGCCGTCTGCGACCAAAATCTCTAGTCTTTCTTTTGGGTAGTCTTGTTCAACCAAAGAACCCAGACATTTTTGAATGAATTTTTCTTCATTTCTGCAGGGAATTATTATAGAAACAAACGGTAGCTTCTCGTTCATATATTTTTATCCGAAAAAAGTTCCTGGTGGCTGAAGTATGGTTCCGTAATTCAAGAAAAACTCAAGAGCAGCATAATTTACCAAAACATATAGTGAAAGCAAGGTTAATTCTACGAAATTATTAAGCTTGTAATTTTTATAATTTCGTAAAATCCCGAAGCTTCCCAAGAGGACCAACAGGGGGGCGGCAATATAGGCTATGCGGTTGTGGGGATAAGCCCAAAGGAAAAAAGACAAAGAAGGTAAGATCAGGGCGGCAAGGACCTTCATGCGCTCCTTGTTTTTTGCGATAAGTTCTTTTTTTATTCCCAATAAAACAAACACCCACCCGACCAGCAAAACCCTGATCATTTCTATCGCGATCCGCAATGGCGTATAGGCAAAAAATCCTTCTTGGGGATGGTTGAATTGAGCCATATACCAATCAAGGTAAGAATAGGAATAAAGCTTATAAATAATAATACTGTTGACCAGAATGATAATCGCAAAAGGAATTCCATAAATTAAAATATGTTTCAATTTGTCTTTTACGGAAAGATTTGTTGTTAAGAATAATATGCTTGCAAAAAATATCGGCGCGGCGGCCATGTTTTCTTTAAATAAAATTCCTAAGCCGGCAATCGATCCAGCCAAAAACGCTGTCTTAAGATTTGGCTTCTCTATAAAATTAAGCGAGATTAAAATTGAAAGGATATAGAAAAACCATCCCGATAAATCAGTAAGGGCGGCCAATCCGTAGGCAAGCATCGGATAGGCTCCTATATATAAAACGGTTCCGTAAAAAGCCTGCTTCTCGTTTTTATATAGACGATAAATCAGAAGAAATATCAAGAATACCGACAAAAAATAGAAAACTAAATTCTGGATAATAAGGCTGTTTTTTTCACCAAAAACCGGGCTCAATAAAACGCTGATAAAAATAGGCATCGGCTTTAGTATCCTGTTCTGAAAAAGCTCGGCCCCACGATCTCCGGAAATATTTTTTATTGTAGAAATATATTGCGCCGTATCGGTGTGATCAAATCTCGGGACAAAATAAACCAACAGCAAAACGGCGCTTATCAAAGCCAAAGAAAGAGAAATTAACAGGTATTTTTTAAAATTAGTCATTTTTAATCAGTAAATTTATACTTAATCAATACCCATAAGGCCTCGAAGCCGTCTCTCCATTTTATTTTCTTCCCTTCCTTTTTATCCCGCGGATAATATTCTATCGGCACTTCATAAATCTTAATTTTTCTTTTTGCTATTTTAGCCGTAATTTCCGGGCAAAACTCAAACCTTTTGCATCCCAAGGGTATTGACTTGATTGTTTCTGTTTTAAACAGCTTATAACAGGTTGATTCGTCGGTGATTTTTATTCCATATAAAATACTGGCTAGCCAATTAAGCATGATTCCTCCCAAATAAAAAGAAAGGTGCGAATATTTATTTTTTGGGTTTAATCTGCGCGATCCGTAGACGACTTCAGCCTTATTCTTGAGTGCCACTTTCAGAAGTTTTATATAGTCCTTCGGATCGTACTCCAGGTCAGCGTCCTGGATGATAACATAATCTCCGAAAACGTGATTGAGGCCGGTTTTAATGGCCGCCCCCTTTCCCTGGTTTTTGGGATGATAAATAATTTTATATTTGTCTTCCAGTCCTTTTAATATTTGACGCGTACCGTCGGAAGATCCGTCATCAACGAGAACAATTTCTTTTTTAAAAGAAATTTCGCTAAGATCTACGGCGTCAATTCTTTTTAAAATTTCTAAAATAGTATTTTTCTCGTTGTAAATTGGAATAAGAACGGATAGAGTCATTTTTATGTGAAATTTAAGGCTTTAACAATAAAAAAATCCCGAAAACAATAACGGCGATTCCTAAGATTTGGACAGGAAGCATTTGTTCTTTTAAAAAAAGCCAAGAAAAAATAACGACCAAGCTGAAATTAAGGCTGGTTGCGATCGGGTAAGCGGTATTTAATTTGATTTTGGAGATAACAAAAAGCCAAAGAATAAAGCTTATTCCGTACAAAAAAAGCCCTCCCAATAGCCAGATATTTTGGAAAATACGGGGGATAAGGCCCAAAAAACTGTTAATGGAAAGATTCATGCTTCCTAGGGCTAAAACGCCTTTTTTTAGGCAAAGCTGGGCGGCAACGGTAGACAAGACGGAAACCAATAAAATTAAATAAGTTTGATACATGCGCTTGTAATGAAAATAATTATAACATTTAAGGAGGCTTATCCATAATAAATAATCCTGTAAAAATCGCTGTTGGATATAGAGATTATTGAAAGATAGGCTATTAAATAAAAAGCTCGGGCGTACCAGTCTTTATATTTTTTAAGAAATTCTGCTACTCTTTCTATCCCCAGGACGGCCAGCGGATAAACCACCGGATATATCCAGAAGCCATAGCGCGGAAAATAAAGATTTGTTATAAAAATCAAAATTAAAAAAGAAAGGACGAAGCTGATGATAAAAAATTTTCCCTTCCTAATTGTTATTTTTTTAAATCCGATGATTGAAAAAATTATCGGCAGCAATAAGAATCCGTAAATTACAATGCTTATGAATTGGGGCAAAACAGCAAGAAATGTTTCTGCTGTTTTTTGCCAAGGCCATTTGAAAATATTAAATAACCATATACCCACACCATAATCCGTCACCTCGTTGACAAAAAATGGCATTCTAAGACCTTTTGTAACAAACAAATACCAAAGAGCCAGGGGGATTAGATGAATTATCAAAAATAAAATCCCCTCTTTGAGTCGCCGGAAATAAAAAGCGCTGATGAGGATGAAAATGGACAGCGCAAAAAGCATTTTTCCAAGCATAAAGGTTCCGACGATCAAAGAGAAGGTTATAAGCTTAAGGGGCGAAGGATTTTTAACATATTCATACAGTAAAAACAGGGTGGCTATTATCATAAAATTGGTAAGCATTTCCGGCATTATCTGCACCATCCAAATGTGAAAGCTGGGGGAAAAAAGCAGAAGCAGAGAAGATAAAATTGCAACCCTGGAGTTGATTAATTTTTCGCAAAGATAATAAAACAGTGTAACCGAGAAAAATCCTAAAATAAAATTAAGGAAAACGGCCGAGGCAAAAAGAGTAGCATAAGAATCGAAAAATAGGCGAGGTAAAAAAGCAACTGTGGCAATCAAAAAAGAATAAAGCGGCCTGTCTAGGATAACGGGATTGTTTCCAACATAATGGTTTGGGAAATTATTGGCTAAAATTAGATATTGCCCACCATCAGCATTAACGTAGTAATTATCTAAAATTACATATGCCCTTGTGATCAATGATCCTTCGGAGGTGTCGAGCGGCGATTTTTCATGAGAGATCAGATCGGGGAGCGAAAGCCAAGCCTTGCCCCTTGGCCCGTGAGTAGGATAGAGAAAACTGTACGCCAATTGAAAGGAAAGGAGAAAAAACAAAATTACCAACAGGGCTTTTTTATTTCCAAACAAACCTTCTATTTTAGCGAAATTTGTTATCATTTTTAAAAATTAATTTTTACGCGCTAAAAGAAAAAAATTATCTCCTAAGCTGAAGGGGATAATCATTTTACCTAAACGATTATTTACTAAAATTTTTGCCAACCGAGACAGGGCCGATTTTTCTTTTTTGCCAGCTAATATCTGAACAGCATATTGCATTGTAAATTTTTTCCCGATTCTTCCGATAAGCAGAGTTTCAAAGCCGATTTCTTTCAATAATTTGGCTAAGCTTTTTTGGCTGAACAAAAACAGATGTTCGGGCGGAACGATTAAATGCCATCTTTTATTGAGAATCCTGGCGAAAAAACTTCCCGAATCCGGAGTATTAATGGCTATCAATCCGTCTTTCTTTAAAACCCTATAAACCGAAGAGAGTGTTGCTTTGGGATTAGATAAATGCTCAACAACGTCCCAAAGGGTAACCAGGTTAAAAGAATTTTCCTCTAGTCCGGCATTTTCTAGGGTTCCCGTTCTGACATCCAATTTTTTATCTCTGGCTTTTTGAGCCGCATATTCGGAAAACTCTACGCCCTTGGTCTTCCAGCCTCTTTTATCGGCTATCTCCATGAAAAAACCGGTAGCGGTCCCTACGTCCAATAAGTTGCCCTTTTTTGGTAAAATCTTTTCTATTTTGTCCAAGTAGGAATTAAGGGATGAAGACATCGCCCTTTTGTCTGTCTCATAGTCTACGTATCCAAATCCGTTTTTTGCCCCGCTAAAATAATCAGAAGAATATATTTTTAAATTATTATCCGGGACAGGAGAAATGAAAATCAATCCGCAATCGTTGCATCTGAAAAAATTGAATGAGTTCTTTTTGGTAAAAAAAACTGCTGTTTTCTTTTCGCATACGGGACAGGATCTGTTTATCTTTTTAAAAATCATTTTCCAGGGAGCAAAAACCCCTTCGCTGATTATGTGATTTGAAATTTTAGACTCCCCTCCCCGGCGGTTTTTCAACAATATCGGGATCTCTTTCAGCGACGCTCCTTCTTTGCTTAATAAATATTTAAGTTCTATCAGAAAGGCATAACCGGAAATATCTATTTTTGAAAAATCAACTTTTCTCAAGAAATCGGCGTTAATCACGTTGAATCCCGAGGTGTAGTCGAAATAGCTCCCATCCTTCGGTTTTTCCTCCTTTAACGTGGCGAGAACCGATCACAACGTTGAAATTATCTGCCACCTTGAGCATTTCCGAAAGGTATGCGGGATTATGGGTAAAATCAGCGTCCATCATTACGATTTTTTTAATGTCCTTATCTTTTAATATTTCTTCGAAAGCATTAATGTATGCTTTGCCCAGGCCCTCTTTTTTGTTTCTCAATAGAAGCGATAAATTAGGAAATTTTTTCTTGAGTTCCCTGACTATTTCCGCTGTCCCGTCCGGAGAATTGTCGTCCACCACCAAAACAAAAACTCTCGGTAATAGCTTGAATGTCTCCGAGATTATTTGGGAGATATTTTCCTTTTCGTTATAGGTTGGGATAATTATTACGTCCTTCATAAACCTTACTTCCCAATTATCTTGAATTTTGGTAGGGGCACGATGAATTTTCCTCCCGATTTTAAGTATTTCTTTTCGCGCTGAACAAACTCTTTCAAAAAGTGCCAGGGAAGAATCAGAAAATAATCCGGTTTTTCTTTCCTGGCCTGTTCTTCGGAGATAATAGTAATTGAGGTTCCTATCATCTTTTTCCCCCACTTATCTGGATTCCTATCTGCCACGGCTTTTATCATCTTGTTGTCCAGATTAAAAAATTGAAGCAGGACGCTGCCTTTGGTTGAAGCGCCGTAAGCATAAACTTTTTTACCTTTTTTGTTTTCGCTTTTGATAAAATTATACAGTTTTTTCTTTAAGGCAAGGATTCTATTGATAAATGATTTATAGGTTTTTTTACTTGATAATTTTAATCTCTTTTCCTTTTTCTCCATTTTACGAACCCTGTCGCTTATCTTCCTATAACCTTTATGCTGGATATAGATGCGGAAACTGCCTCCGTTTACGTCATTTAACTCAACGTCAAAAGCTTCCAAGTTATGCCTCTTTAAAAGATTGTTCAATGATTCAAGTGAATAGTATTCGATGTGCTCGTGACAGATATTGTCAAAAGCATTCTGCTCGAGCATTAAAGGCAGATAGCTCATTTGAATGACGAATACACCTTTTTCATCAAGACACTTGGCCACGCTTGAAACAAATCCGTTGGGATCATCCAGGTCGTAAAACATCGCTATGGCTGTTATAATTTTTGCCTTTTTCCCGTCGTATTTTTTGTGCCAGGATTTATAGTTAAAAAAATCATTGATAAATGAACTTGAAGGAGAA
>JAPLXK010000017.1 GCA_026396095.1 Candidatus Nealsoniibacteriota bacterium | reverse complement strand
GGCACCGGTAAAAAAAGACGGAAACTGCAGGCAGAGGGGGACAACCGTTTGTTTCGAACCTGATCCGGAAATATTCAGCGAAACAAAATTTGATTTGAAAAAAATCCTGAACCATCTCAGGCAGCAGGTATATCTGACAAGAAAGGTAAGGATAACGGTGATTGACCAAAGGGAAAAACCGGAAAAGCCCTATACTTTCTATTTTGAAGGAGGGCTTGCTTCTTATGTTAAATATTTAACCAGGGGGATACCTGTCCGACATTCCAATATTTTCAGCGGATCGGGAGAAAAAAATGAAATTATGGTTGAGGTCGCCTTTCAATACACGGATGAGTACGAGTGCTTTGAAGAAAGCTTTGCCAATAATATTTATACCGGAGAAGGGGGCACTCATTTAACCGGCTTCAGGACAGCCCTGACCAGAACTTTTAACGATTACGCCAAGAAAAACAGTCTGTTAAAAGAAAAAGACGATAATCTGAGCGGAGAAGATATAAGAGAAGGCTTTACAGGAGTGGTTTCGGTTAAATTAAGAAATCCCCAGTTTGAAGGACAAACCAAGGCGAAGTTGGGAAACCAGGAAGTAAAGCCTGCGGTGGAAGCGGTTGTCGTTGAGACGCTAGCCGATTTTTTGGAAAGAAACCCCCAGGATGCAAGAGCGATTATTGAAAAATGTATCCTGTCGGCCAAAGCCAGAAAAGCGGCCAAATCAGCCAGAGAAACGGTTTTGAGAAAGGGGATTTTGGAAGGCCTGGCTTTGCCGGGAAAATTGGCTGACTGTTCTTCCCGGGTTCCCGAGGAATCCGAGCTTTACATTGTGGAGGGAGAGAGCGCGGGAGGCAGCGGAAAACAGGCCCGAGACAGGAGGTTTCAAGCAATATTGCCTTTAAGGGGAAAGATACTGAATGTTGAAAGGGCCAGGCTGGATAAAATATTGGAGTCAAAGGAAATAAAGGCTTTAATTATTGCGCTGGGAACGGCCATTGCGGAAGATTTTAATTTGGAAAAATTAAGATACCACAGGATCATCATAATGAGCGATGCCGATGTGGACGGCGCTCATATCAGGACCCTGCTTCTGACTCTTTTTTACCGCCATTTCCCGCAAATAATCGAAAAAGGTTATTTGTACATTGCCCAGCCGCCCTTATATAAAGTGCAGATGGGAAAACAGATTCAGTATGCCTATACGGAAGAGGAAAAAGACAAGCTTATATTGGCAATAAAAAAGTCTTTGCCAAAGGTTAAATCGAAAAAAGAAGGGGAGGGAGAGGAAAAACTCAGCGGAGTTAATCTTCAGAGGTACAAGGGTTTGGGAGAAATGAATCCGGAAGAATTATGGATTACCACCATGGATCCGGAAAAAAGAACGCTTCTTAAGGTTAACGTTGAAGACGTCAAGGAAGCAGACAGGATTTTTGACACCCTGATGGGAGACGAGGTTTTGCCCCGTAAGAAATTCATCCAAACCCACGCCAAGAAAGTGAGAAACCTTGACATTTAAAAATTTTCCGGTTAACATAAACCCGGAAGCCCGGGAAGGGCTTTTTAAAAACCATGCCATCAATTCCAAATAAAATCACAACCTTTCTTAAAGAAGTGAGGTTGGAAATGAAAAAAGTCAATTGGCCCTCAAGAGAAGAAACAACCAAGTATACATTGATTGTCATCGGCGTTTCACTGGTTGTCGCCATTTATTTGGGCGGGCTGGATTATTTGTTTTCTCTTTTACTTAAGAGGTTTTTTCTGAAATAGAACAATATGTCTAAACAGCAAATTACCCAAGAAAGAAACTGGTATGTTCTGCATACCTATTCGGGATATGAAGACGCGGTTGCCAAGAGCCTGAAGCAGAGAATAGAATCTTTGAGCATGGAAGATAAGATTTTTAACGTTCTGGTTCCCAAAGAAAAAAAGATTAAAATTAAAAACGGAAAAAGAAAGACGGTTGAGGAAAAAATATACCCGGGATATGTTCTGGTGGAAATGATTGTTACTGATGATTCCTGGTATGTGGTAAGAAACACTCCCAATGTCACAGGTTTTGTCGGAGCCGGCACAACCCCCGTCCCCGTTTCCTTAAAAGAAATAGAGAGCCTGAAAAAGAGAACGATCGGAGAAGAGCCTCAGTACAAGATCGAAGTTAAGAAAGGAGACTTGGTAAAAATCGTTGACGGTTCTTTCAAGGATTTTGACGGTAAGGTATCGGAAGTTGACGAAGAAAGGGGAAAAGTCAAAGTTCTGGTAAACATGTTCGGACGCGACACCCCCATTGAACTGGACTCGTTGCAAATTAAAAAGGTATAGAATAATATATATTCATGAAAAAAGTTAAAACTATTGTTAAAATTCAAATTCCGGCAGGAAAGGCAACTCCTGCTCCTCCGGTTGGCCAGATCCTGGCTCCCCACGGCGTCAATCTTTCCGAATTCTGTTTGAAATTCAATGATGCCACAAGAGACAGCCAGGGCTTTATCATTCCTGTCGAGGTTACGATTTTTGAAGACAGGACCTTTACTTTTATCCTAAAACAGCCGCCTGCCGCCGAGTTATTGAAAAAAGCGGCTGGCATAGAAAAGGGCTCGGGAACGCCCAATAAAAACAAGGTTGGTAAAATTACCAGAGCCCAGCTGAAAGAGATTGCAGAGAAGAAGATGCCCGACTTAAATTCCGAGAATATCGATCAGGCAATGAAGATTATCGAGGGCACGGCAAAAAGCTTGGGAATAACAGTTGAGTAATCAAATGTCCAGACCGCCAAAAGATAGATATTATCTTAATATCGCAAAACAGGTAAACGAAAGATCCACTTGTTTTAGGAATAAGGGCGGTGCGATTATCGTCAGGGACGACCAGATTGTTGCCACAGGATATGTGGGAGCTCCGAGAAAGACCAAGTCCTGCCTTGAAAGAAACGAATGTCTAAGGGATAAATTAAATATCCCCCACGGGAAAGAATATGAGACATGCCGGAGCGTTCACGCCGAACAAAATGCTATCATTAACGCTGCCAGAGCCGGAGTAAGCCTGCTGGGCGGCGATATGTATATTTATTGCGGGGGAAGAGACGATAAGGGGGTAGACAGTTTCCCTTGTTTCATCTGCAAAAAAATGATCATTAATGCCGGATTGAAAAGAGTGGTTTGTTCTACAAAGGACGGGGAATATAAAATTTTCCAGGTTTCTCAGTGGATTGATGATTGGCAGAAAGGGGATATCATGGATGACGAGAACAAATACGGAGCCGATCAGAACGAGGCGTAAAAATAATAAATATATCATATAAATTAAATGTCATTGTTTGTTGACGTTTTTTTTATTTCTGTTAGCTTAAGAGACGGAGGGGTAGATCGAAAGATAGCCCTTTTAAAATTGAACATGTTGGAGGAAAGATGAGATGAAAAACCCGCTTACGCCCATAAATGTGATTAATGAAACAAGCTTTCATAGGGCCTGGCAAAGAGCAGCTGCATTTATTGACGAAAAAGGCATTGACCGAGTAATCGGAGGGCCGAAAGAGGATAATCCCCAAATAATAGAAAAAAAATCAATCCGAGACAGCCGCCAACTGATCATCCTTACGGGAGACGCAATTACCCAAATGAAAAAAAAGGAAATGCATCCTATGTTTCCCTTTGGACCAAAGCAGCTTGATGAGTATTGTCTGCAATTTGACTGGCCATACCTTGATTACTGGCAGAAATTACCGGTTGGCGATGATCACAGATTCAAATACATATACTTTGACCGACTGGTTTTTCCTTTTGATCAACTAAAGGCAATGAAGATAAATTTGGCGGAACAAATTAAAGACCAGATCAGTTCAAACAGGACTCAATCCACCACCTGGCAACCCCAAAAAGATGCTTTCAATGACGAGCCGCCCTGCCTACAAAGAATCCAGATTATGTATCTGGGAGAAGGAATGGTTGATATTGCCTGGGATTGGCGCTCTCGAGATATTAATGCTTGGCAATCAAACAAAAACTGTTTGACGGCCATGATTTACCGGGAAGTCTTGATACCCAACAGCTGCGAAATGGAAAGAGATATTGACTACTGTGGCTCGCTGCACTGTTACGCGGGCAGGCTAGGTGAGCTGCACAAAGCTGCTTACTTTGAAAGAACAGGTAATCAGTATTTCTATAAATAAAAAGAGTTTTAAATACTCTTTTTTCTTTTTAGCAAGAGATTGTTTTTACCTTTACAATCAGATATCTTGATGTAATATTATATCAACCACGTAAGTGGTATAGCTCATTACAATTAAAGAGGGATTGAAATGCTGGAATTTGAAATGACAAGAGAAAGAGTTCCTTGTTTGTATGAACTTTCGTTCAAGAAAGGCAATCCGCCGGTTTTAGTACTCAGGATTCATAATGATTTTTTGGAGGCCAATAAAGGCTGTTCTCCAACACAAACAATGCTGGGATACATGAGGGAAGAGCACAATCTTGGCGAATTTTTGCCCTTTGGTGGAGAATATTTCGGATTCGATGAAGCCCTTAAAAAAGTAAAAACAGAGGATCAATTTACCGAATTCAATATAGAAATTCCTGTATACAGGAAAGAAACCGCTGAAAAATGTAACTATTGCAAGGGCGAAGGTTGGGACAAGGATTTGCAATTGTCCTGTTCTTGGTGCGATGGAACCAAACATAAAATATTATATGACTGGAAACCTTTTATTGCTATCAGCGCGAGCCTTGAACTGTTGACTTCTTTAACAGAAATTTTCAATAAAAAAACCTCTGAAAAAAAGTACCAATTGATGAGCATCCGGACAACGTGCGGAAAAAAGTCGGGTAGATTTCCAATCGGAGGATCGTACGGGATAGATTTTTGTAATTGGCTTGCTACCTTTCCCGAAGGTCATCAATTTAGTCGGGTTGTTCAAACAATGGCAGAAGTCCATGCTCATATTTACAGCCAAGAAATAGATTTCTATGATTTTGAGGCCTATGTTGGATCAAATGACTGGCTGGTAATTGGTTGTCCTGGAGATGCTTGCGGAATTCACCGCAGCGATGAATTTTGGGAACCTGGCGAGGGGAAAGTCTTTTCCTGCCATAACTTGGACAATGCCATACAGCAGATAGAACTGCTGATAGGGTTAGCAGTCATGTCTGATGAGGCGAGGAAAGAAATATAGGGTGAAATCTAAAAAGATCACCCTTTTTTATTTGGAAAGATAAAAATACTTAACAAAATATTAAATAAATGTTAAGGTTCTTGATGGGAGATATTGGACAATGAGACTCTCCCGCAAATAAAAGCTCTTTAAAATTGGTGATGGGAATGAAAAAAACAAAAGAAAGACCGGTTTCCTTAAGGGATTTTCAGGAAATGTTCAAGGGTATTTATTACGATAAAGATAAAAGGGATTATACTTCCGCTGATTTGCTTCTTCATGTTCAAGAAGAGGCCGCAAAGATTGATGAAGGAATGAGGAAAACCGATAAATCAGAAATAGTCAGAGCTCTGCCTAATCTTTTTTGCTGGCTTTTGAGCTTTTGCAACATGGAAGGAATTGACGCTGAGTCGGTTATTTTTTCAAAGTACGGCGGTTGCTGTCCTTATTGCGGCAAAGAAGAAAACTGCATGTGCATCACAATGGATCAGAAGTCGCCTTATTGGCACGCGAGTCCAAACGCCAGCCGGCCTATTGCCATATATGGATTGCAAGAAATGTTTAAAAAGATTTATGGCAGGATAAATAAAATGGCTTGGCGGATCCAGATTTGGCTCCACGTGCATGAAGAGCTCGGAGAATTCAGTAGGGAATTCAGGCTCAGAAATGAATCTGAGGCCGCAGAAGAGCTGGCTGACTGTTTTGCCTGGCTATTTGCTTTTTCCAATAAAATGGGAGTTGATCTTGGTGAAAATATCTGGATCGTTTATCCTGGAGAATGTTCTGTTTGTCGGGCGGTAAAATGCCAATGTCCCAAAGTATGAGGTCTAAAAAGACCTCTTTTTATTTTTGGAAAATTTATTTAAAAATGATACAATCAACCAATGAAAAAGAGCAATTGTTCCGGAAAATTTATTGTTTTTGAGGGAATAGACGGTTCGGGAAAATCAACCCAGATGAAGCTGCTGGTAAAAAGGCTTAAAAAAGAGGGATACGATGTTGTTGCCATTGATTTTCCCCAATATGGACAGAAATCAGCCGGTCCTACGGAAGAATACTTAAATGGAAGATATGGATCTTCTCTAGATGTTGGTCCTTATCGGGCCTCAGCTCTTTTTGCAGTTGACCATTACGACGGATCTTTTAAGATAAAAGACTGGTTAAAAAAAAGAAAGATCATTGTTTCCGACCGCTACTTTCAATCCAATATAGGCCACCAGGGAGGAAAGATAAAAGACAAAAAAGAAAGGAATAAATTCCTGAAATGGCTCTACAGATTGGAGCTTGGAATTTTTGGGATTCCCAATCCGGACATTACCCTTATACTTAAAGTTCCTCCGAGAGTTTCCCAAGTCATGGTTGGAAATATTAATGACGAAAAAAAGAAGGCAAGAAAGAAGCTGTATTTCGGCAATAAAAAAAGAGACCTTCATGAAAAAGACATCAATCATCTCATAGACGCGGAGCGGTCTTATCTGGAAGCGGCAAAAGAATTTCCCAAAGACTTTACTCTTATTGATTGCATGGAAAAGGAAGAACTTTTATCTCCTCAAATAATACATCAAAAGGTTTGGAAAATAGTAAATAAAATTTTGTAAATATTATGAATATAGCTAAAATGATCGATCAAACAAATATAAAGCCTGACGCCAAGGAAGGAGATATCATAAAGACCTGCAAAGAGGCTCTTGAATACGGATTTAGGGGAGTTTGTGTTAACCCTGAGTGGGTAAATACAGCGAAAAAAGAGCTGAAAGACAGCGATATTAAGGTTATCTGCCTGATTGACCCTCCCATAGGCGACAGCAGCCACCAGGACAGGATTAAGGCCTGTTTTAAGGCTAAAGAAGACGGGGCTGACGAGACAGACGTGGTTGCCTGTATATCTGACATTAAGCACGAAAAATGGGATAAAATATTAAAAGACCTGGAAGATATCTGTAAAATTTTGCCTACAAAGGTGATTATAGGCTCCGGATACCTGGTTGACGAAGAAATTAAAAAGATATCAGAGATCGTTAAAAAAGCCGGAGCGATTTGCGTTAAAACTGCAACAGCCAAAGACCCGTTGGAAAATCGCGAACTGGAAGAAAAATCCAATCATTTGAAAATAATGAAAAGTGCGGCTCCCGGTCTTTTGATCAAAGCCTCAGGTAATATTAAAATTTTTGACGACGCAAAAAAAATGATTGATTCAGGCGCCGACATAATCGGAACCAGCAGCGGCGTTGAGATTGTCCAAGCGTCAAGATAAAATATGGCATATAAAACTACAATCGGCTTGGAGATTCACAGCGAATTGAAAACAAAGACAAAGATGTTTTGCGATTGCCTGAATGATCCCAAAGAAACCAAGCCCAATGTTAATATCTGCCCGATCTGCATGGGCCATCCGGGAACCTTGCCGGTGATCAATATGGCAGCGGTCAGTAAAGTAGTTAAAACAGGACTAGCTTTAGGTTGCGATATTCCAGAATATTCCAAATTTGACAGAAAAAATTATTTTTATCCTGACCTGCCCAAAGGGTATCAAATAAGCCAATACGACAAGCCATTTTGCCTTAAGGGCTGTTTGGAAATAGAAGGTAAAAAAATAGGGATAACAAGGGTTCATCTGGAAGAAGATACGGGAAGATTGATTCATCCTCAGAACGAAGACTATTCTTTGGTTGATTTCAACAGGGCAGGGGTGCCTTTAATGGAGCTGGTGACTGAGCCTGATATAAAATCGGCGCAGGAGGCCAGAAAATTTGCGGAAGAATTGCAGCTGATCTTAAGATATCTCGGCGTTTCCAGCGCTGATATGGAAAAAGGCCAGATGAGAGTGGAGGTTAATATTTCCCTCAACAAAGGAGAAAAAAAATTAGGAACCAAAGTGGAAATTAAAAATCTCAATTCTTTCCGTTCCGTAGAAAAGGGAATCGAGTTTGAAATTAAAAGACAAGAAGAGGTTTTAGAATCAGGTAAAAAAGTCATTCAGGAAACCAGGGGGTGGGACGATAATAAAGGAATAACTGTTTCTCAAAGGGAAAAAGAAGAAGCTCAGGATTACCGTTATTTACCCGAGCCGGATCTGCCTGTTCATCACTTTAAGACAAACGAACTCATAAATAAGATAAAGGCAGAGATTCCCGAACTTCCTCGGCAGAAAAGAGGGCGCTTTAAAAAAGAATACGGAATAGAGGAAAAAAGCATTGAGATTTTTGTTCAAAACAGGGAATTCGGGGAATATTTTGAAAAGGTTATGTCGGAATTCCTTTGCTGGCTGAAAGACGAGGGAGAGAAGGAGCCGTCCCAAGAGAAATTTTTCAAAGTAGCAAAATTTTGTGCCAATTATCTGATTACCGACCTTCAAGGACTGCTTTCCGGGGACAAGATAGACGATAAGGACTTCATAATCACTCCGGAGAATTTCGCCGAATATATCACCCTGATTTATGAGGGAAAAATATCAAGCAAGATTGCCAAGATGGTTTTGGCGGAAATGTATAAAACCGGAGCTGATCCTTCTCATGTTATTGAAGAAAAAGACTGGGCGCAGATTGACGACCAGGCCGAAATTGAAAAAATAATACAAGATGTGATTTCCAAAAATTCTAAAGCAACAGATGATTTTCGTAAAGGAAAGGAAAATGCCTTTCAGTTTTTGGTTGGTCAAATAATGGCCCAAAGCAGGGGAAAAGCCAATCCCGAGATGGTAAGAAGCGCCCTGAAAGAAATATTGACAAAAAAATAAAATGCATTATAATTAAAATCATCAGAACCTTAAAAGATTAAAAGAGGTTACAATGAAAGAGAATTTCTAGGTAACAGAAATACCTTTGGAGGTCATTAAGGTAAGAGACCTTTTCAAGAACAGGAACAGCAAGACGAATATCGTTATTGACGGAGACAAAAACGTTCTACGTCTCATAAAAAAGAAAAAGGAGGGATAATAACCCTTCTTTTATATTTTATGACATGTCCACGCTATGGCTATGGAGAAGATGAGATACATAGGTAACACCCCTATATTACCGAAATCTGGTAAAATTAGGGGTAAATGTTTAACCTATGTATCAATATGCAGCAAATATTTACCTACAAGGGCGTCTCAGGCATCCAGAAGTTCCTTTATCC
>JAPLXK010000047.1 GCA_026396095.1 Candidatus Nealsoniibacteriota bacterium | reverse complement strand
GCTCAACCGATAAAAATAATGAGGGCTCTCAAAAAGCTTCCTACGGTAGTAATCCTTCACAGAGGAGTTGACGAAGAGTCTTTTGATCGTGATACGCCCATTCCTTTCAATCAAATAAACAAGCTGAGGGCAAGTTATGATGTTTTGATTGCAATTGCTGGAGGCGATACAATACGCGACGTGCAAAGAGCTATCTTTAACGACGCGAATATCGTCGTGGTTTGGAAAGACTTTTATCAGGGCAGCGAAACAACGGCCCATCTGGCCCAGGACTTCTTAAAACAGATAAGATAAAAAAACACGGCCCTGAAAAAGGGGCCGTATTTTCAATTGATTAAACCTGTTTTATTTCCCTGCCAGTTTTTTAAATCCTTCTATTATCTCTATAGGCAAGGCGAATATTATAGTGTTTGCCGGATTGGCAGTTGTCGCCTCAATGGTTTGAAGGGTTCTTAGTGAAATCGCACCAGAAGTCGCGAATTTATCCATAGCTTTTTTCAGATTTTCGGCTGCCGAAAGCTCTCCTTCGGCGCGGATTATGACCGCCCTTCTTTCTCTTTCTGATTCCGCTTGTTTCGCCATTGCTCTTTTCATATCAGCGGGAATCTCAATATCCTGTATTTTTATCGCTTCAACGTTAATCCCCCATCCTTCGGTTGCTTTATCTACAATCTGCTTTATTTCGTTGGCAATAGTATCTCTTTCTGTTAAAAGAGAGTCAAGCTCCACTCCACCTATCACATCTCTTAACGCCGCTTGGGCGTACTGGGAAACGGCATAAGTATAGTTCTGGACTTTCAAATAAGCATCTTCGGCCCTGAGAACATGGAAATAAACAACGGCGTTTATTCCGACCGGAACATTATCTTTTGTTATCGCTTCCTGCTGGGGAATATCAACTGCGGTAATTCTTATATCGATCTTGATGAATTGCTGGACCAGAGGAATAATCCAATTCAATCCCGGTTCCCTGGTGTCCGAATATTTTCCGAAAGTCAAAACTATCGCCCGCTCGTATTGGTTTACCACCCTAAATCCGGGCAAAACAAAAAATATGAGAATAAGGAACAATGAGTATAAAAAGAAATTCATATTTAACTTTTATCTTTAATTTTTAAAATCGACTTTTGTTATTTTAACACAAGGCAGTGATTAAGATTAATTTATCGAGACACTAAGTTCCAAATTTCTAAAAACCAGTTTGGATTAGGAAAAAATAACGAAACAGCCAAAAGAATAATGACAATAACCACGAAAACAACTGATAATATTGCGCCAATCCTGCTGCCGCGAGATAAAAATGAAAGCCCGCAAATAATAATAAATACAGGCCAAAATTTAAAAAGATAGCCTATGCCAACGTAAACGCCGGGAATCCATCCGAAGTTTTTGATTAAAAAAGCAAAGCCGATTACCAAAAACAGCAAGCCGAAAAACAATCTTCCGATATTCAAATTGCTTTTATAGTGCTCTTCTTTATATTCTTCCTTTGAGGGGCTTTCTTCTTTCGGAATATTTTTTTCTTCCGATCCGCCTCGCGTTAAAATAAAAAATCCCACGATGATGATTACTACCGCCCAAAACAAATTCCAGTTAAAAAAATCTTTGGGAAGAATTTGATCCAAAAGAAGAATTGATCCAAAAATTACTATTATCCATCCAAGCCAATTATTGCGCGATTTCGAAAGCCTGCCGTCCCTCAATTCTGAAATCAGTCCATCAGCCCGCTTTCTTAAATCTATGTTATTTGCGACATCCTCCGGGTTATCAGAAGAGGTTGGGCGTTCTTTGGGAATAAGAATCGATAAAAGAATATAAATAAATAAGCCTGAACCCGCTCCGGAGAAGGTAAGCGCTAAAAAAATAATCCTGAAAATTATGGGGTCGATTTCAAAATACTCTCCCAATCCCCCGCAGACTCCGAATATTATCCGATTATTACCGGAACGATAAAGCTGTCTGATTGGTTTTTTGTTTTGTTCCATATTTTTAATAATATTTAAAAATTAATCTTCTGAAAATGTTTGCAGTAATTGGAAAAGGATGAAAATGGCCAAAGCGTAACCTATCATTGCCGCAATACTTGAGACTTCAATAATATGACCCTGGGGCCAATAAATATCGTGAAAGATAAAATCAAAAGGGTAAACCAAAATACCGCTGTATTTATAAATCTGGCCGACGACCAGGGTTTGAGAGTTGGCGCCCAAAAACTTTAGCAACAGCCTTAGAAATAAAAAAAGTTCAAGTAGTCCAAGAATCTTTTTGATTATTGAAGAAATCATTGAATATATATTCGTTAAAATTTTCATAAATTTGTATCGAATATTAACTTTGGGAAGATTAATGAACATTTTACCTGTGTTTTAATTCTAACCCTATTTTACAAGAATTTCAATTAAATAGTCAGGGCCGTAATAAACAGAAAAGCCGTTAAAAATAACGGCTTTTCGTTGTTTTAAATGATTAATCAGGCGTTACTGGGAAAGAGTTGTGAATGATTTTTCCGTACCAACGGTTTTGTTTCCCGCTTTATCAACAGAGCTTATTAAATAGTAATAAGTAGTGCTCGCTGTTAAACCGGAAATTGTCAGACTGTGGGCCAGAGAAAATTCGGAACTGCTCACCGAAACTGTCGTGGTTGAAACGATAAAAGGGGTTGTGTTTCCATACCAGACCTTGCTGTTTGCTTTCTCGTTTGTAACCCAAGTAATCTTTACCGATGTGGAAGCAATGCCCGTCGCCATGATTTCCGACATGACGGGCGGAATTACGTCCGGCGTTGAAATCAGAGAACTTGTAGCGCAAAACTTTTTCAATATTCCCGGAGCTCTTAAAAGACCAGGGGGCACTTTACCAGAGTTGCCAGCACCCTCTTCGAGCAATTCATTTATCTTTGACAAGGTTTTCGGACCTACGTTTCCAAATTGGTCCAGACAAGCTTTTTGCTGGAATTTTTTAACCGCTTTTTCCGTTAATTTACCGAATCGTCCAGTAATCAAACCTTCCGGGTAAATATCCGGATCAGTTGCCAGTATCTCTTGTAATAATTTTACATCTTCTCCAGTCATACCCAATCTTAATTGGTTTATAAGCCGAAAAGTTGTGGAAACCTCTTTGGTTGTTTCCTTAACTTGGGAACGGGCCTGATTCAGCGTTTGCATCTGCGCTTGTAATGTGGCTATTTGCTGCTGTAAAGATTGGATTAACTGCTGCAATTGAACAGCGGTTGTTGTGCTGGCTATTGTTGTGTTTACCGCGGAAGCAGGAAATGATAAAAGGCCCAATAGCAGACCCGCGGCAATAAATACGTATTTAATGTTTTTCATTTTTATTTATGTTTATCTTTTATGCGACCTTTATTTTTTATTTAATTTATTTTAAAGAAAAAACCAAAATTTAACAGATTTTATCTCTTTTTCTTCGGTTGGATCCTTCTTCTGCTTCTTTTCTTAAGCCTTCTGTTGATCCTCTTTAGGGTTTGCCATCCTTTGCTCATTTTTATGTTATATTTTTAAATTATAATATTGAACCTTTATTTGTTCTATTTTAACTTATACCATACAAAATCACAAGTTGTTGTAGTTTATATTGAAAAATAAGGCAAAACGTGGTAGTTTAAAGAATAATTAAAAGAATAAAAAAATGAACAATAACTACAAAAACAAAAATTTCGATTCGAGAAGAAATTCAGGATACAGGGCGCCGGAAAGAAGAATAATAAGAACCATCATCGACTTAAAAGACGGCGACGCTTATTCCGGAAACGTGAAGATAATGAGAAAAACACAGCCCGGACCGGTTATTTTCACCGTCAGCGACGGATACGGAAGCGCCGATGCGGTGATAAAGGATTCCGATTTTGACGTTGAAGACGTTGTCGAGATTTCCGGAGAAGTAAACGAAAGAGCGGGAAGGCTGCAGATAGAGATTATGGAGATGAAAAGATCAAAGATAGACTTCGCTCCGATAATAGAAAAAAACAGCCAGCCGGTAAACACCAAATTCAGCATAGAATCCAAGAGGTTTGAAAAATTAAGGCCCTATTTTTACAAAATAGCCAAAAGAATAAGAAAGGCAATCTTGGAAAACCAGCCCATAATGATAAGGCATCATTCCGACTCGGACGGTATTAACGCCGGAATGGCGATATCCCATTCGTGCAGAATGCTTATGGAAAAAATAGGGAGCAATCCCGACTATAACATTTACCGCTCTCCGAGCCGGGCTCCTTTTTACGAAATAACAGACGCTTTCAGGGATGTTGTTTTAACCAAAAGGATAATAGAAAAGCACGGACAAAAGAAGCCCCTTATTATTGTTCTGGACAACGGCTCTACTCCCGAAGATGTTTTCGGAGTAAGGTCTCTTAATTCTCTCGGTTTTGAGCTGATCGTAATAGACCACCACAACCCGGTTGTCATCAAGAATAAAAAAACATTGGTTGATCCTTACCTTTCTTTTCACCTTAACCCTTATCTTGAAGGGATGGACAGCCAAACCTGCGCGGGAATGCTGGCTTACGAAATGGGAAGGTGGATATCGGAAGATTATTCCAATCCCCCGCTTCCTGCAGTTGCGGCAATAAGCGACAGGTCTAACATCGAAGAAACGGAAAGATACATAAAAAACAGCGGAAAGACGAAAAAAGAACTGCAGGAAATAGGGATAGCTATTGATTTCATCGCTTACCATCTGAAGTTCGACGCCGGAAAGGGGCTTTTCGAAGAATTGTACAAGAATCCCGAATTCGTGACCATAATCAACGAGCAGGTAAGAAAAGGAATTGAAACCCAGCTGGAAAGCACTCTTCCCTATCTGAGAACCCAGGAATTAAACGGAGTGATACTTTCAACCATTGATCTGGAAAAATACACCATGAAATTCTCATATCCTAATCCCGGAAAGGTTGTGGGGATGATACATGATGCGGTTGCCGCAGGAAAAGAGCATCTGCCGGTCATAACCCTGGGACACATGGCTGAAATGATCATCGTAAGGGCTACCAAGCCCGTTCTGCCCGTTCCTCTGATGATAAAAAGAATCAAGAAAGATGTTCTTCATTCCCATGTGGAGGGCGGCGGACACGAATGCGCCGGAGCGATTAAATTCGCCTCCGCCCATCTTAATGACATTTTGGAAAATATAAAAAAGCAGGTAAGAGAGCTGAATTATCTGGAAAGCTCGCAGGAAGAAATATTATAGATAAACCAAAATTAAAAAATCACCCTAAAGGTGATTTTTTGTTTTCAACAATCTTTTTTTAAAAATTATAATCAACAGTCAGTTCTTCGCCCTTTTTTATTTCTTCTGCCGTTATAAATCCCTCTCCCCCATTAACGGATTTCATGTTCGGATTTTTGCTCGTATTAAGGAAAAAACTGATATTCATTCCATTAAGACCGTATTCTCCCAAATAATAAATCCCGTCCTTAAAAAAAGAAAAATCTTTTATCATTTTTTTAACTTCAGGGTCCATTCCCCTCATCTCTTGATCTGTTATTTCCACCGTTTCTTCATTATCGTCCGTCTCGAAAGGATTAACCCCCTTGGGTATGTCTTTTATTGCGAAAACTCCTACGCCGTGTTTTTTAGAAGGCCTCAACCGGCAGTAAGTCTTATTAAACAAATTATCCAATAACTCTTGCTTGTTCATAATATCAATTAAAGGAAAGCATCTCCATTGAACCAATAACCGGCTATTGCAAAAAACAGAATTACTCCCATTGCAAACAAAACAATCCAGGTCCAGATAATCCGATCGTCAACCAAGCGCCAAAATATCTTTTTAACGGTCAAAGAAAAGAGAGTCATAATGATTATAAAAAACAACCAGTCTTCCTGTAAAAAAATCCAAGCCCAGTCTAAAATTCCCTTTATTACTTCTTGAACTTGCATGTTGTTTTGTTGTTATATTATATCAAAAAAATATTTATTTGTCTTTACCGTATGAAAACAAGCCCTGAAGAGGGCTTGTTTTTCTTTCTCGTTTATCTTAACTTACTGTTAGATGCGAGTTATACCTGTTGCGTTGGGTCCTTTAGGAGAATCAGACTTCTCAAAAGAAACCTTATCGCCTACTTTCAGTTCTTCGAATTTTACGCCGCTAAGTTCGTTGCTGTGGAAAAACAAATCTTTTTGTTCTCCGTCAACGGCAATAAATCCGAATCCCCTGTCAGTGAGATTTTTAATTGTTCCTTCCATGATTATGGTAAACTGTTGATTTATATTTTATCTTAACATCCTGTTTCCCTAATAAACTCGACTAAATTTTTATTGGGCAACTGTGTTATATTATTAGGTTAACATTAAAAAGCTAACGTGTCAATTTTTGCTTAAATGATTAATATAATTTTGCGATTAAGCTGTACGCATCGATTTGTTTGATGGAACTGATAGTTTTTCATAGTTCCATCGCATATTGTTGATAAATAATCAATTAAGTACGCTTGTTTATTTAAAAATTATCTTGTTCTTATATCTTCGAAGTGCAATTAGGGCATCTTTTCGCCTGTATCGGTATCTCGGTAAAGCATTCTGGGCATTTTTTAGTCGTGGGATCTATTGGGGGCTTTTTGCTCATTTTAAGAGTAAGGGAATTAATAGGAAGAACGATGAAAAAATATACCGTAGCGGAAATGATGCCAAAAGATATAAGGGCATTGATAAAATCCCCGTATAAAAACTTGCTGCTGTTTATGGTAAAGCTGAGGGTGGAAAAATCAGGCGCTTTTACGACGGCGGAGATAAAAGGGCTGATTAAATCTTTAACCAGCGCATTAACAACAGAGCCGAATGCCGCGCCCATCATGACACCGACCGCCAAGTCAACGACATTTCCCCTTAATATGAATTGTTTGAATCCATTTAGCATTTTTAATTAAATTTATTTTATAAGCTGATAAATTTTAAGGTACAAGGGGAGATGCTGGGAATCGGGCATATTATTTTTTAAATTATCGCAACAGGCTGAAAATCAATTTCCCGCGGACGCAGCGCGCATAGTAGCTAACGCTGGTCTTATTGTTGTTGTTCACGTTGCCGTTGAAGAAGTACACGTCCCAGGCGTAGGCGGTATTGTTCTTGTAGGTAGTGGCAGACCAATAATTGTCGGAAACAGTTTTTGCTCTTGCCCTCATCAATTCTCCAAAGGCCTGAATTTCTTTAAAAAGGCCTTCTGACCGATAATGCCCCATATGTTTATTATATGAGGCGCCAGGAGCCGCAATAGATTTTTAGCCGCTCTCTCCCAATGGCCGTTTGTTTCCACAAATTAGCTCCATGGGAATCTGGCGATAATATTAAATTTAAAAAATTTTCGACCCAAATTTCAAATTCCAAATTACCTGTTCCAAGGAATATATATTTATTGCCCGCGGACGCAGCGCGCAAAGTAGCTAACGCTGGCCTTGGCGTGGTAGTACACGAAGCCGTCACTGAAAAGCACGTCCCAGGCGTCGGCGGAACTCAAGGGAGTGGCAGACCAATAATTGCCGGAAACAGTGGCAGGGAAATAAGCAGGATCAATGGATTGACCGTATCTTTCATAATTAACAATACTCATAAGTTCTTTTACATTCGGCAGGCGCCAATCGCTGTAATTGGAAGAGGTGGAGTTTTCGCAGGAAACCTTAGCCTCCTCCCAATAAGTGGTGGAGGCGGTTCCCGTCGTGCAAGAAGATCCTGAAAGACCTTGGGAGCATTTGTCCCACATCAAGCCTGTGCAGTTGTCGGTAATTGTTTCGTCTCCGTTATCGGTAAAAGACATATCGCAGGCAAAGGAGTTGGTAGATGTATAGTCGGCATCATCGGGCGATGCTCCGTAAGAAGTGGTTTGGCCTGTATCAGGCAAGGGAAACCTTACCGCCAGGTCATATATCTCCTGCAAGGTATGCATGGTTGAAGTCGGAGAGGCGGGAGAATCTAATCCGTAGACTGTTGAAGTGCAGTCAATCTTCATTGCGCAATATATATCGTCCAAGGTTTTTGTTGTATCAGCCGGAGGAACAACGATCGGATCAAGGCTTCCTGCTTTGACAAAAAAATAGCCGATAAGAACCGCGATAGCCACGCTGCCGATTGCCACTGTAATTTTATATGATTTTTTATTAGGTTTAAACATTATTAATAATTAAATTTAAAAAATTTTCGACCCAAATTTCAAATTACCTGTTCCAAGGAATATATATTTATTGCCCGCGGACGCAGCGCGCAAAGTAGCTAACGCTGGCCTTAAGGCTGCCGTACACGTAGCCGTTGAAGAAGTACACGAACCAGGCGTAGGCGGTATTGTTCTTGTAGGTAGTGGCAGACCAATAATTGCCGGAAACAGTGGCAGGGAAATAAGCAGGATCAATGGATTGACCGTATCTTCCATGATTAACAATACTCATAAGCTCTTTTACGTTCGGCAGTCGCCAGTCGCTGTAATTGGAAGAAGTGGAGTTTTCGCAAGAAACCTTAGCTTCCTCCCAAAAAGTGGTGGTGGCGGTTCCTGTCGTGCAAGAAGATCCTGAAAGACCTTGGGAGCATTTGTCCCACATCAAGCCTGTGCAGTTGTCGATAATTGTTTCGTCTCCGTTATCGGTAAAAGACATATCGCAGGCAAAGGAGTTGGTAGATGTATAGTCGGCATCATCGGGCGATGCTCCGTAAGAAGTGGTTGCGCCCGTATCAGGCAAGGGAAACCTTACCGCCAGGTCATATATCTCCTGCAAGGTATGCATGGTTGAAGTCGGAGAGGCGGGAGAATCTAAGCCGTAGCTGGTTGAAGTGCAGTCAATCTTCATTGCGCAATATATATCGTCCAGGGTTTTCATAGTATCCCCCGGAGCTCCGGTCGGATTAAGGCTCCCAGCCCAAACAATCGAACAACCAACGATCGCAGCAATAGCCACGCTGCCGATTGCAATTAAAATTTTATATGATTTTTGATTAGGCTTAAACATTAAAAAAAATATTAAAATAATTTTAATTTATTTTACGATTGCATATATATGATAACAAAATGTTCAGCAAGAATAAAGATTGTTTTTCACAACTTCATCATTAAGCCTTAACAGCCTTATTCTTCCAATGCCTGAAATAGAACAATTTTACCGCCTCGCTGATTATAAGATAGCTGGCAAGCAAAGAAAAAACAATCAGCAGTTGGGGAGTTGAGGGAGAAGCAAAATGAAAGAATTCTTTTCCTATTTTGGTGAAGGGCAAAGACACCGTGACCAGTATTGTTAAGGCTGAAAGAATAAGCAAGGGAAAGCTCGGTCTTTTTGATTTTAAGAAAAACTTGCTGGTTCTGATGGAAAAGATAAGCAGAATCTCGGTTAAAATGCTTTCTATAAACCAAAGGCTCTGCAACAGGGAGGGAGTAATATTATGGAAAATACCGAAGAAAATAAAATCAAAAACAGTGCTTACCAGAGCTAAAGATATGATCAATACAATGACTCCTTGCAGCTGATACTGTTTTGGGTTCTTCAACTCCCTGACATCAACGCTGTCCGTGGTAACGGCAATAAGGGGAAAGTCGGACAAGAGATTAACGAGCAGAATCTGGATAGGCAGCATGGGCAAGAAGGGAATAAACAAAGAAATGGCGGCAATTGAATAAAAATTGCCGAAATTGGAAGCCAGTGTGCATTTTATATATTTATTGATATTGGAGAAAATGCTTCTTCCCTCCTTTATTCCATTGACAATGGTTCTGAGATCTTTTTCAAGTAAAATTATGTCTGAAACTTCCCTGGAAATATCAGCCCCTTCTTTGACCGCTATGGCCACATTGGCTATCTTAAGGGCCGGAGCATCGTTAATCCCCTCTCCCAAGAAACCTACTTCAAATTTTTTCTGAAGAGCCTGGATTATTTTAAATTTAGTCTGGGGGGAAACCCTGGCGAAAACAGAAAATTTCTCGCAGGCTTGTTCAAACTTTTCCTGGGGAAGAGAAAGAAGATCTTCTCCCAGAATAACATCATCCGTGTCTTCAATAAGGCCAACTTCTTTTGCCACGTATCCCGCAACCTCCTTGCTGTCCCCTGTCAGAATTTTTATCTTAAGCCCCAGCTTTCCGGAAAGGCAAACAACTTCCTTTGCGGTCTTTTTTAAAGGATCGACAAAGGAAAAATATCCCATGAACTCCAAATCTTTCTCATCTTCCTCTGTTATTTCAGATTTCTCAATTTCTTTAAAAGCTACGGCTAAAACCCTTTTGCCACCTTTCCCTATCTTTTCTATCTCTTCTTTAATTTGAGCTATATTTTTTTCTCCGAACCGAGAACAATTAGCTAAAATAACTTCAGCCGCACCCCTGATGATTAAAATTTTCCTGTTCTTTCCGCACTCCATCAAGGTGCCGTTTCTCAGTCTGGAAGGATCAAAGGGAATTTCAGATATTGCTTTAAATTTTGAAAGGCTTTCTTTGATTCTCAGAGTGGCTTTTCCCATTAAAGCTAGGTCGAAAGGATTCTCTATTGATTCAATTTCTTCTTTAACGTAAGCCGAGGATAAAAGCCCGAAAAGAAGGCATTTTTCCTTGTCTTGAGAGAAAACTTCTTCCAAAAAAAGCTTGTTTTCGGTCAATGTGCCGGTCTTGTCGCTGCATAAAATATCAATGCTCCCCAGGTCTTCTATGGCCGACAGTCTCTTAACAACAACCCTTTGCTTGGTAAGCCTTAAAGCTCCCTGGGAAAGGGCAAAGGTGACAACCACGGGCAAAGCTTCCGGTATGATACTCACAATCAGGGCAATACAAAAAATCAAAAATTCCAAAAAATTAGATGTGCCCTTTATTATGAGATTTAAAATAAAAAGAACGACAACCGTTCCTGTGACTATATTTAAAATAATTTTGGAAAGATAAAACAAGTTTTTGCCGTACGAGCTTTCTCTCGGAATCTCAGAAGTCAGCTTGGTTACTTCTCCAAAAAAGCTGTCTTTCCCAATGGCGATAACTATTGCTTCAGCCTTGCCGGATATGACCGATGTCCCGGCGAAAATAATGTTTTTCGCTTCAAAGATCTCTTTAGCCTCTTGAGAAAGAGGCAGAGCGATTTTTGAAACCGGCACCGACTCCCCGCTTAATACCGACTCATCGATCAAAAATTTCTCAACCTTTATTATCCTTAAATCGGCCGGAACGATATTCCCCGCTTCCAGTAAAACAATGTCTCCCTGAGTCAAGAATTTCTGCTCGACGGTTTTTTCTTTTCCGCCTCTTCTTATTCTGACCCTCAGGGAAATATATTGTTTCAGTAGGGCGGCGGTCTTTATTGCCTTGGCTTCCTGGAAGAATCCCAGGCTGACGTTTATAAATATAAAAACGAAAATAACCAAGCTGTCTATTTCTTCCCCTATCAGAAAAGCTACCAGGGCGGCAATAAGAAGAAGATAAAAAAACGGCGACTTGAATTGTCTTAAAAAAATATCAAATAAACTGATTTCCTTAGTTTTTGTTTCGTTTAAACCGTATTTTTCCTGCAGATCGCTAGCGTCTCTGTCTGAAATCCCCTCTTCTCCGGTATTTAATTTTTTAAAAACCTCTTCAACGGTTTTTGTTGTGTATTGGCTGAATTTCATATCAATTATATTATCTTACCAAAAAATATCAGAATTGACGATTTTTAAATGTTCCTTGACGCCGTTTTATTGTATAATTATTTTATAATCAACTAATCTAATTATATGGCCATAAAACTCATTTATACTTTGTTCTTAGCCCTTCTTGTCGCACTCTTTGTCGGATTGGGAATCAGCTCTTTCTATCCAGGCCCGAAAGCCCCTCAATACCCTTTACAATTGGACGAAACAAAGCCGGGCTGCGATGAAACAGCAGAATATAAAACAATAAGAGCAGAATTCAATCAATCCCAGCAAAAATACATGGAAGAGTCAAAGCCCTACAACAGAAACGTTTCAATCGTCTCGCTGGTGGCTGCCATTATTATCCTGGTATCAAGCCTGACTCTTCTCAATAAAATAAAAATGATCGCTGACGGGATCCTTTTGGGCGGAGTGTTCACCACTATGTACAGCATAATCAGGGGGCTCATGAGCGAAGACTCCCAATTCAGATTTTTAATAGTTACCGTGGGCCTTCTAATTGCGCTTGTCTTGGGTTACGTTAAATTCATTCGCCCCAAAGAAACCGTTTCATAAAAAGTTATTTGATAGTCTAATCAAAAAGAACCGCCTTCTTTGGCGGTTCTTTTGTTGATGTGGGCATAAATTATTTTTTTCTATAGCTCGTCGATCTGCCTTGGCCGATCCGATCAATCTTTTTGAGACGCATTAATTTATCAATCGCTTGCCTGACAGTAGGATAAGCGACCTTCGTGTTCTTGGAAATATCTCGAGGCGCAGCTTGCCCGGATTTTTGTAGGTATTCCCAAACAGCGAGCTGTTTTTGAGTAAGCAGCTGTTCGATGTTTTCTTTGGAGAGCAGATCTATCGCCATTTCCGACTGCTTAAAAAATACGGTCAAAAAGAAATCAAGCCACGCGACAATATCTTCGTGATCTGTTTTGAATGTCTTCTGGCTCTTTCGTAAAGCAAGGTAGTATTCCGGCTTATTGTCTTCAATAAGTTTCTCATGGGAAACATAGGGCATATACAAATAGCCCTCTTTAAGCAAAAGAAGGTTTGTGATAATACGGCTAAGACGGCCGTTGCCGTCTTGGAATGGGTGTATCTGCAAAAACTCTACGAGAAAATTGCCTACGATAAGAAGGGGATGATATTTTTTCTCGATAATAGCTTCTTGAGTCCATTCGACCAATTCCTGCATTTCTTTCGGCGTGAGATATGCCCGAGTCGTATCAAACAGAATTCCGACTGACTTGCCGGCCGCGCTTATCATCTGCACCTGGTTCTCTATTTTTTTATAGTCGCCGCGATGCGTCTCGTCTTTTTTTACATATTTCAAAAGCTCTTTGTGAAAATGCTTGATCATGCTTTCATTAAACCGCAAATTCTTCCACGAATTAAAAACATTCTCAAGTAATTCGTAATAGCCCTTCACCTCCTGTTTGTCTCGATCGGCGAATTTTTGAATATTAATTCCTCGCATCAATTTCTCCACATCTTCATCGGAAAGTTTCGCTCCCTCGATGCGCGTTGAGGCACCGGTTGATGTAATCAAAACAGATCGCTTGAGGCGGCCTAAAACCTGCGGGGAAAGTTGAGCCCCGGCAATCCACTGTCCCTTCAACTCATCAATTTTAATTATTTTTGACCAGATTTCAGCAGGTATTTGCCGAAGTCGCTTATCTAATTTGTTATTTTTCGTCATATATTTAATCCGATGTATCAACTATAGCAGATTATAACGGATTAGTAAACTGTATGTAATATTGCCCTGATTCCTCATGCGGACGCTGAATGACTAACGTCCTAAGTCCTACAAAAAAAGCCGTTCTCTCCGACGGCTTTTTGCTATTTCATAGCTTTAGTATTTAATCTTTTCCGCAAACTTACCTAATAAAGGAAGTTCTTTTTTTTCTTTATTTACAACGTTAATAATTCCGACGATGCTTAAAACAAGCCAGAGAATTCTTAAAAGATTGTTCAGTGGCCAGAGAAACGGAATAAAACTAAAAATAACCCAAGCGGCTGCTTCGCCGATAAATAAAACTAATCCCTGCTTGGCGTGAAAGCTGATAAACTCGTCTTTTTCCTTGGTTAAAATCGGAATCAGACAGAGAAATACAATATAGCTGATAATAGCCATTATATTGGTCTGTTCTTTTTTCGGAGTTTCTTCCATAAAAATAATTAAATTGTTAATTAATTATCTGACGACCTTTGGTTATTTGGTTTATATTATTCCGTTATTCTACCAAAAAATCATTATCTTGTCCTGCAATACTTTTTGTCTCAAAAAAAACGGGCATCATAATTTGCCCGTATATTCGAGATATATCATCAGAAAAATATCTCCAATAGCCATACCGAATATCAATCCGACACCTTTATATATCAACAATCCGCCAATAGTTGGAACCGACAAGATGATAAATATTATTAATGATTGCCGAATTAATTTTAATGGTTTAATGGTTGGTTCTATCTTTTCACTTGCTACATGTGACTCCATCTCATTTCATCTCCATTATAAATTTAGGAAAGAACTAATCCCCTCCCCATAATCAATCTATATTTTCTATCAAAAAAATCAATCTAAAATCAAGGTTCTGCGTATCTGGTCAAACTGATTAATCAGGGCGGAATGGTTAAATTCCTTAATCGTGCCAGGGTCGTAATTGCCGATATTGGTGAAATGAATAAAATATCTTATTGCGATACAGGGATTTGTACCGGGTATGGCCCAAACTTTTTCTTCATAAAAATTACCAGCTCCCGCATCGCTTATGGTAGCCAAAGAATAATCAACGTTGTTATCGCTTATGTCTTGAATACTCGCTCCCGGATAGATAAAAATACCGGCATTGCATTCCTGAACATCGGGGATTTCTTCTATTGAAACGCCTGTATCGTAGTTTGAAAGATTTGTGCCCGAGGCCATGCTAACGGGAATTACAAACTTAACGCCGCTGATATCCTTTCCCGGACCCAGGGCCTGATATTTATAAGAAGCATCAGCTGAATAACCTGCCGGGTAGCGGATGGAAAAACCATTTGCGCTGTCGCTATAAACCTGCGGCAAACCGCCCGGGTCTTTTGCTGTTGCAATGCAGCCCCCGTAGGTTTGCTCGTTATTCTCAAGTATAAATGCGCCATTGCCCTTTCCCCAAAAAATAAATGACTCGTCGCCGTTACCATAGCGTATTCCGCTGGCAGATATTGTTTGAGGCAAATCAAGCTT
>JAPLXK010000001.1 GCA_026396095.1 Candidatus Nealsoniibacteriota bacterium | reverse complement strand
TTTTGCCCAAATTAAAAAAGGCCTTTAAAGGCCTTGATTCGAAAAATATCAGAAGCCTGCAGCAAGCGGGCCGAAAAGCAAGGGACTTGATTTCAAGCGCTGAATTCCCCGAAGAATTAAAAAAAGAAATAGTCTCCGCTTATCAAGAGCTGTCGAAAAAATATAATATAAAAAACGTGGACGTGGCAGTAAGGAGTTCGGCGACCGCCGAAGATTTGCCCGACGCCAGCTTCGCTGGGCAGCATGAAAGCTATTTAAACGTTGAAGGCGAAGATGAATTACTTGAGGCGATTAAAAAATGCTTTGTTTCTTTGTTTAACGACCGGGCGATTTCTTATCGGGAAGAAAAGGGATTTGACCATTTTAAGGTCGCTTTATCGGTCGGGGTTCAGAAAATGATCAGGAGCGATTTGGCTTCAGCCGGAGTAATGTTTACCCTTGATACGGAAAGCGGCTTTAAGGATGTGGTCTTAATCAACGGATCCTGGGGCTTGGGAGAAATGGTGGTCAAGGGAAGGGTTATCCCCGACGAATTTTTGGTTTTTAAGCCGACCCTGGAAAAAGGATTTGAACCTTTGATCTCTAAAAAATTGGGAACCAAAAAAAGAAAGCTGATTTACGAAAATAAAAGATCAACCGCCCAGCAGACGATTGAGCTGAGCGTTCCGGAAAAAAATCAAAAACGGTTCATTCTAAGCGATAAGGAAATTTTACAGCTTGCCAGATGGGCGGTTTTAATTGAAAAACATTACGGTTTTGGCCAGGACATCGAATGGGCGAAAGACGGAAGAACAAAAGAATTTTTCATTGTTCAGTCAAGGCCAGAGACTATTCATTCCTCTCAGGAAAACAGGAGTTATGTCCAATATGTCTTGAAAGGAAAGGGTAAATTATTGCTTGAAGGAGAAGCCATTGGCTCAAAAATCGCTTCGGGAAAAGTAAAAATCATCCCCGGAATAGACAGGATAAAAGAATTTAGGCCGGGAGATATCTTGGTGACAAGAATGACCGATCCCGACTGGGAGCCGATAATGAAAATAGCCAAGGCTATTATCACCGAATCAGGCTCCAGGGTTTGCCATGCCGCCATAGTCAGCAGGGAACTGGGCATACCGGCCATAGTGGGGGCAAAGCAGGCCTTAAAAATTTTGAAAGATAACCAAATCATCACCTCAGACTGCTCGGGAGGGCAAAAGGGGAAGATTTGGGAGGGAGATTTGGATTTTGAGGAAAAGAAATACGATTTGGATAAAATTCCCAAAACTAAGACAAAGATAATGATAAACACCAGCAACCCGGAAGCGGCTTTCCAACATTCTTTTCTTCCCAACAGCGGAGTCGGTTTGGCCAGGGAAGAATTTATCATTGCCTCCCAGATTAAAATCCATCCCCTGGCTCTTTATAATTTCAACCAATTAAAAGATGCGAGCCTGAAGAGAAAAATCGAAGAACTGACCGTCGGATACGAAGACAAGAAAGAATATTTTATCGATAAGCTTTCCCAAGGAGTGGCGAGGATAGCGGCTGCTTTTTATCCCAAGCCGGTGATTGTCAGGTTTTCCGATTTTAAATCAAACGAATACGCCCAGCTTCTGGGAGGGGGACTTTTTGAACCAAAAGAGGAAAATCCCATGATAGGATGGAGGGGAGCATCCAGGTATTATGATGAAAATTTTAAATTAGCTTTTGAAATGGAAGTTAAGGCAATCAAAAGAGTGAGGGAAAAATTCGGCTTAAAGAATCTTAAAACAATGATTCCTTTTTGCCGGACCACGGAAGAAGGAAAAGAGGTGATAGCTTTGATGGAAAAATTCGGGCTGAAAAAAGGAGAAGACGGTTTTGAGGTTTACGTGATGTGCGAGATTCCTTCAAACGTAATCCTTGCCGATGATTTTTTGGATGTGTTTGACGGCATGTCGATAGGCTCGAACGACCTTACCCAGCTTGTTTTGGGGCTGGATAGGGATTCTTCTTTAATTTCAAAAGTAGGGGACGAAAGAAATGAGGCGGTAAAGGAGCTTATAAGGGATGTTATTTTAAAATGCAAAAAAAGAAAAAAATACGTCGGCATCTGCGGAGAGGCGCCCAGTTCTTTTCCTGAATTTGCCGAGTTCCTGGTTGAGAACGGGATTTTTTCAATGTCCCTGAGCACGGATGTTATAATTAAAACAACTCTATTGGTGGCTAAAAAAGAACAACAAAAAAGGTCATCTAATTAACAATTAAATCAAATATCTTATGAACATAGACAATTACTTGGAAAAAAATGGTCATTCTGAAGAATTACGTGATTTAATTAAGATTATTGTTGATCAAATCAGGCCCATTAAAAATGAGTTTTTGGGCGGTGATAAAAAAAGCGGCACATATAATATCTATGGAGAGAAACAAATCAAGCTGGATAAACGGGCCAACGAAATATTGCTGATGGCTTTTCGCAATTCGAAACTGGTGAAACAGGTGGGTAGCGAGGAAGAAGAGGAGGCAATCCAAATGGATTCCGATAAAGGTCATTTTGGCGTAACCATTGATCCTCTTGACGGGTCATCGCTTATTCCCACCAATCTCGCCGTGGGAATTATTTTTTCTATCTATGAAAACGGCGACATAATGAGCGGGCTTAAAAATATAACCCAGGCCTTCTATGTCTTATTGGGACCCATGACTCTGATGGTTTTTGCCGATAAAAGCGGAGTATCTCAATTTATATACAACGACAAGGGGGCTTTTGACCTAGTAAAAGAAAACATAATAATTCCCGAAGGAAACCTTTATTCTCCGGGCGGCCTAAGGAAAGAGTGGACAGATGCGCATCGAGACCTGATCAGCGGCTTTGAAGAAAATGGTTTTAAGCTTCGGTACAGCGGTTCTTTTGTGCCCGATTTTCATCAAGTTTTAGTTTATGGCGGTATTTTTTCCTATCCTGCCCTTGTCGATAAGCCCAACGGCAAGCTTCGGCTGCTTTTTGAAGTGGGGCCCATGGCTTTTATCGCCGAAAAAGCAGGGGGAGGAGCTACCGACGGCAAGATTCGCATTCTTGATATTATTCCCGCTGAAATTGACCAAAGAGTTCCGTTATATATCGGGTCAAAAAAATTAATAGAAGGAATAAAAATTTAAAATTAAGCCCAGGATTATCAGATATAAATTAATTTATTAAAATGAAAATCTCAAACCAGGAAGACGTTAAAAAATCTCTTGAGGGCACGGTAGGAATCTTGCCCGGGGAAGAAATAGAAATAAAGAATGAAACCAAGCTAAAGGATGAGCTGATTGATAAGCTCGTTTTCGAAGCTACTTTTAATCAGGACAAAGAAGCGGCGGATCTGTGCCGCCGGTTGATTAAAAACATCGCCGCCAAAAAGGGCATAGTCTTAGGTTCGGTTTACGAATATTATAAAAAAAAGGCAAGCGACAAAAGAAAATTTACCGTTCCGGCAATAAATGTCAGGGGAATGGCTTACAATACGGCGCGGGCGATATTTGAAGCCGTTAAAAAAGACAAGGTAACCGCTTTAATATTAGAAATTGCAAAATCAGAAATTGAATATACGGGCCAAAGACCAAAGGAATATACGACTAGCGTCTTGGCGGCTGCCGTAAAAGAAGACTATCAGGGCCTTCTGTTTTTGCAGGGCGACCATTTTCAAATAAATTCCGATAAATATAAATTAAATCCGGAAGAAGAAAGGGAAAAAATTAAAAAATTAATCCGCGAAGCGATAGAAGCCGGTTTCTACCAGATAGACCTGGATATGTCTACCTTGGTAGATTGGTCAAAAGAAGACAATGAAGCCCAGCAAATTAAAAACCATCAAGAAACAGCGCTTTTAACCGCCTATGTCAGGGACTTAGAAAAAGAACTTAAATTAGACAAGCTTGGAATTGTAATAAACCTGGGCGGTGAAATCGGTGAAATTGGCAAGGGAATAAAAGGAAGAAACAGCACGTCTGAAGATTTGAGAGCTTTTATGAAGGGATACTTAAAAGAACTTGATATTTTAAGCAAAGAAAAAGGCTGTAAAATAAATGGTCTTACGAAAATTGCGGTTCAATCAGGAACTCAGCATGGAGGGATAAGAGACGAGAAAGGAAACTTGATAAAGGGAGTAAAGGTAAGCTTTAATACGCTGGCCGAGCTTGGCAAGGTGGCCAGAGAAGAGTATGGCTTGGCGGGAGTGGTGCAGCACGGCGCCTCTACCCTAGATCCCCGTTGTTTTGTTTTATTCGCAGGGTATCCCTCTCCCAATGGTTTTGAGATATCGGAAGAACTTTTAACCAAGGAAAATGTAAAAATTTTATCGGAAAATCCGGCAGTCGAAGTTCACTTGGCAACCGCTTATCAGGATACGATCCTTGACCATCCGAAATTCCCAAAAGAATTAGCCCAAGAAATCAAAAAATGGGTTTTGGATAATTTCCCTCCCAAAGAAGGAGAGGATTCGGAAAAAGCCTATATAAATAATCGGAAAAATGCATGGGGTCCGTTTAAATCTAAACTCTGGAATTTACCGCCTGAAGTTCAGGAAGATCTCCGCAAGACCCTAGCAAGACAATTTTCTGAAAGCGTATTTAAAAATCTGGGCGTTCAAAATTTAAATTTTATCGGATAAAAAAACCTTGCTTTTTGGCTGAAATTTGCTTATAGTTAGAAAGGCGGGGGAGAAGCCGCCTTTTAGATAAGAAAAATTGGGATTGGAAAGCCTGCCCCTTAATCACGGTTAAATAAAATATGCAAACTATATCTGCGAACATTCGCAAAGAAGTTGGAAGACAAACAAATAAATTAAGAAGCAAAGGGATTTTGCCTGCAGTTTTGTATGGCCCGAAGACAGAAACTCTTTCTTTGGAAGTGGATGAAAAAGACTTTGAAAAAATCTTTCAAGAAGAAGGAGAAAGCTCTTTGATTTCCCTTGAATTGGAAAAGAAAAAGTTTCTTGTTTTGATTCATGCCATAGAGATAGACGCTATCTCTAAAAAAACCATCCATGTTGATTTTTATCAGCCCAGGCTGGATGAAGAAATAAGCGCTGAAGTCCCATTGGTTTTTACGGGAGAATCCGTGGCAGTGAAAGAATTGGGAGGAACATTAATTAAAAATATTCATGAAATAGAAGTAAAAGCTCTTCCTCAGAACCTTCCCCATGAGATTAAAGTTGATTTGGGAAAATTAAAGACATTTGAAGACAATATTTTAATCAAAGACCTGATTATTCCTCAAGGGGTAAAAATCATGAAAGGACCGGATGAAATGGTTGCCCTGGTTTCCCAGAAAGTAAAAGTGGAAGAGGATTTGAAAAAACCGGTTGAAGAAAAAGTGGAGGAAGTGGGAAAAGTTGAGGATAAAAAGAAAGACAAAGAAGAAGCCGAAGAAAAACCCAAATCTTCCTCAAAATAACCTGCCAAAAGAAGACAATCAATGTTTAATAATTTTTCATCAAAAACTGTAAAACATCAAACTAAAAATCCAAGACTGAAAAGTTTTGGTTTTTTGGTTTTGTTCTTGTTTTTGTTTCTTTTCCTGGGCAATATTTTTGTTTTTGCCCAAGAAGAAGGCGTTTCAACGTCTGACCAATGCTCAAGCAGGGAAGAATGCGAACAGTTATTGAAAAAATATGAGGAGCAGATCAGCCAGTACGACCAGGATATCTCCAAGACAGAGCAGGAAAAAAATACCCTTAAAAACCAGATTTCCATTTTAAAGAAGAAAACGGACAAGCTCGCCACTCAAATAAACCAAAGCAATTTGGTCATAAAAGACATTACTGTTCAGGTAAAAGATACGGAGGGCTCAATAGGGAAGACTTCGGTAAAAATAGACGATTCCAAGACGAGGCTTGCCAGCATGCTCCAGGTAATAAGCGAAGAAGATCAGAAGTCTTTAATAGAGATTTTATTTTCAGAAGAAAAGATAT
>JAPLXK010000015.1 GCA_026396095.1 Candidatus Nealsoniibacteriota bacterium | reverse complement strand
CTCCACCAAGACCTTAAAAGGCATAGCATGAGATGAATAGGAAACCAGCTGCTCCTGCCTTTCCTGCTGCATCATCTGCCAGAAGGTTCCGGAGGTGGCAATCAGGCGGGAGAAAGCCGGAGCCTCCCAGACATTATTGTTGTAAACAGGAATGGGCTGGAAGCTGGACCTTAATGGTTTTTCAGTGGTCAGATAATGCCAGGTCAAGCAGCCGAAATATTGGGGATAGGGCCTGGTGTCAATATCAAAATTGGAAAAAATAATTTTTTCGTAAGGTATTGATAATTTATCAATAATGATTTTTTTGGTTTTTTCAACCGCCCAAGCAACATTGGATCCTTTTCCAACCACTTCTCCGGTAATATTTGAAGGGTGATTAGTAATTAAAAACCGGAAAAAATATTTTCCGAATTCTTTCTCTATTTCCTGAGCTGTTTTCTTGGCAGACTCTCCCGCTCTCCCTTCAACAGCCAGAACAACGATCATTTTATCTTTGGGATAATCTGAGTCTTTTATGGATTGGATCGTCGGCCTTACTATGTCAGTTCCTTCCTTATAAAGGGGCAGGATAATAAGATGAAAAATATCTTTCCAATTTTTTTTCGGATTTTTCAGGATTAATCCGTTTAACTTCTCCATCCAGTTGGTCTGAATATTTTTCTTCATTTTTTGATATCCGGACAGCTGGTGAAAAGATAAATAAGAAATCCTTAAAAGCCAGAAGAAATCAAAAGCAATAATAAAAATGGCTACCACAAAGGTCGCCTTCCAGGATAAAATAAAAGCTGCGATGATGGTCCCCCAGGAAAGAAAACCGGGCAGAATTTCAAAGCAGCGATATAAAAATCTTTCTTTCGGGTTTTTGAGATCTGAGGCCCTGGAAAGATCCAAATAATTTTCTTTCATGTGACCCTACGGGGAGTCGAACCCCGGTTTTCAGGATGAAAACCTGATGTCCTAACCACTAGACGATAGGGTCATGTTAAAAATTCTAACTTAAAAATTGAAAAAAATCAATGCTTCGGCTATACTCAGGAAACGACAAAAAAGAAATCAAAACTTTCTTATATATGACTATCTTAGCAATTGAAACCTCCTGCGACGACACCTGCGTGGCGATTGTTGAAGCGAAAAAAAACAAATCAGGCCAGGTAAACTTTAAGGTCTTGTCGAATATTGTCTCTTCTCAAGTAAAGCTCCATGCCAAATATGGAGGAGTTTATCCTGCTCTGGCAAAAAGGGAACATCAAAAAAACCTGCCAATAATTGTTAAAAAAGCATTAAAAGAGGCCGGGAAAAATATCGATTTGATATCCGTAACAGCCGGACCTGGGCTAGAACCCTGCCTATGGACTGGAATAAATTTCGCAACAGATCTGTCTAAAAAATTAAAAAAACCGATAATAGCGATAAATCATATTGAAGCCCATATCCTCGTCAATTTTATTAATCAGAATCAAATTTTAAAAATTAAATCTGAAATATTTCCCGCTATTTGCTTGGTGGTAAGCGGAGGACATACTCAATTGATTTTAATGAAGGACGTCGGAAAATACCAAATCTTGGGAGAAACCAGAGATGATGCGGCTGGAGAATGTTTTGATAAAACAGCCAGAATATTGGGACTCGGCTATCCTGGTGGCCCGATCATCTCTAGGCTGGCTGATAAGCAAGGCATAGATCAGAGTCCAGTTTCTGATGAGTTGAAAATTGACTTGCCTAGGCCTATGATTTCTCAAGAAAATTATGATTTCAGTTTTTCCGGACTAAAAACAGCTGTTCTTTATGATTTTAAAAGCCGTACGGATAAAACAAGGAAGTCAAAAGAATATATCCAGAAAATGGCTCTAGAAATCCAGCAGGCGATAATCGATGTTTTAATCAAGAAAACACTGAAAGCGATTAGAGATTACGGGGCCAAATCAGTAATTCTTGGAGGCGGAGTGACTGCCAATAAAGAATTGAGAAAACAATTACAACAATCGCTTGATAATCAAAAGATAAAAATGAATCTTCTTGCTCCGGAACAAGTATTATGCACCGATAACGCTTTAATGACAGCCATCGCCGGATTTTTTCAATCATTGAAAAGAAAAAAATGGAAAAATATCAAGGCAAATGCTAATCTTAAAATAGATGAAAAAATTTGAGCTCAATAAAGCATACGATCCAAAACAAGTAGAGGACAAAATCTATCAGCTTTGGGAAAAAAGCGGTTTTTTTAAAGCGCAAGCTGCTTCTAATAAAAAACCATTTACTGTTTTGCTTCCCTTACCTAATGCAAATGATCCCCTCCATGTGGGGCACGGACTTTTTACGGTTGAAGATATTATGATTAGATACCGTAGAATGTTAGGAGAATCGACGCTCTGGCTACCGGGCTCCGACCATGCTGGAATTGAAACGCAATTTGTCTTCGAAAAAAAATTAGCCAAGGAAGGGAAGAGCCGATTTGATTTTGATCGAGAAACATTATATAAAATGATTTTCGATTTTGTTGAAAAAAATAGGGACATAAATCGTCAACAATTAAAGCGTTTGGGGTTTTCTTTAGACTGGTCGAGGTATCATTACGCCCTGGAACCAAAAATTGTTGAATTTGTTTTAAATACTTTTAGGAAGCTTCATGAGGATAAATTAATCTACAGAGGAGAAAGAATAGTTAATTTTTGTACAAAATGCGGAACTGCGTTTTCTGATTTAGAGGTAGAATACGAAGAAAGAGACGATTTCTTCTATTTTCTTGATTATGGAATCATTAAGATAGCTACCACACGACCAGAAACAATTTTTGCTGATGTCGCAATTGCTGTAAATCCAAAAGATAAAAGGTACAAAAATTTAGTTGGGAAAAACGCAACCGTACCTATTATAAATAAAAAAATACCAATAATTGCTGATAAATTAATTGACGCTGATTTTGGTACCGGAGCCTTAAAGATTACTCCTGGTCATGATCCTTTTGATTTTGAAATTGGTCAAAAATATAAATTAGAGACTATCAGTGTTATTGATAGGGGTGGAAGAATGATAAATTTACCAAAAGAATATTTGGGATTAAAGGTAGGCGAAGCGCGAAGTAGGGTTATTGAAGATCTTAAGAAAGAACATAAATTAGTAAAAATTGATCCTTTAAAACATTCTGTCGGCATTTGTTATCGCTGTAAAAACAAAATTGAGCCAATTATTATCCCGCAATGGTTTGTTAAAATTAAAACTTTGGCAGAGCCGGCAATAAAAGCCGTTAAGAGCGGCCAAGTAAAGATTTATCCAAAAAAAAGATTTGAAAAAATGTATTTTAATTGGATGAAAAACATTCGAGATTGGAATGTTTCCCGCCAAATTGTCTGGGGACCTTAAAAAATAAATATAATTTCCAAGAAATTAAAAGTGGACTGCAAAACTTAATAGCAACGAAAAATCCAGTTTATTCATTAGAAGACGGCCCTTGTAAAAAGTGCGGGGGAAATAATATTCTACAAGAGACGGATACTTTTGACACCTGGTTTATGTCCGGGCAATGGCCACTAACAACCTTAGGATATCCAGACAGTAAAGATTTTAAATACTTCTACCCGACTTCGGTTCTGGATACAATGTGGGATATTTTATTCTTTTGGGTTGCGAGAATGATGATGTTCGGTCTTTATTTTACAAAAAAAGCGCCTTTCAAGGTTATTTATTTGCACAGCAGGGTTGTAGACGAAAAAGGCCAAAAAATGAGCAAAAGCAAGGGAAATGTTATTGATCCAATGTTGATGGTAGAAAAATATGGTGCCGACGCGTTAAGAATGGCTTTGGTTTTTGGAGCATCGCCAGGAAGCGATATTCGTATTAACGATGATAAGATGCGAGCAATGAGAAATTTTTCAAATAAAATTTGGAATGCCGCACGGTTTGTTTTAGCAATAAACCCAGGACAAATTGAAAATGTTTCAACCACAAAGATTATTAAAACAAAACACCGGGATGATAGGTGGATTTTAAAAGAATTAAAAAAATCTAATTTAAAAATAACAAAATTTATTGAGAGTTATAGGTTTGATTTGGGGGCTCAGGAAATATATCACTTCTTTTGGCATGCCTTTTGTGATAAATATATTGAAATGAGCAAAGAAAGAAAAGAAGAAGCTTATCCGATCCTGCTTTACGTGCTCAAGGAGAGTCTTGCTCTGCTCCATCCCTTCATTCCTTTTATCACCGAGGAAATTTACCAAAGCCTGCCCATTAAGAATAAAAAAGAGTGCTTGATGGTTGAAGATTGGCCCAAATAAATATGTCTTATTCAATTTGTTTATTTTTCGGTATCATTCCAAGCGTAATCTGGCTGCTTTTTTATTTGAAAAAGGACTCTCATCCTGAGTCCAACAGAATGGTATTAAAGATATTCCTTTATGGAATGCTTATTGCCCTGCCGACTGCCTTAATAGAGCTGGGGATTTCGGAAGAGACCAAAAAACTTGCCATTTCTCCTTCCGCTCTTTCGATTATAAATCTTTTTTTGGGGGTGGCGTTAATAGAAGAATTCTTAAAATATCTGGTGGTAAGGGAAAAGGTTTTAGATCACCATGAGTTTGACGAGCCTTTGGACACCATGCTTTATATGATTATTTCCGCCCTGGGGTTTGCCGCTTCGGAAAACATTTTAATTTTTTTCAACCTGGGCCAAGCCTCCTTTTTTCATACTGCCATCGAAGTAAGCGCTTCGCGGTTTATCAGCGCAACATTTCTCCACGCCCTATGCTCGGGAACTTTCGGATATTTCCTCGCCCTGTCTTTCTATGAGCAAAAAAATAAAATAAAATTCACTATTTTGGGGCTGGGGATATCTGTTCTCTTGCACGGTCTATATAATTTCTCTATTATAAAGCTAGGGTATCCATTAAATCTTTTGATTCCTGTGGTCATTTTAGTCGTATTGGCCATTTTTGTTTCCGTAGGCTTCAATAAATTAAAAAAAATTAAAAGCGTTTGCAAAATTAATTAGCTATGGCATCTTTTTTTGAAAAATTAAAAAAGGGAATGGGAATTGATGAGTTAGAATCACCCGTTGAAATAACAGAAGAAAAAGAAGAAAGTCCCGAACCCATAAAGGTTGTCCCTAAAAAAAACAAATCTTCAGAAAAAACAAAAAGTAAAAAGAAATCTGAAGAAAAAAAAGAAATCGAAAAAGAAGTTGAATTAGAACCTGAATTAAAAACCGAACAAAAAATGGAAAAATTTGAAGAAGAAGAAAAGACTGAAGAAAAAAATGACAAATGGCCAGATCTGAACGGAGAACAGGAAGGACAGTTGGCGGTTGATGTTTATCAGACCGACAAAGACCTGGTAATACAATCAGCCATTGCCGGGGTAGAAATAGGAAACCTTAATATCTCAATAGAAAAAGACATTGTTGCAATCAAGGGATGGAGAGGCAAGCAATTTGAAGAGACTGGTGATTATTTTACACAGGAATGCCATTGGGGCCCCTTCTCGAGAGAGGTGATATTGCCGGTTGAAGTTGATCCTGGCAGAATTGAAGCAACAATGAAGGAGGGAATCTTGACCGTAAGAATACCGAAGATTATAAGGGAAAAGAAAATAAAAATTTCTATAAAAAATATATAATCATTAAATCAAAAAATCGCCTATATGGCGGTTTTTTGATTGCATATTGTGGGCAGGGAGGGACTCGAACCCTCAACCCTTGCGGGATACGGTCCTAAGCCGTAAGCGTATACCAGTTCCGCCACCTGCCCATCATACTGATTATTCTATCTCTTTTTTCTCTAAAAAATCAACCCCGATTTAAGTCGGGGTTGATTTGATTCGTTAAGCAGAATAATCGCTAAAAACCGCTAGCCACCTTAACAATCTGGGGTACGGCTTTTGCCAAAAAGGCAACCAATAAACCCAAAGCTGCGAACATAATATATTGCCTTCCTTTCGTTACTTCTTCTGCAGAATCTTTGGCTGTCAGTATCTTAAATGCTCCCAAGATTACGAAAAGCGTTGTTAGGACAATCAAAGCAACGAATATCCAGTCGGTAACGTTGTAAACGGTATTTAATAAACAACACATTCCGCACGGTTGAGTTGGACTGTCGAAAGCACAAGTGCCCGGGGGGCATTCGGTAGGTAATCCAACCCCTCCTGCTCTTATCTCACAAGAAACGGGAGGACCAGTTAACCCTAAGGCTACAACTGGAACAAACAAAGCTGCTGCTAAGAATCCGATTAAAGATAAAGAAATTAAAGTTTTTTTCATATTTTTTTTCATATTTTTTTACGACCTTTAAATTGTTTCAAATCTTCTTCTTTTTAATTTCAAGGCTAAATCCCCATTACTTTATTTAACATGGAAACTATTGCTTTGGCAAATAATATTATAAACAGCCCTATCAAGGTGTAGATAATAATATGCCTACCTTGCTCTACCTTTTTCGGATCTCCGCCAGCTGTCAATATTAAAAATCCGGCAATAACTATCATCAAGGGGGTTACTACCAGGCCAACATAAAATATAAGAGAGATGATGTTATCAATAATTACCGCAGTAGAAGAAGCTGCAATTGGATTTAATATCGATATTGAGGGCCCTGTCGTAGTCGCGGCTGAAATCCCGATCGGAATAATTAAGGTTAATAATATCAAGATTGGAACAATTTTTTTCATATTTTTTACTTTTTATTTCTCAAAAATTAATCCGTAATGATAAGGGCTGGCTTTAAATTCTTTTTTATTTTTTAGTCCTATGTCTTGGGCTAATGTTTTAACGTCTTCGGGAGAAACTCTTCCTTCTTTCGGTCCGATGGGAGAATCAAGACTCCAATCTATTATTAAAATTCTCCCGCTACTCTTTAAAACTCTTTTTCCCTCTTCCATGACTTTTTTTCTGTCTTCGCACTGGAATAAAAGATTAGTCATTAAAACCAGGTCTGCACTGTTTTCGAAAATATCCGTTCCTTTTTCCGCGTCGGCTAAGACCATCTCTATATTTAAAATCTTTTCAAGCTTAGCCCTTGCCTTGAGGGCGGAAAGGGGCTCTTCCAGGATATCTATTGCTATAACCTTTCCTTCCTCCAACTCTTTTGCCAGGGGAATTGCCCAGCCACCGGAACCGCAACCGAAATCAATCGCAGTCATGTTCCTTCTCAATCTCATCTCTTTTAAAATTTTAGTTGGATCAAGAAATCCTTCCATGGGATAAAAATAGATTTTAAATGCAGGCTGCCGAAGCTATCTTATCTCCGTCTTCCAGGCGCATAAGCCTTACTCCCTGGGTGGAGCGGGAAAGCTTTGATATCTGAGAAATTTCCGTTCTTATCACTTGTCCTTTTCTGGAAATGACTATTAGGTCTTCTTCGTCGGATAAAGCTCTTGAAGCAACCAAATTGCCTGTTTTAGGGCTGATCTGCACGGTTTTAATGCCCGTGCCTCCTCTTCCCTGTAAACGGTATTCCGTAAGGTCGGTTCTCTTCCCGTAGCCGTTTTCCGAAACCACCAACAAATAATTTTTAATTTTTTCTTTTTGCTTGGCGTCCAATTCTGTCGGCTTGGAAATTTTTATAACGTCGGCTCCGATCACCTCGTCGTCTTTTTTCAGTCTGATTCCACGAATTCCGGATGCCGACCTGCCCATCGGTCTTAATTCTTTTTCTTTAAACCTGATTGCCTGTCCTTTTTTGGTAACCAGCATTATTTCATCCTGGCCGGTGGTTTTTCTGACGGTTTTTAAAATATCTCCTTTTTTAAGGTTTATGGCGATCAGTCCCGATTTGCGGACATTTTCAAATTCCTCCAAAGCGGTTTTCTTGATTATACCATCTTTTGTGACCATCAGTAAGTATTTTGTCCCCAAGGCTTCATCGTTTTTTCCCAGAGCTAAGAGGGATAAAACCTTTTCTTCCGCCGAAATTTCCAAGAAATTTAATAGGCCCCTTCCTTTGGCAACCCTGGTTCCTTCCGGTATTTCATAAACCTTGGTTCTGAAGGCCTTTCCCGAGTCGGTAAAGAAAAGCAAAGAGTCGTGAGTCTGGGCGGAAAGGAAATGCTCGACAATGTCATCCTGGAGAGTTTTCATTCCCAATATTCCTTTACCCCCTCTTTTTTGAAGCTTATATGTCTTAGGATCAATTCTTTTTATGTACCCGCCTTGAGTCAGCGTAAGAACCGTTTCTTCCTGGGGAATCAAGTCTTCTTCGGCGATTTCTCCCAGTTTTTGAGCCTGAACCTTGGTTTTTCTTTCGTCTCCAAAATTTTCTTTTACTTCTTTAATTTCTTTCTTTATCACCTCTTTTATCTTTTGAGGACTGTTAAGAATGGTGGTCAATTCTTTTATCCTGGCCCGAATTTCTTTTAATTCGTCTTCTATTCTATTTCTTTCCAGTTTCGCCAAGGCGGCAAGCTTGGTTTCCAAAATAGCGTTAGCCTGAATCTTGGTCAGATCAAACCTCTTCATCAAATTGCTCTCAGCTTCTTCCCGATTGGCAGAACTCTTGATGATCTTGATCACCGCATCTATGTTAGCCAGACATTTATGAAGCCCTTCCAAGATATGAGCCCTTTCTTTTGCTCTTTGCAGCTCATATTTAGTTCTTCTGACAACAACCTCTTTCCTGTGCAAAAGGAAATAATCCAGCACCTCAACCAGGTTCAAAATCCTCGGCTGGATACCGTCAACCAAAGCAAGCATGTTTAAATGAAAGGTTTTTTGCAAATCGCTGAACTTATAAAGGCGGTTGAGGATCTTTTGTGGGTGAGTATCCTTTTGAAGATCAATGACAATCCTCATTCCGTCTTTGTCCGACTCGTCTCTGATGTCTTTTATCCCTTCAATTTTTTTCTCTTGGACTAAATTGGCGAACTGTTCTATCAAAGTAGACTTTTGAACCTGAAAAGGAATTTCGGAAATAATTATTCTGATGCGGCCGGTTTTTTCCTGCTCCATTATTTCCGCCTTCCCCCTGGTGACAATAGGCCCCTTCCCCTGGGAGTAGGCCTGGAGTATCTCTTTCTGATCATAAATTATTCCGCCGGTCGGAAAATCAGGACCCTTTATGTACTGAAAAAGATCTTCAGTGGTAGATTTGGGATTATCTACCAAATGAATTAAGGCGTCGCAAACTTCCGTAATATTATGTGTGGGAATATTGGTTGCCATTCCCACCGCGATGCCCAAGGAACCGTTTAAAAGAAGCTGGGGCACGGGAGAAGGGAGAACCACCGGCTCTTTTCTCGTGCCGTCGTAGTTAGGAGTGAAATTAACCGTGTCTTTTTCAATGTCTTTTAATGTTTCCTCTCCGATTTTTGACAAACGGCATTCCGTATATCTTTGGGCTGCGGCAGGATCCCCGTCGATACTGCCAAAATTCCCTTGACCCCTGACTAAAGGGTAGCGCAGGGAAAAATCCTGAGCCATTCTGGTTAAAGAATCATAGACAGCCATGTCTCCATGAGGATGATAACGGCCCAAGCAAGAACCAACCACAGTGGCTGACTTCCGGAACTTGGCAGTATGCCTCAATCCCTCTTCCAGCATGGTATATAAAATTCTCCTATGGACCGGCTTTAATCCGTCTCTGACATCGGGCAAAGCGCGGGCGACAATCACAGACATCGCATAATCAAGATAGCTTTCTTTCATTTCATCCGTGATTTCCCGCTGTTTTAAAAAGCCGATGTCTGTATTTGCCTTTTTTCTCTCTACGTTTTCTTTTGCCATGTTAACCGAAAAAATTAATAATTATGATAATTAAAAAATTAAGGGGATTTTCAAAAAATACCCCGAATGATTATAAATTATTGATCAATGCTTGATAAACTCTTTACCTCCCGTTCCATGGAAATAACTTCCGGGTTGCTGCTTTGCAACTGAAGGGCGTCTATTTTCGCCTTGAAATTTTTATACCACCAGGATAATAAAATCAAAGCCAAAACCGCCACTATTGACCAGAGTATAATTTTTTTTCTTTCTTCTGGTAAGTCTTGAATTTTTTTTAAAAAATTAGGCATATTTTTAAGGATTTAATATTATTATTTTAGCTTCTTCCGAAGATATATTTTTCTTTTTAATCGACAGTTTCGGAAGGGATTCAACTTTCTTTACTCCCATTGCTTTCAAAAAACTGTCTACTCCGTCGAACTTTGCCTTAAGTTTCGGTATTTGGTAATACATCGGAATGGTGATTTTTGGCTCAATCTGAGACATTATTTTTATCGCTTCTTTTGCTGAAATCACATCGTTTCCTCCCACGGGAATCATTAAAATATCCGTCTCTCCTATCTTCTCCACCTGCTCGTCGGTTAATTCTTTTTGATTAAAAAAACCGAGGTGGCAAATCTTTATTTCTTCCGCCTCGATAGTGTAAATGGTATTAAATATTTTTTCCTTGTCGGAAGAAGGAGTGGAAATGCCTTGGATAAAAATTTCTTTTGTTTCATATTCCCCAGGGCCGTCGATAACAAAAGGGCTGCCGACAATGTTTTTTGCCCCGCTTTGATCATGGTCTTTTCTTGTCGTTAACAAAATATCGGCCTCAAGTTTCGGGGCTCTTAAGCCGATGCTTTCGTCAAAAGGGTCTATTACTATGTTTACTTGGCCGTTCTTGCTTTGGCTGGATACGATTTGAAAGCAGGACTGGCCATGCCAGATAATATTCATGAAAAATTAAATTAATTGTCAAATTATTTTTACAAATAAATTTTACCATAACTATTGCAAAAACTCAATAATTATTGTAAGTTGTAGTAGGCGAAAGATTTGCCAAAAATTAATAATTAACCAAAAATCGCCTTAAATCGGCAAATCTTAATAAGAAAAATTAAACATGAAAGAGTTGCTGGAAGATAACAGCTCAATAAGGCCGGCGCAGGTCGGCACGATTGTGGAGGGAAAAATAATTGGAAGGGCCCGTTCGACCGCCTTTTTAGATTTGGGACCGTTGGGCGCCGGAATAATTTACGGCAAAGAATTCCAAGAGGCCAAAGACGAGTTGAAGCACCTTAAGACAGGAGACATGGTTTTGGCTAAAATAATTGACCTGGAAAATGAAGAAGGATATGTCGAGCTTTCCTTAAATCAAGCCTCTAATGAATTGATATGGGAAAGACTTGCAGAAAAAAAAGAAAAAGAAGAAACGATAACTGTTAAAATTTCCGGGGCAAATAAAGGAGGACTGCTGGCCGAGGTTTCCGGAATACCGGCTTTTCTTCCCGTTTCCCAATTATTGGCCGAACATTATCCCAAGGTGGAAAAGGGAGATGCCGTTAAAATCCTGAAAGAGCTCCAGGTGTTTACAGGCAGCGAAATGGAAGTGAAAATTTTCGACCTTGATCCGAGACAGGGAAAATTAATTCTTTCGGAAAAGGCGAAAGAAAACGAAAAAACCAAAGAACTTATTAAAAAATATAGCGTTGGAGACGTGGTGGAGGGAGAAATTACGGGCATCACTGATTTCGGAGTTTTCATAAAATTCCCGATTTCATCTGATAAAGACGAGCCTAAGCTCGAAGGACTGATTCATATTTCAGAACTTGACTGGAAGCTGATAGAAAACACCAATGATGTGGTCAAGGCGGGAGAAACAGTTTCGGCAAAAATAATCTCCATTGCCAATGACAAGATTTCCCTTTCCTTGAAAGCTCTCAAAAAAGACCCCTGGCTGGAAATTGAAAACACATATAAAAAAGGAAGTGTTATTGAGGGAGAAGTGACGAAATTCAATCCCTACGGGGCTTTTGTCCAGATTATATCTGACAATGAAGAAATAAGCCCGAAAATCCAGGGACTTTGCCATATTTCCGAATTTGGCACAAAAGCCAAAATGGAATCTTCTTTGGAGATAGGTAAAAAATACAAATTTCAAATTTTATCTATTGACACCAAGGAGCACAGGATGAGCTTAAAAATGGAATAAGAAGAGAGGGAAAATGAAAAATCTAATTAAAAATATTTTATTTGTTATCTTATTTTTTCTCCTGATTTCAAGCGTTTTTGCTCTGTTCTTCCAATCCCCTGAAAAAGAAAAAGAACTGTCTCTCACTCAAATAGTTAAAGACATTAATCAGGAACAGATTAAAGAAATTACTGTTTCCGGAAACAGTCTGGAGATAACTTATAATGATGACTCAAAAGCCAAAGCAGAAAAGGAGGTGGAATCATCTCTCTCTCAGTCATTGATCAACTACGGAGCAGAGGCAGAAAAATTGAAAAAAGTTGAAATTAAGACAAAGGAAGAAAGCGGAATTTCGACCTGGATCGGACCGATTCTGTTCACCATGCTCCCTCTTTTGATTTTTGTCTTCTTTTTCTGGTCTTTTTTCAAACAGGCAAAAGGCAATGCCACGCAGGCCTTTGATTTTTCAAAAGCCAAGGCAAGATTATTCGGCGCAGATGGCCATCCAAAGCAAAAAATTACCTTTAAAGACGTTGCCGGCCAAAAAGAGGCAAAAGAAGAATTAAAGGAAATAATAGACTTTTTGAAAAATCCCAAAAAATATTTGCAAATCGGAGCTAGGATTCCAAGGGGAGTTCTCCTTCTTGGGCCGGCCGGAGTAGGAAAAACTCTTTTAGCCAGAGCTGTGGCAGGAGAAGCCAACGTTCCCTTCTTCTCGATTTCCGGATCAGAATTTGTTGAAATGTTTGTCGGAGTAGGCGCGGCCAGAGTAAGGGACCTGTTCAACACGGCAAAAAAAGCAGCTCCTTCCCTTCTGTTCATCGACGAATTAGACGCAGTAGGCAGACACAGGGGCGCAGGGATGGGAGGAGGACATGACGAAAGAGAGCAAACATTGAATCAAATTCTGGTTGAAATGGACGGATTCGAAAGAGAAACTAATGTAATTATTATAGCGGCAACAAACCGTGGAGACATATTGGACCCGGCACTGTTAAGGCCAGGCAGATTTGACCGCAAAGTAATCCTGGATCTTCCAGACAGGGAAGACCGGGAAGCTATTTTAAAAATTCATTGCCAAGGAAAACCCCTGACTTCTGACATTGATTTAAGGGAAGTGGCGGAAAGAACTCCTGGTTTTTCAGGCGCTGATTTGGCTAATGTGGTAAATGAGGGAGCAATTTGGGCTGCAAGAAAAAATAAGACCCAGGTCGCTCAAAAAGACCTGCTTGAAGCTATCGAAAAAGTTTTGTTGGGCCCTGAAAGAAGAAGCCATATTCTGTCAAAAAAAGAAAAAAGAATTACCGCTTTTCATGAAGCCGGACACGCTCTGGTCTCCTCTTCTTTACCTGAAGCCGAACCGATAAGAAAGATTTCCATAGTTGCCAGAGGAATGGCTGCCGGATATACATTAAAAATGCCGGTTGAAGAAAAGAAAATCAAAAGTAAAAAGGAATTCTTGACGGAATTGGCAACCCTGCTCGGCGGATATTGTGCCGAAAGGATAAAATTCGGAGAAATAACTACAGGATCAAGCAACGATTTGGAAAGAGCTTCTGATCTTGCCAGAAGAATTGTTAAAGACTATGGAATGTCTTCTCTCGGCCCCGTTTCCTTCGGAGGCCAAAACGAGCTGGTGTTTTTGGGAAGGGAAATTTCAGAGCAAAGAAGATATTCGGAAAAAGTGGCCACCGAGATTGACAGAGAAGTCGCCAAATTAATCAAAGAAGCTGAAGAACGGGCCAATAAAATATTGATCAAAAAGAAGGCTATGCTGGAAAAAATCGCAGAAACATTGATAGAAAAGGAGACTATTGAAAAAGAAGAATTCGACAATCTGATCAACGCAAAAAAAGAAAGGGCATCCAAGCCCTCGACAAAAAAAGAAAAATCAGTAAAAGTAAGTGGTGAACGCGTATAATCCGTTTGATCAGAGCTTTCGCCTCTTATTCGTCGGGCGCGTATAGCTCAGTGGCAGAGCGCCACTCTTATAAAGTGGATGTCGATGGTTCGAATCCATCTACGCGCACCAGGGGGGCACTTGGCGCAGTTGGTTAGCGCGCTGCTTCGACATAGCAGAGGTCACAGGTTCGAATCCTGTAGTGCCCACTAAAAAATTAAAAATAAATAAGCTAAAATGAATACAAAAATAGACAGGTCTGATATCGGACCAGGATATACCGTTAAGGTTTATCAAAAAATTAAGGAGGGAGATAAAGAAAAATTTCAGATTTTCGAGGGTTTGGTTATTGCTAAAAAGCACGGAAAAGGGATCAGTTCTACTATCACTGTCAGGAGAACTATCGCCGGAGTCGGGGTGGAAAGAATTTTTCCAGTTCATTCTCCCAATATAGAAAAAATAGAGGTGGTAAAGCAAGAAAAGGTAAGAAGGGCGAAACTTTACTATTTGAGAAAAGCCAAGGGGAAGAGAGCGAGATTAAAGAGAAAAGAAGCCGTAGTAAAAGAATAAAAAAAGCCCAGGTGGCGTAATTGGTAAACGCGATAGACTGAGGCTCTATGCCCTTTTTGGGCGTGCGGGTTCGAGTCCCGCCCTGGGCACAAGTAGGACGGTTAGCTCAACGGCAGAGCATCGCGTTTACATCGCGGGGGTTATAGGTTCGAATCCAAGCCGCGGTAGCTCAGGCAGTAGAGCGCAGCTCTGAAAAAGCTGAGGTCGCCAGTGCAAGTCTGGCCCGCGGCACAAGGTTAATGCCGAATTACTGGCTTTAACGATGAAACCAGCAATAACTGGCGCTGGCGGGTGTCGTATAACGGTTATTATGCAACCTTGCCAAGGTTGAGAAGAGGGTTCGATTCCCTTCACCCGCTCTTTTTGCTCTTAGGTCGAAACAACCGAAAACGCTTGACAATTTATATAGATAGGCTATACTTAGACCATAACCTCGAAAGGGGTTTTTTATTATGATTAAATACAATAAAAACCTGCTTGAAGTGCCTAATGACCTTAGATTACCTAGTATTTTAAACATTTCAGCTAAACAAGAAGCATCAATCTTCTTTATTGTAGTGGCTATATTTATAGCCGGAATACTTCTTTTTAATGTTTTTTCCCAAAAAGCCCAGGCTAAGCTGGCTTACGGCACCTGGGAAGAAGCCCTTAATGAAGAAAAATTGACTATGATGGGGAAAAATTCCCTTATGCCAGTGCTCAGCCCGGCTGGACCGGAGTTCAGTGTGGCGAGAGAAATAACGGTTGTAATCACCGCTTATTCCTCTACCCCCGAACAAACCGACGACACTCCGTTCATTACTGCCAGCGGAAAAACTACAAAAGACGGGATTATAGCCAATAATTATTTACCCTTTGGCACAAAGATCAAAATCCCTGAATTATACGGAGAGAAAGTCTTTGTTGTAGAAGATAGGATGAGCTGGAAAAAAGGCAATTATCATTTTGATATTTGGTTTCCCTCCTATCAAGAGGCAAAAAACTTCGGAGTAAAAAGAGCTGTCATTGAAATATTAGAAGGATAAAAAAAGAGAGAAACCCCTGCCATAAAAGCAGGGGTTTTTCTTTTGTGCCCGAGGTGGGAGTCGAACCCACATGACCTTACGGTCACGACATTTTAAGTGTCGCATGTATACCAATTCCATCACCCGGGCAAGGTTTTTGAGGCCTGGGCGGGAATCGCACCCGCGTATAACTGTTTTGCAGACAGTTGCCTTACTACTTGGCTACCAGGCCAGTATTAATATTTTAAACATTTTCCGTCTTTTTGCAATCTCTTTTTGCCTGTTCCAGAAGCTCTTCCACTCTGCCGGCCCCTCTTACTTCCTTTTCTTCACGAAACATTATTTTTGGTATAGGTCTCATCACTAAGCGCTTATTCAAAGTCTGCTGAATCCTGTAAATATTTTTATTCAAAATATCCAAGGTTTCTTGCGCCCGGCTCTCGGGCATAGTGCTTACAAAAACCTTTGTTTCAATCAGATTCGGAGAGGTGTCTATTCTGGTTAAGGTTACCAAAACATTATTGGGAAAATCAGCTTCTCTTAAAATAATCTTGGATAATTCCTTTTTTATCAATTGATTGACTCTCTCAATGCGTTTAATCATTTTAAAGGGTTCCTCTTTTCTTCTCTCTGGTAAAAATATTTAAAATATCTCCTTCTTTTATCTCTGTCCCGCCTTCAAATAATATTCCGCATTCCTGACCTTTTGAAACAGATTCAGCATCTTTCTTGTCTCTTTGAAGGTTCACCATTCTTCCTTCTCCAACCTTTTCTTCGTCGCGCATAACCTCGATCAAGGACCCTCTTTCAATTTCTCCTTCTATAACCTTGCCTCCCACAATTTGGCGGTTTCCCTCTTTGAAAAATTTGACCAAAACCTTCAGCTTGCCCGAATCGTTTCTGATATTTTCCATCTCAAGCGCCTTTTCCATAAGAGTCCTCATTTCTTCCACCATCTCGTATATCACGTCAAAGTTCATTATTTTTATCCTTTCCCTTTCCAATATTTTCTTGGCGCTGGAATCTGTTTTTACCCGAAACCCGAGAATCAAGCCTCTCCCCCCTTTGACCAGCTTTATGTCTGATTCGTTAATATTGCCCACTTCTGATTTCAAAATTTTTAAAGCGACCTTGTCCTGGGGAATATTTTTTAAAATTCCTTCTATTGCTTCAGATGATCCGGCCACGTCGGTTTTTAAGACTATGTTCAATGTTTTTATGCCTGACTCTTCTTTTGGATCGTTTATTGATGATTCTTTTGTCAGCAGTTGAGAGTCTTTTGACGATTGGATGTAATCCTGAGCTTGGGTCAGATCGGGAAAAACCTTAAATTCTTCTCCCGCTTTTGGTGCCTGATCAAATCCGAAGATAATTACGGGGTCGGAAGGAAGGGCCTGGTCTAGGGCTTTTTTTTGAAAATTTTCTAAATTTTTAATCTTGGTAAAAGCCGAATGAGTTGCAACGACGTCTCCGGTTTTTAGGGTTCCTTCGAATAAAAGAAGTGTAGCGGTGGGCCCCCTAAAATTATCCAAGTAAGATTCAATAACCACTCCCTCTCCTGGTTTTTTCAAATCAGCGGTCAATTTTTCCATTTCCGCGATCAATAATATCATTTCTAATAGCTCTGGAATTCCTTTGCCGGTTTTGGCGGAAACCTGAACCGTGGGAATCTCTCCCCCCATTGATTCAACCACCATTCCCTCTTTGAACAATTCTCTTTTTACCTTTTCCGGATCAGCTCCGGGCTTGTCCATTTTATTCAAAACAACTATCGCAGGAATTTCTAATTTTTTAATATGAGAAATAACTTCCTTGGTCTGGACCTTCAATCCTTCGGCCGCGTCAATTACCAAGACAACAATATCAGCTACCTTTGCTCCTCTCGATCGCATTTGAAAAAAGGCTTCATGTCCCGGAGTATCAAGAAAGGTAATCTTCTTTCCCTGTTCCTGGTCCCCGGTTTTGGCATCGGGCAAAATAACCTGGTAAGCGCCGATATGCTGGGTGATGCCACCCGATTCTTTTTCAACAACATGGGTTTTTCTGATCTGATCCAAAAGCGTTGTTTTTCCATGGTCTATATGGCCCATTACCACCACTATGGGCGGACGGGAAAATAAGCTTTCTTTTACTTTTTTATTCATTGTTTTTTGAATTTTTTGCTTTTTCTATTGCCTTCTTTTCCTCTTCGGATAAAGAATATTCCGACTGGCTGTCTTTAATGGGCTTTCCATAGACCCTGTTCTCCTGGCGGGTATAAAGGCTGGTGATTACCACCCCGTCGTTTTCATCGTTAAGCAGGGCCATAGAAAAACTCTGGTCGCTCCCTACTTCGGAAAAAGGATTAAACCTTACTATTCCCAATTTTTGAACGGAGAATTTCTGCTTATTTTCCAATTTTTTCATTTCCCCTAAAACCTTACTAAACTTTCCTTCCAATTCGTTAAAACCAGCTAAAATTTCTTTTAGGTCCTTTGGTTCTTTTTTCGCTTTTTTGAAAAATTCCATCATATTTTTAAATTATTGTTTTTTATGGCGGAGGGGGTGAGATTCGAACTCACGAGAATCTTTCGACTCCACCGCATTTCGAGTGCGGCCCATTCATCCACTCTGGCACCCCTCCCTATTTTTCTTGCGATAAAGCAATTAAATCTTTAACTGTTTTATGGGGAGAAACCTTTTTATATATTACTTTGTAAATTTCATTAACCATCGGAAGATCAACCTTGTAAATCTTGCCCAATTTATATAATGCAAAAGCGTTATTAAGCCCTTCCACTGTAATCTTTCCTTCTTTTATTTTTTTCCTCATCTTTTCCGAATCATGAAGAAGATTTTTTCCGAATTGAAAATTGCGGGAAAGGGGGTTGGTGGCTGTTAATACTAGGTCTCCCTTGCCGGCAGGGCCTAAAAATGTTTCTTTTTTAGCTCCCATTGCCTGTCCAATCTTTATCATTTCTTTGACTCCTAGGGATATTAAATCCTTTTTAATCTTTTCAATTTTGGGGCTTTTAATGCTTGCTTCAACCAAGCTGATTCCGATGGACAAAGCATTTTTAGCCGCGCCAGCCAATTCAACGCCTATCAAGTCAGCGGTAGCGGACGGCTTAAGAGGATGAATCTTAAAAAGCTCTTTGAGTCTTTTTGATAAATCCTGATCGGAACAAGCTATCACTTCTTTGGCGTGAGTCCCTGTCGCCACTTTTTTTGCAAATCCGGGGCCCGATAAGTGGGCATAATCTTTCTTTTTTAAAACGTCGTAAACAATGTTTGAAGGGAAAAAAAGCGTATCTTTCTCTATTCCCTTGGCAATTCCCAATAAAGGAGGCAGGTTTTTGATGTTTTTAATCCTTAATACTGTTTTTCGGAAACTAAAAGAAGGTGAGGCTATGATAATCAGATCAGCTCTTTCTGTTGCTTTTTTAATATCAGAAAAAACAATAATTTCTTTCGGAATTTTAACTCCCGGCAATCTTTCATTTTCCCGATTTTCTGAAATTTTCAAAGCTAATTTTTTGCTTGCATACCAAAAATTAACCTCTTTTTCTTTGCTTAAAATAATTCCCAGGGCAGTGCCCCAGGCTCCTGGCTCAAGAATGGCAATTTTTTTCATCATGGTGGACCCGGGGGGAATCGAACCCCCTACTCTTCCATGCCATGGAAGCGTGTTACCGGTATACTACGGGCCCTCTCATCCTCCAACAGTGCCCCCGATAGGAATCGAACCTATATCCTCACGTTAGGAGTGTGATGCTCTGTCCATTGAGCTACGGGGGCGTAGCTCCGAACTATCCAATGTTATTGATATTAGCAAAAATCGGTTTTGCTGGCAATTCATTTCCTGTTATAATAAAATCATCATTATGGAAAAATCCCCTATAATAGAAGTCGCCAAAAAAGCCTGTCCGGCGGTAATAACCATTGTCATCTCAAAAGACCTGCCCGAAATAGAGGGTTTTTATTTTTTCCCCTATGGAGACCAAAACTTCATTATTCCCAAGGTTGAAAAAGGAAAAAGAGAAAAAACTAAAATCGGGGGAGGATCCGGATTTATTGTTTCTCCTGACGGGTATATCATAACCAGCAACCATGTGGTAGAGGATAAAACAGCTGATTACACTATTATTTTTGATCCGAACAAAAAATTTGAAAGCAAGGTGGTTTCGCGCGACCCTATCAACGATATCGCTATTCTTAAGGTTAATGCCAAAAATCTGCCCTATTTAGAGCTCGGAGATTCGTCAAAAATTGAACTGGGCCAAACCGTAGTTGCCGTCGGCAATGCTTTGGGTGAATTTCACGACACAATCAGCACAGGAGTTGTCTCCGGTTTAAGCAGATATATTACCGCTTTTAGCGGGCTGACCCATCAGGCGGAAAGATTAAGAGGATTAATCCAGACCGATGCCGCTATTAATCCTGGAAATTCTGGCGGACCTTTGGTGGACCTGGATTGCAAGGTAATTGGAATCAATACTGCCACTGTAATAGACGCTCAGAATATAGGATTTGCAATTCCCATTAATTACGCGATAAAAGACCTGGAGGAAGTTAAAAAATACGGAAAAGTAAAAAGGCCATTTTTGGGAATAAAATACATCCTTTTGAACAATGAAATATCGGGAAAGAACAAGCTGCCGGTTGATTACGGTGCTTTTATTGTAAGGGAAACACTGGGAGAATCGGCAATAATCAAGGGAAGCGCAGCCGAAAAATCAGGCTTAAAAGAGTTTGATATAATCCTAGAGTGTGAAGGGAAGAAAATAACCGAAGAAGATTCTTTATCTCGCCTTCTTCAGGAACATAAAGTTAATAGTGAAATCTCCTTGAAAATTCTGCGCAATAAAAAAGAAGTAGTGGCTAAAGTAAAACTGGAAGAGAGGAAATAAAATAATAACATAAAAAATAGAAATCCGCCTGCAGAGCGGATTTTAAATTGAAAAATAATTTACAATCGGAAAGATCTAAGGCACTTCTTGAATCCTAACGATACTTGTTTTCCCGGGTGTCCCCCAATCTTCAGCATAAATAATAATTACCTTTTCTCTCTTTTTGACATATCCAGTTTTTTTAATATAGGTTAATATTTTTTCTATATCAGAAAAATTCCTTTTTTTATACAAACCAACCCTTTCCCCTTCGAAAAGCAAAGGTGTTACACCATAAGACAAACAAAGCTGGTCTCTAAGGTTTCTGTCTTCGGTTAAAGCTAAAATAGGCAGATTGGGCCTTAATCGTGAAATCATGCGGGCAGTCATGCCCGTCTCGGTTATCACAACAAAGGCTTTGACATTTTCTTTTTGGCAAAAGGGGCTCATCCAAAGCTGATAAGCTGAATAGCAAACAGCTGCCGTCTGATGATTGAGTTCAAAATTGAAACCGCCAACCGGCGGTCTCTTTTTTTCCCAAAAACGGCAAATCCTTTCCATGACTGAAACTGCTTTTGAAGGGTATTTCCCTGTGGCTGTTTCCGCGGAAAGCATAACCGCATCAGTATAATCGAGAATGGCGTTAGCCACGTCTGAAACTTCCGCCCGATTGGGAAGAGAATTATAGATCATTGATTCAAGCATGTGGGTGGCGGTAATAACTGGTTTTCCTTTTTCAATACATTCTTTAATAATCTTTTTTTGATAGTAAGGAACTTGCTCGAAGGGAATTTCCATGCCAAGATCTCCTCTGGCTATCATGATACCGTCTGAAGAATCAAGAATTTCTTCAAAATTTTCTAAAGATTGAGAAGTCTCAATTTTGGCTAAAATTTTTGCCGACAAGGAAAGCTTCTTTGTTTGATTTCTTAAAAGATCGATGTCTTTTTTGCTTCTCACAAAAGAAAGAGCCAGAAAATCAACGCTGTGCCTTGCCGCAAGAGAAAGATTTTTTTCCAAAAAAGCCGGTAAAAAAGTTTTGATGTCTGGGTCAGGAAAATCTAAAAGAATAGATATGGGTTGCCCGGTGATTTTAGACGCTTCCTTTGTTTTTTTAATAAGCTGGCTATGCCACTGGGTGGCATTGTGCTTTAAGTTAAAACGAAAAATATTCGCTCCCGCTTTTATAAGGGAAACCAATTCGCTGGTCTTTTCGACTGCAGGACCGACAGTAGCGACGATTTTAGTTAAAGACATATGTTTTAATTATATCACAAAAAAAATGAGATTTTCCTCTAATCAAAAATCGGATATCCAGCTATAATTAGCTCCTTTGGCACCAATTTTGACGAATTTTAATCAAAAAATGCGATACTGGATCGTCAGAGGACGATGTTGGAACCTACTCTAATTATTAAAAAATTTTTTATTTATAAGGCAAAATATCCGAAGTAAGCAAGAATAACCCCAAGAACAAAAACAATTACCCCGTAAACGCCTAGTTGCCCCTCAGAAATTTTTATCAAATTATAAAGCTTTACGGATTTTTCCGGTATAACTATCATCATTAATCCTTTTAATAGCGCCAGCCAGCCGAAAATAGTTATAATTATCGTCCTTCCGCCAGTCCAAATATTATGATAGGCAACAAAAAAATAACCAATAACAAAAACCAACAACCCTGTCACAAAAAGCACCGCCTCATTATCAATCATTTTAATTAGCATCTCTTTATAAAAACGGGGGCTGGTTAACATGCCAAGGCCAATAGCCAGATAAGTCAGTCCTAAAATTTGAAAAATACTTGAGTCGGTCATAATTTTAATCTTAATTATTATTAATATATGAATTATCTTCGTAGCGCCCTGAGATCAAAGATTATAAATAATCTTTTGTATTATTTGAGAATAAACAATGCTTTTACGGTAACCATCACTTCTTTTTCTATTGTTTGAGTGTCGTAGGAACCGTAATCTGTAATTTCCACGGAATTAACCGGCAAAACCTGAACCACTCCCATGCTGGCCGACCGTATGGCGCCCACTGATTTACCGCTGCTTTCGGCGATTTTTTGAGCCCTCGCTTTTGCGTCTTTTATCGCATCTGAAAGCATGGTTACTCTCAGTTCGGGTAATTTCGAATAATAATATTCCAGAGAATCAGAAGAAAAAATCACTCCTTTTTGGATCAGGCCTTGGGTATTTTTCGCAATTTGAGTAACCTTGCTGACGTCATTGGATTGAACCTCTACCGCCTGCCTCAAATCATATTCCTTTGGAGCGTTGGGATCATATTTAAAATTCTGATTCATGGCCACTGGAGACACTACTATATCTTTTTCTTCTATGCCGTTTTCTTTCAAAAAATTCAAGACAAGCTTTTCATCCGACTTCATTTGGGAATATCCTGAATTAAGCTCTGAGGGCGAGATTGTACGGGAAAAACTGCTTCTCCATTTTGCGGTATCAGACGTTATCTGTTGCTTTGCCGAACCCGTGACAGAGAGCGTATTATCCAATTGTTTTGCCTTATAATTAAGCCCTGCATTAATCGAAATGCCGATTATAAAACATACCCCCAGTATGATTCCCGTATAAATAATTTTGTCGAAATTTTTGTCCATATTTTTAAAAAATTAATGCTAATTGATTATATTCTACCAAAAAGCCGTATCGAGAAGAAGGCGGCCTTGTTTGCCCGTTAATGATTTAGCTATTTATTTTATGGAAGCGGAACAAGAATCTTTTATGCCTTGGTCCTGTATCTTGTCACAGATAGACGAATCTTTTTTGGCTGAAGCGACAGTCGAATAACAATTATCTTTTATGCTCTGAATCTCCACCTTATCGCAAATAGAAAAATCTTGCTTGTCCTGAGCGATAGCTGAATAACATTCATTTTTTATCGTATAATTCGACACTGCTTCACAGATAGATAAATCTTTTTTAGCTATAGCGACATACCGATAGCAAGAAGCCTTTACCCATGGATTCTGTATCTTATCGCAAATAGATAAATCCTGCTTGGCTTCGGCAACATCCAAATAACAAGACTCTCTTGTTCCTAAATCCTGTATCTCGTCGCAGGAAGATAAATCTTTTGTAGCTTTAGCTGAAATCCGATAGCAGGAAGCTTTTGCGTTCTGATCCAGCGCTTTATCACAAACTTTTTTTAGAGAATATATTGCAGCCAAAGTTAAAACTGCTAATAATACGATAGCAAACACCACTATTAATAATGTTTTATTTTTCATATTACCCTATTATACTAAAAAACCGCCCATAAGACGATTTTTCTATTGACACCCCCTTTAGCCTAATTTAAGGGGATACTATTGACGTATGGGTGAGCGAGGAGACTCGAACTCCCTCTAAGAATGCCACAGATTCTTGTGCTGCCGTTACACTACGCCCACCATATAAATCTTAATGTGCCCCTGATAGGAATCGAACCTATATGTCCGGCTTAGAAGGCAGGCGCTCTGTCCATTGAGCTACAGGGGCAATAGAGTGGCCCCCCTTCTGTTTATCAAGCTTATGGGGCCTGTTATTTAGCTTCAGTATATTATCTCAATTTTTTGCTTTGGTCAATGCAAGAACGGATTGGGGTATTTTTGGAGCTCTGTCCCAGATAAAACTATGCTCCTCCTATCCCATTCTTCCTTAATCTTTTGATAGGCTTTTTCCTCAACCTTAGAAGATTTTTCTCCTTCAACGCTCTTTGCTGGCGATTCGACTAAGGCATTAAATTGAAAAAAAATCATAACACCCAGGGCCAAAGAAATGATAAAAAGGGCCAAAAAAGTTAAAAAACTATGCTCTGCTAGCGTTCTCAGAGATTTAATTAAGAATTTTTTAATTTTATTTAGTTTTATTATCTTAAGTTTGGGCATTTGAAAAAACTTATTATTTACTGAAAGCTTTAAAAGAAATAAGCGCATTAACGTTGCCTGATGAATTTTTTACTTCTGCTGACTGGCTAATATTCAGGTTCTGAATCTCGATAAGATAGGGACTGTTTTCTATTTTTTCCAAAAACGACAAGAAAGACGGGAAGGAACCGTTGATATTTACTTGGAAATTAAGAAATGGCCAGGAATCTTTACCGCTTTTCCCGGCAGAAAAAGGAGAAATTTCAATACTTACGGAAGATTGACTTGCTGTTTTTTCCAGAAAACTTATGAAATCAACTGGTACCTCGGAATCTA
>JAPLXK010000054.1 GCA_026396095.1 Candidatus Nealsoniibacteriota bacterium | reverse complement strand
AAAGATAAAAAAGAATATCTTTATCGTATGGATTATAGGATGAACAAATATTTCTTTTGAATTAAATCTTTCTGCAACAGGGCTGGTGCTGTGCCCGCAACAGGCTTTTTCATCCGCTACAGAACTGTGATCGTGGTCTTTTTCGTCTCTGCCCTGGGAATATGATTCAATGTGGGCCAATGTTTTTTTATTGTTTTTTCTGAATATAAAATCAATTACGCAACCGGCAATAAGGGCGATAGAAATCTTGGTTAAAATCAAAGGGAAAATAATATTAATCTTATCCGGCTGGGATAGGATTATAGGAATCGCCTCATCGGAAGTGGAAATATATACGGCCAACAGCGTTCCTATGGTAACAAGCCTTTGGGTATATAGGGCGGTGGTGACAACTGAAAAACCGCACTGGGGAAAGCTTCCTGCCAGCGCTCCGGCTATTGGTCCGAACTTTCCTGCTTTTTGAACCTTTTCCCTTATCTTATTCCCGAACCTGTATTCAATCAGCTCCGTACTGATATATATTATTAACAAAAGCGGAACCATTCTTAGGGAATCCGCCAAGGCGTCTGAAATAATTTTCAACATTTTTATTATTGTTTTTTTATTCTGCCTTTTTTGCCTTAAAAATGCAAATAAAAAATTTCAATCAATTAAAAAGAAGGTTTTCGCCCTCTTTTTAATCCCTATTTTAAAATTTTTACTGATTGGCAACGCAAGCGCTCCCGTTAAAACATTTGCCCTTTCCGCAATCGCAAACTTTAATCTGGCGGCTATCTTTAGAAGAACAACCGCAAGCCCCTATAAGACAGAGATTGGGAAAATTTTTCGCTGATTTGCAGCAGGTGGAGGTCGCTGTTGTCCCTCCTGAATTTTCACAAGCCTCTTGCAGCGCTTTATCCGAATTCTCCTGCGCCACAACCTCTTTGAAATCAGCGCGAGCTTTTTCCATGGCTACCTTAAAATCCTGGATCGCTTTTTCAAAAGCAACTTTTCTGGCGGCAATAAGCTGATCCATATCAACGCTTATCTTTTCAATATCTTTAACCTTGTTATTGTAGCTTTCCTTGGCCGCCGACAAGCTGTTTTTTAGATCCTCTCGAATGATTGCAATCGGCACGCCGCTTACACAGTCGGATTTAGCTTTTTCAAAAGCAGCGATAATGGAATTTTTAAACTCTGTTTTTGCCGCGTCTATTTTAGGCTGGCGCAAAATTTTCAGCTGCTGAACGCCCTGGCGAAAATTAGAAATCGCGGAGTCAATTGCCGTTCTCCGGGCGGATATAGCTGAGCTGACCGCCTGATCAAACTCTATTACCGCCTGTTTTTCAGGATCGTTTGGAAATTTTTCTTTAAGTTTGGCGATTTGTTTTACGCGATTATTATCCCAATTTTGACGTTTTTTCGCCAGATCGGTATCTTGCTTTGCCCAATGCTCTTGGATTTTATTGGCTATCTCCGTTTTCTTTAGTCCAATTTTTGATTCTTTTTGAGCGATTATCTGGGCCATTTTGGAATAGACTTCTGAAATTTTATCGCATAAAACATTTCCTTGTTGAGTAGTACTGCTGTTTCGGGCAAAAGTAAAAATAGGAGTCAAGATGCCAATTATCATTATTATTCCCAAAGAAAGGGTAAGTATTTTTTTAAAATTCATATTCATCGGCAGATTGGCTAAAACCACTAATGTCTTGGCT
>JAPLXK010000046.1 GCA_026396095.1 Candidatus Nealsoniibacteriota bacterium | reverse complement strand
CTTATTATATTATAAAAAATCACAAGGGAGGGTTTGATAAAATAGGATGGATTCACGCTATTTTTCTTGGTCTTAGCGTTCCCATAATTTGCTTTTTAGCTTTAATCGCTTATATCCCATTAGCCTTTGCCTATGGATATTCACTTTATGCTTTAATGCAAGCTGGATTTATTATTTTCATCGGGATAATAATAGTCCAAAAAATAAGAAAAAATAAGACACGGCTTTAACCTCAGCGACCCGCCTGCGTCAGGAGGAATCTCTGGTTTTCCCTTCAAAAGATGGTTCTGGACCTGAGCGGGGAGCAGATGATTTCTGTGCATCCGACCCGTCCCCGTCCAAATTTGTGAAGGGGGACAAGGTTCTAATTCCCATCCCCGTCGTGACTGGAGGTGGGTCTCGAACTCGCCATTTATTTTTAGAAAGCAAAAAGTCGCCTAAAAGGCGATTTTTTGGCATAATACGGGTGCAATAAATATTTATATGTATCCACCTCATTTATTATATTTAAATGAAAAAGGAACTATTTGGTTTAATCCATCCTATGGAATAAATGGATTTTGGAATGAATATAAAAAACTAAAAGATAAATTAAATAAAACTGATAGCTATGTTTGGACCCATAGGGATTTGAAAAGAGCCAAGGAAATATATGCAACATCAATTGTTGCAATGGCTATGCCAAACAAGATAAAACCAAGTGGTGGATTTATAAACCCAAAGACGATCCTCCTGACGGCGTGATTGGAACTATTATTCAAAAGGATGGTATCCATGAAATGCACGTTCGAGAGGTTGAGGTGGTTGAATATATAAATGGCGATTTGCTTGATACAATAAGGACAAAATTATCAAAAAAACAATATGAACCAAACACAATACTTATTTGTTATATATCTCGAGGCGGAATCTTCGATTTTAAAAAAGAATCAGAGATTATCTTAAAAGAAATAACAAGTCTAAATAATATTTTTCTAGTATTCCCTGGGTTAAAATTAACAGACATACAACAAAATGTCCGAGGCGGATGCCGAGGATGGACTCCTTTCGTCTCGGACGAGAAATAGTATAATGGTAGTATAGTATCTGAAAGGTCGAAATTCAGAAGTATTTATTTATAAATTAACAATACATTCTATGACAAAATATGGACCAAAAGCTCAAAAGAAAATAAGTAAAGTTATGCATGAATTTGGTAAAGGAAAACTCAAGAGTGGCACATCCGGGAAAAAAGTAACTAGCCAGAAGCAAGCTGTCGCTATTGGAATTTCAGAGGCTCGTAGAGAAGGGGATAAAGTGCCAAGACAAAACCGGATGATAGATAAGAAAAGACTACTGCGGAAGACGGACCATCTTACCCGCCCGCCGCGGCTTGAGGGTGTAGTGAAGAATAAAATGATGAATCCAATCCGAAAGAAAAAGATGTCAGAATCAAAAAAGGAAAGCAAGAAATAATCCCATGTTCAAGAACAGAAGCGATGCCGGGGAAAAACTTGCGGAAAGATTATGGCAGTATAATGCATACATGTCCGCCCCGAATTCCGCCAAAACAAAAAGAGGAGCAAATGGAAAATTCCTCCCCAAACCCCTCCTTTTCCATTTGCGACATCCGAATTCAAAAACAAATGAGTCGAAGTTTTCCCTGTCTGACTAATTTTCTTGCGGTTGGATGCTTGATTTTGAATTTTTTATCCAATTCCCACATTGCATACCAGCTGTTCCTATCTTTACAGATGAATGGGGGAACGGATCCTTCTTTTACCGCTTTCTGGCAAAGCGGGCATTTTATTCCCCATTTGTCATACCAGCTTTCGCTTTTGGCGACTTGGCGGTGGCAGATTGAGCAGGTATACTCGCCGTCTAAACGGAATCCTTCCGGCTCTTTTTTGAGCCTGTGCTTTCTTTGAAGATCCCTGACTTCGCAGTCATATAGGATTTTGAATAACCCGATCAGGTTATTGGCCGCTTCGCTGGCTTCGGCATCGCTCAGCTCCTTTTTGAATTTGTTCTTATATATAACCTTGAACTCATCGATTGATTCTTTAGATAGGCTCATATATTTAATTGTTTATATTGATAATAATGAGACACTCCGACACCCCTATATGGTGTCTCATTTGTCTCATTTTAGCTTAAAAGCCTTAAAAAATGAGACACGGCTATTACCTCAAAGCGACCCGTCCGCGTCCGGAGGATCCTTGGATTTCCCTCTCAAAAGATGGTTCTGGACTCGCACGGGGAGCAGGTGAATCCTGTGAAACCGACCCGTCCCCGTCCAGGTTTTCCCGAACAAAACGGAGATGGGAAAGGCTCTAAGTCGTCCTATTCCCGTACCCCGGGGACGGGACGCCGAACCGATAAATAAGACTAATTTTAACGAGTTAGAGCCGTATTCCCGCAGCAGTCAGCTCGTAGTATCGAGGGAAACCGAGATACTCTAGAAATTAGTAATTCTTAATTAATAGAAACATAATAACTGTTAATAATTTATCATGAATTTAAAACCCTACATTGAACTTTTACGTATTAAAGACTGGCGCGCTTATTTTCTTATGGCCCTCTTTGGTTTTCTATTAGCTAGAGGATTTTCATTTCCTTCCAAAGACATCGCTCTTTTTGCCGCAATTGTACTGTCGTTTCTGGCCTTTGGCTTTTCAATAAATGATACTTTTGATACCAAAGAGGATAAACAAAAAAAAGAGGGAACAAACCCCTTGGTCAAAAAGGAAATCAGCTTTAAAAATAGTTTAATTTTTTCTATCCTTTCTGCTATTTTAGGATTGGCTCTGTCGATGACTTTCGGACTAAAAGTTTTTTTATTTTGCCTGACCGGAATCCTAGCCACTTATATTTATTCCGCCCCTCCCTTAAGGCTAAAATCAAGACCGCTGCTCGATTTAATTTCCCATGGGTACTTTGCCGGTATTTTTATTTTTATCCTACCTTTGCTTATTTTTAATCCAGAGCTTATTTTTAAATATTACTGGGTCGCTTTTTCCATTTTCTATCTTTCGATCATTATGGAACTGAGAAATCATCTTGAAGATTTAGAAACCGACAAAGCGGCTGGATTAAGAACTACCGCCTGCCTTTTGGGAAGAGAAAAATCGGAGAGATTGTTAAGATATTTGGCTATTTTCTTTCCCCTTGCGCTTTTGCTTGTTTATTTTTTAATTTCCTGGCCCTATCTTATTTTTTTTTTGGTCTCCACCCTTGTTTTTCTTCTTCTTTTTTTGTTAAGCAAAAATCATCCGCTGAATAAAAATTATCGGATCCTCGATATTTATGCGCTTTCAATTCTGGGATTATTTGCAATGGTGAAAATGCTATGTTAAAGATAGAGAGGGCTATCGAGAATTAAAAAGGAAAAAGTAAATTAAGTCCCGACCGAGGCGCGTCGGTAAGGGACCCCAAAAAAGCTTTAATTTCCCCTTAAAACCCTGGTTCCAGACCGGGGCATACACTTGTGAGCAAAAATAAGCGTAATTTTAACGAGTTAGGGTCGCATTCCCGGAGCAGATGAATCCTGTGAAACCGACCCGTCCCCGTCCAGATTTATGAGGGAAATAGGTTCTAAATTCCTATCTCTGTCAGTGACTGGGGATGGGTCTCGAATCTGGTATTAATTTCGGAAATCAAAAAGTCGCCTAAGTGGCGATTTTTTGGTAGGATATTATAATGAACAATGAATTAGGCTGGAAAATAAATTCGGCAGAAAAAAAAGAACAACTTCAAAAAGGGATTATTGTTATTGGCCCCCTATTGACTGGTCTTGCATTTATTTTTTTAACGGAGAGACAAGGAGTTAAAGAAGCCATTCATGAAGCACTATTTATAGCAATAATTTTTATATTTGCTTTTTTGGTGAACATGATTTTTCCGTATAAAGATAGGGCGTATTCTTTAGACGATAATGGAATAACAGTTTCTAAGGGCAAAAGAAATAAAAGATATTTATGGAGTGATTTTGAATGTTTTTATCCTTATTCAGAGGGGCGCGGGTTCAAGCCAAATTTAAGACTTCGCAGCCTAGACATAGAAGAAAAAAGAAAAGAAATCTTTGAAGCCGGTAAGGGAATTGAAGGAGAAATATTCTATCTTAAGAAAAACCCAAAAGGCATTGTTTCCAAATTACATAAAGTCTTTGTTGTTGTTTATTCTGAAATTAATAACCAGGGAGAGGTTAATAGATTTTTATCTAACAAGCTACCTAGAAAAACGATGGAGGATACAACTGACTTAGGGATGGTATCTTATGAATTTAAATAGAATAATTAATTAAATAATCTTAATAAAAATGAATATAAATCCTAAATACACTACTATTATCGGTGCTATTTTAGCGATAACAGGTTTCGCATACGCTAGGATAACAGGTAAAGCCGATGTTATCATCATGTTCTTTACCTTTTTCCTTGGTATTCTTTTGTTTGTTATAGGAATAGCTGGCTTGTTAGGAAATTGGTATAAGGGAAGAAAGACTTCCTAGTTTGCTTACCTCAAAGCGACCCGTCCGCGTCCGGAGGATCCTTGGATTTTCCTTTCAAAAAATGGTTCTGGATCTGAGTATGGAGCTTTTGCCAGAAGCCACCTTTTAATTGAGGTGGTTTTTGGTTGACTAAAATTTTTGGAAGTAATAAACTGATATAATAATTAAATAAATATAAAAATATGATAAAAGGAAACTTTCTTGGTGCGGCGATTATTGCAGTAATCTACACGGTTTATTTCTTAATGAACCCAGTGCGGCGAAATCAAAAACAGCATTCGCTGTAATATTGGTGATTCTTAATGCTTTAACCATCGTGTTGTTGTCTTTTGCGTTCAAAAAGTAAAAAAGAAAAATTATAGTTGACCACCCAAAAAAGGGCTAAATGCCTCTTTTTTATTTCAAATAAAACTTAATTTACTTATTTTTATCATCATTAGCCCCCAATCCATGGTTCTAAGCGTGTCTAACAGGGGGAGCCAACGTCAATAGTGTTCCATTAAATCAGGTTAAAGAAGTGTCAATAGAAAATCGCCAATCAGGCGGTTTTTTGATAGGATAAAGCAATGAAGCAAAGAGCATTTACCCTTATCGAACTCCTGGTGTTAATAGCCATTATTGGAATAGTATCAAGCATTGTCTTAGTTAATTTAAGCGGCAATAGAGAAAAAGCCAAAATAGCCAGAGGCCTTTCTTTTAGTCAGAGCATTAACCATGCCCTAGGCGCTGACGCCGTCGGTATATGGGGATTTGGAGAAGAAGTAGGATCTATCGCTCATGACTCTTCGGGTTATGGAAATAATGGAAATATTATTGGGGCAAGTTTTACAAAAGGAATGTTAGGAAGTGCTTTGGTTTTTGACGGGAGTAATGATTATGTGGACACTCCTTACGTTCAAAGCAATGTTACGGCTTATACAATAGAGGTATGGGTCAAAACTACTGATGCTGGCATTAGTAGGGTTTTTGTTCAGGACAGAGGCTCCGGCGCTGGTAAGAGTCTTACCCTGGGCATAGGGACAACTGGCGGAGGTCATGGAGGTCCAGGAAAAGTAGGATTTGAGGTTGACAGTAATAACATAGACATTGGAATTTCCTCGGTCCAAACCATAAATGATGGAAACTGGCATCATGTAGCTGGCGTATGGTTTGCTCCTGCTGGAACATCAATATCTCCGACTCAGTTTAAAATTTACATAGATGGCATTGAAGCTTCAATCACAACAGGTTCAGTTGGTTCTGCATCATCGCCGCTGACAGGACTAGGGGGAACCAAGATAGCGCGGCATGATGCTTGGAATACTTGGCTTAACGGCACAATTGACGAAGTGAGAATTTACAACTTGCCCTTAACTGTTGGTCAAATTCAGAAACACTATGCACAAGGACTAGACGAGCATAAAAATTTAGCCCTAGAAGAATAAAAATAATAAAGGACAGCTTTGTCTTAAAAATTATACAGAACAACAATGCTTATCTGTTTATAAAAATTAATTTTGGGATTACTCTGCAAAAATAATATATGAATGGACAAAATAGAAAAGACATTAAGGCGGGAACAGAAGTAGACATAGTTTTAAAGGTTGACCAAGCGACTGGCAAATTAACTCGTGGAATTGTTGCTGAAATACTAACAAAATCTTTATTTCATCCCCATGGCATAAAAGTTAGGTTAATAGATGGCCAAGTGGGCAGAGTGCAACATATTATCAAATCAATATAGTTTTGATTATCTAAATAAAACAAACAGCATTTTTGCTATTCTGAATCTTATTTCTAACATCGTCCCGTAGGCGGAGCTAATAAAAATCGCCTTAAGGGCGGTTTTTTGCTTGCCCTGAATTTATTGAAGGGGTAGAATAATAGTATGAAGAAATATTTCATTATTTTTTTAATAACAGCAATATGAAAACAGCAACAATTTTATCTGTTATCGGTTTAATAATGTTTTCCATTGTTGCGTTGGCGCAAACTTCAACTTCAACATATTTTTGTAATAATAACGGTATTTGCGATACCGACATAGGTGAAACAACCACCAATTGTGAAAAGGATTGTTCCCAAGCAACAACCTTACGAGGTACTTGCGGAGATAAAATCTGTCAATCAACAGAGAGTAAAAGTTCTTGTTCAGTTGATTGCGGATATCCATGGGTTTGTGGTGATGGAATTTGCGGTGGCACTGAAACAGATTGGAATTGTCCGCAAGATTGCCCTAAGCCCGAAGTTCCTTCTGTTTATTGCGGAGATAAAATCTGTCAATCAACAGAGGGCCAAAATTCTTGTCCGGTTGATTGTGGATATCCATTGATTTGCGGTGATGGAATTTGTAGCGGTACTGATACATATGACAATTGTCCAAAAGATTGTTCGCAACCCACAACAACGTCGGCTACAACTACTTTCGGAGGTAATACTGGAGGAGGGGGCGGAGTAATTTCTACGACACCAACAGCTGTCGCCATTTTACCATACACAAAATGCGGATTGAATAATTATAGGGTTTGTAACGAATGCGGGCTTGGCGTGTACAAAAATGTTTATGTCCAATGTTCTGATGGTTCTGAAATTACTTTGGGGGTAGCGAGTTCGTGCAAACCTGCTGATCTGTGGAATCAATACGCAACAGAGGCGTGTACAAATCACTGTTCAAGCGGAGGATGGGGAGGGTGGTCAGATCTTGTATCGGGTCCTATTGTTTGTGCCGAAGGTATTAGTGGGGACGTAAATAGATCAACTCCTATTCTGCCAGCAACCATAAGACCAGTAGAAATACCGAGGGCAACTTCCATATGCTATATCAGCGACAATCTAATGCAACAATATAGTCAGCTTATTACTGAATTGCAAAAATCAGAATCTAACCAGGCAAGGGCGGAAGAGATAACCCAACAAATAATCGCGCTGAAACAGCAGATCGCGACACAACAAAAAGAATGTGTTAGCACTTCTCCGCAATCAACCCCAACGACAGTTTCGCGGATAGTGTCAACAGGCTCGCCGATAGCGACAGAAAATATACCGGTTGCCGTATCAATAGATCGTTGTAACGAAGTTGCGCAATGGGAAACTAAAATTGCCTATTATAAAAACCTTAGCAGTTTAAGCGACGCTGATTTGAAAAAAGAAGGTTTTTCTCGGGAAGAAATTGAGAAAATTTTGCAAGAACTCGCGTCCGGCATTGAAAAGGTAAGGGCGCAGTGTGGTGGTCAAGAAAAGACGCCTGTTGTATCGAGAGTTACCGCGATAACAGGATCGGCGTCTATTATGGAAACAGTAAAACCGGTAGTGATTGAATCGGGACAAGAGATCAGTGTTTATTATAAAGCCAGGCTGGAAAAAGCCGTTTCTGCAAAAGGGGAAGAAAAACAAATAGAAGAGCTTAAGGCATTAAGAGACGAAATAGATGGACTTATTTCTAATCTTATAAAAAGCAGAAAAGAATTGGAGGTAAGCGAACTTAATAATTTAGTAAAAGAAGTAAAAGTAAGTCGGGGAGAAATCAAAGCCGATGATATAGTGGTGAAAACTACGGAGAAGAAAATGCTTTTCAATATTGGAGATAGGCCGGTGAGTATCGAGCCCACGGTAAATCAAGTGGTTATTCGGGATAAAGGATTGGAAGTGAATACGAATGAAGTTATGATTAAGGAGAATGTATTAAGCGTAGGTGGCGTTGATGTAAGAATGTCGGCAAGCGAGGTTGCGGAGAAACTTAATATTGCTCCAAAAACAATTGAATTAAAAGAAGAAAATGCGAAGGCGGTCTATGATATGAAAATTGAAGAACGCCGAAAACTATTTGGGTTTATTCCGTTTGATAGGCAAAGGATTGTAACCGCAGATGCAGAAAATGGCAATACATTGTCGGAAGGCCTTCCGTGGTATAATTTTATGACTACAAAGTAGTTGGTTGAAAAATTTATGCCAGATTAGAAATTGCAAGATTGTTTAGAAAACCGCCGAAAAGGCGGTTTTTATATTAGTTGTTGAAGTCCGAATTCAATAATCCCTTAAGCGACTCGCCCGCGTCAGGAGGATCCTCAGATTTCCCTCTCAAAAGATGGTTATGGACTCGTGCGGGGAGCCAAATAAGAAAACACCCAATGAATGGGTGTTCTGTGTTATAATTAAATTCACTTTGTATTTAGCAATCTGTGGCTGTTTGTTTGCTGTGATTGAAAGCGTAAGGAATATTAAGGGGCTAGGTATGGTTTGCAAGTGTTACTTTTGAAAAGGATAAGGCACAGATAAAGGGATGAGTGATTAGAATTTTAATTTTTAAAAATATCCGAATTTTACAATTTTACAGGAGAAATGCATTTCATTATAATACTCATTAAAAATATAATCCCGGTAATTTTATGAATGATGATTTGAATAATTTTTTAACAAAGTTTAATATATCGGAGAAGGATTTTGAATCCACAAATTTAAAGTGGGAAGATCTGCAATTCATAGAAAAAGATTATAAAAAAATTATAAAAGAATTAAATCTTATCGCCGGGTATATAGAGGAAAAACTGCATACTTTAGACATAGTCCATTCAGTCAGACATAGAATAAAAGACTCCGAACATCTTTTAGCCAAGATTATAAGAAAGAAAATTGAAAATCCAAGGCGCGAGATTACGATTCACAACTATAAATCTTCGATAACGGATTTAATCGGGATAAGAGCCATTCATCTATTTAAGGAAGACTGGGTGTTTATTCATAAGTTTATAAAGGATAATTGGGATTTGCACGAGCAACCTCTAGCTTATATCAGGGAAGGAGATGTGGGCCCCTGTGTTGAGGAATACGAAAAGTATAAATGTAATATCGAATTGCATCCCCATGGTTATAGATCGGTTCATTATCTGATCCAGTCAAGACTTGGCAGAGATCCTTATATTGCTGAAATACAAGTTAGAACTATTTTTGAAGAAGGATGGAGCGAAATAGATCATACGATAAAATACCCCAATAACATTGCTGATCCTCTATTGAATAAATTCCTCGATACATTCAACGTGCTTGCTGGAAATTCTGATCAGATGGGATCTTTCGTGAGGCGCTTGAAAGACGATTTACTCAAAGGAACAGAAAAAATTGAAGAGTATGAAAAATTAACCGAAAAGAATACTGAAATAATCAATGATTTAAGGAAAAGAATCGCTTGGACTATTGGCGAACTCAATTCTAAAATCCGAAACGTTGAATTAAAAATAAATGGTTTAGCCCCTAGCGGAATTGTCGTAGAACCATTCAAGAATATTCTCAGCGAAGTAAGGGTTATGGCCTCCAGATTTGAGCTAATGATGGTTGCCAATCCGCAGGAAGCGGCGATCCTTCTGGAATCAGCTGAACAGAAATTAGAACGATTGGAAAAGTTGCTCGAAATGACTTTGGAAGAAAATAATAATGCTGATAATAATAAAGAAGAGGTGGCCGGGTCTTATAAAAAGAATATTGCTTGTTTCATTCATAATTTGAAAATCATAGCGGATCTGGAGGGAGGTATTGTGCAGAAAACGCTAATGAATGTGCAGGGACAGGATGATTCTCAGACAAAAATTGAAAACGCAATCAATGAAATCAATAGTAGAAGCGGATTTGCAAAATTTTTTATCGGACCAAAATATAAAAGCATCAAATCTTTAAATGTTGAGATAGCTGCAAACCAAGCAAGAGTTAAGGCTCTGACTGACGCAATGAATCTAATAACTGATCCGGCTGTAAAGTTTGTATTGCAGAAGCAAATTAATTTATTCACTCAGCAGAACAATAAGCTGCGGGCGTTTGTTGCTAAAGAGAGCGGAGTGTAAGTTTGTTTGGATGGCTAGCTAAGCTATTTAATTAAAAGCCAATTCTTCCCTAATTTTTTTTCAATCAATGGTTCTAAGTGCATCCAATAGGGGGAGCCAATATCAATAGCATCCTCTTAAATTAGGTTAAAGAAGTGCCGATAGAACCGCCTTCTTATCGGGGCAGTTTTTTGGTAGAATAAAAGTGAAGCGGGGCATTAACAATTAAATAAATAATATGGAAATTACAATCTTTTTAGCAAGATTTTGGGGAAGTCTTTTTATGATTCTTGGCGTGCTGTCTGTCGGGGCAAAATTTTTAGGCAGAGTTATAAAGATGACCGAGGATAAAACCATCACTGTCTCCACCGGTTACATCACTTTTTTATTAGGATTAGTAACCGTAGTCTTACATAACATATGGGTTATGGATTGGAGAATTGCCATCACTATATTAGGCTGGACAACGCTATTCAAGGGAATTACGAAAATCGGATTTCCAGAATATGTCAACAAACGGGCCCAAACTTTTAAAGGCATGCAGACGTTTTGGGGTGGCATTATATTCCTCTTAGGCACCTGGTTATTTTGGATAAGTTTTCAATATTAAATTTTCAATGCCTAAATTAGTAGACCGGGATATAGATTCGTTCAGTGGTTGTTTGCCAATAGGTTTTAACATCGTCCTGTAGTCGGAGTTGAGAAAATCGCCAATTAGCCTATTTTTTAGTATTTGGTATAATAAATTATATGATAAAAGAATTTAAAAAAGGAATATCTCTTCCTATAATAATCGTTATTTCGGCCCTAGTATTAATAGGCGGGGTTTTTATTTATTATTTTTTAATTAAAAATCCCGGATCCTCAATTCCGGCAGAAGAAACACTTATTAAAGTAGGCAGCCCGTATTCCGATCAGGAAATACAGAGCCCTTTTATAATAAAAGGCGAAGCCAGGGGATATTGGTTTTTTGAAGCTACTTTTCCCATAAAACTGCTTGATGAAAACGGAAATATTATCAAGCAGACTATCGCCCAAGCCCAAGGAGAATGGATGACAGAGGATTTTGTCCCATTTGAAGCCTTATTAACTTTTTCGGTTTCCAAAAGTCAGAAAGGAACACTCGTTTTTAAAAAAGATAATCCATCGGGACTCCCTGAAAATGACGACGAAATTAAAATTCCCGTTTTTTTAAGTGCGGCAGAAATACAAACTAATTTTTCCGGAACGGGCAATCTCGTAAAAGATAATCCTGGATTAAAGCCCGGTGCCTGGTATTTGGTTTATGAAAAATCCGGGGCACCTGCCCTAACTGCCGAAATTAAATTTAACGAAGACAGTCTTTGTCAAATTGGCGCAGTTTCTCAATCTTGCCAGCAAACATTACTTGAAGCGGGGTATAGAGCTGAGGTTACGGGTTGGGAAATAAACGGCATTTTGATTGTTAAAAATATGGTGATACAAAAAACCTCTGAACAATTAAAGACGGTAAAGTTGTATTACTATAATTCTAATCTGGATAAAGATGGCACCGGAAATATTATTTGCAGCAGAAACGGCTTGGTAGCAGTAGAACGTGGAATCCCGATAACAAACACCCCTATCCAGGACACAATAAAACTTCTTATTTCAGGAAACCTTACCAGCGCAGAAAAGGCACAGGGTATTGATACAGAATATCCTTTACAAGGACTTAAACTAACAGCTGCATCATTAAATGGCGGCGTTTTGACGCTTACATTTGACGATCCCTACAACAAAACCGGCGGCGGTTCATGCCGGGTTGGTATTCTCTGGTTTCAGATTGAGGCTACCGCTAAGCAATTTCCCGGGGTTTCATCGGTACGCTTTATGCCCGAGGAATTATTTCAGCCATAAATCTGCTGATTTTTTAGCAGCATAAAAGTAAACGTGTAGTTTTGACAAAAATCGCCAAAAAGGCGGTTTTTTGATAGAGTAGAACATATGAAAAACAACAAAGGCATCGCCTTAATTTTAATATTCTTAATAATAGCAGGAGTCTTGGTTGCAGGCGGAGCATATTATTTTTGGTACCAAAAGACTCAAAAACAAGTTGCCTGCACCATGGAGGCGAAGATTTGTCCTGACGGTTCCGCAGTCGGACGGATCGGTCTTAATTGCGAATTTGCGCCCTGTCCAGACTTAAAAACTGGACTATTAAAAGGGAAAGTAACAATCGGCCCGTTGTGTCCGGTTGAACCTTGTCCAATTACGGTTCCAAATCCCTATACTTCACGGAAGATTATTTTGCAAAATCAAACAGGAGAATTTTTTAAGCTTATTCTTTTAAAGGAAGACGGCAGTTTTGAGACAGAAATTGGCGTCGGTATTTATACATTGAATTTAAGCGATTGCAATTTTTTGGGATGTAACCGCAGTCTGCCGAAAACAGTAACAATTGAAGCCGGTAAAACTACGGGAGTAGAAATAGATATTGATACGGGCATCAGATAAAACAAGTTAAATTTTGAAATATAATAAAAACTGAACCAACCCGCAAGGCGGGTTTAAAAAAATATCATCATAAGCAAAGTTTGAGTTGATAATGTTTTAGACCTAGAAAATCAATTACCATGAAATACGATATAGCAATAATTGGCGGCGGTCCGGCGGGAATGATGGCCGCCGGCAGAGCGGGCGAATTAGGCGCAGGCGTAGTTTTATTGGAGAAAAATTCTAAATTGGGGATTAAGCTTTTAGCTACCGGCGGAGGTCGTTCCAATATCACCAATATCAGAAATAACAGGGAATTAGCTGATAGTTTTGGCAGTAAAGGCCACTGGCTTTTATCGGGATTAAATAAATTTGGTCCAAAAGAATTAATTGAATTTTTTAATAAGCGCGGCTTAAAAACTAAAATTGAGGAAGAAAATAGAGTTTTTCCAAAAAGCAATTCAGCCCGAGACGTGCTTCAGGTTCTAATTGATTATTTAAAATCATCCAAGGTGGATGTGAAACTGGGATTTGAAGTTAAAAGGATAGTTAGAATTGAAAATAAAATTAAAAAATTGATACTTTCAGACGGAAGAGAAATAGTCGCTGATAAGTTTATAGTTTGTTCCGGCGGAAAATCATATCCTTCAACCGGCTCAACCGGTGACGCCTATAAATGGCTGAAACATCTGGGACATAGGATTGTTAGTCCTAGGCCGTCCCTGACGCCAATTATTCTCAGGGATAAGTTTATTAAAGACCTGGAAGGTTTGAGCTTGAAAGAGGTGAAAATTAGCTGTTATCAGAATAATAAAAAACTTTGTTCATCTGTCGGGCCGGTGATATTTACGGCCGATGGCTTAAGCGGGCCGGTGATTTTAAATATGAGTGAAATTATTGGCAGAGAAGATCCAAAGGACCTGCAGATTAAAATTGATTTTTTTCCCAATTTAGATTTTTCTCAACTAGACCGAAAGCTGCGGGAAGAATTTAATTCAAGCAGCAAGATGCTTAAAAATGCTTTAAGTCAATTGGTTCCGCCCAGGCTGGTTGATACGCTGATTAATTTATCCGGGATTAATTCTCAAAAAAAACTTAATCTGATTACAAGAGAAGAGCGAAAAGCACTGCACCATCTTTTAAAAGAATTTAATTTGACGGTTTTTGGCTTAGCCGGATATGATCGGGCCATGATTACTGCCGGCGGAGTTGATTTGAAGGAGGTTAATTCCAGAACAATGCAGTCCAAGATAATTGAAAATTTATATTTAGCCGGTGAGATTTTGGATTTAAACGGGCCAACTGGCGGCTATAATCTTCAGCTTTGTTGGACTAGCGGTTATTTAGCGGGAGAGGGCGCTTTATTCGAATCTCGTTTTTTAAATAATTATCTGCTTCTTAAGCCCTAATACCTTCCTTAATTTAAAATTTATTCACACCAAAAACTTGACATGGTTTTCTGATCTGCTATACTCAAAGTGGATAAGCTATACGATATATTCATATATCCAAAAGCGAGTCTAAAGCTCTTTATACTATAATTCATACGAACCTAAAACCACCCAAACAAAAATAGGCTTCCCCCAAAAGAAGCCTCTTTTTTATTTTTAAATAGCCAAAGCATTCTTCCTGAAGACGGAGTAAAAACTTTCAAGACATTAGGGCTTGATTTTTTATATAATCTATACCGGGTGAAATAATAATTTTTTGACAAAGAGTGATTTTTAACATACAATTACTTTTTAATCCCATGAACAACATAAGAAATATCGCCATAATCGCTCACGTTGACCATGGAAAGACCACACTGGTGGACGCTCTTTTGCGTCAGTCAAAAACTAATCTTGCAAAAGATATTGTAAACAACGATTGCATGATGGATAACAATGAAATAGAAAGAGAAAGAGGCATTACTATTTTTTCGAAAAATGCAGCAGTATATTACGGCGACGTTAAAATAAATATTATTGATACTCCTGGCCATGCAGATTTCGGCGGAGAGGTGGAAAGGGTTTTAAACATGGCTGATGGCTGTTTGCTTTTGGTTGACGCCAAAGAAGGTCCCATGCCCCAGACAAGATTTGTTTTGAAAAAAGCTTTGGAAATGGGGCATAAGATTATTGTGATTATAAACAAGACAGACAAGGAGGGGGCCAGGCCTGATTTTGCCCTGGAAGCCACAATGGAATTATTTCTGGAATTAGGTGGCCAGAATCAATTATTAAATTTTCCCGTAATCTACGCTTCGGGAAGAGAAGGAAAGGCAGGAAGAACGCCGGACGTCTCAAAAATGGAAGACATTATTCCTATTTTTGAAGAAATAGTGCGGTATATTCCCTCGCCCAAAGGTGATCCGGAAAAAACATTGCAAATGCTGGTAACTTCAATCGCCAGAGATGATTTTAAAGGAAGAATTGCCATAGGCAGGATTCACAACGGCGTCATCAGGGCCAATCAGGAAATAATGCACATAAATCACAAGAATGAACAGAAAAAATACAAATTGATTTCTTTAATGACATTTTTTGGTTTGAAAAAGATTGATGTAGATGAGGTTTTAGCAGGAGATATTGTCGCCTTAGCCGGCATACCGGATGTAACAATAGGAGAAACAATAACAGACCCTCAGAATCCGATGGTCTTGCCGGCTATTAATATAGAACAGCCGACCGTAAAAATGACTTTCATGATAAACGACTCTCCTTTTTCCGGAAAAGAAGGGCAGTTTTCAACCTCAAGACAGATAAGGGAAAGATTATATAAAGAACTGGAAACAGACGTTGCTTTGAAAGTTGAAGATATGGACAACAGAAGATGGATTGTTTCAGGGCGAGGAGAACTGCATCTTTCTATTCTGATAGAAAGAATGCGCAGAGAGGGATATGAATTTCAGGTTTCAAGACCCCAGGTTATCTTAAAAGAGATAGACGGAAAGACAATGACTCCTTTTGAAAAGGCTTTTGTCGAGGTTCCTGAAAGCTATTCCGGGATAGTAATTCAAAAATTAGGGGGCAGGAAGGGAAAAATGGTGGAAATGAGAAAAGCCGGCACCACGGTATTTCTAGAATTCATAATGCCGACAAGAGGGCTGTTTGGCTATAAAAATGAATTTTTAACCGACACCAAAGGGCTTGGAATAATAAATACATCTTTCTATCAGTACCAGCCGGATCCAGGAAATTGGCAGGAAAGAGCCCAGGGGTCTTTGGTTGCCCATGAAACTGGAATAACCAATCTTTACGGATTAAGAAATGTTCAGGGCAGGGGAGTGATATTTTTTAGTCCGGGTGTTGTTATATATGAAGGACAGGTTGTAGGCCAAAATTCAAGGCCTAACGATATAAGGGTAAATGTCTGCAAGACAAAACAGCTTTCAAATATGAGGTCCAAGGGAGAAGGGAACACAGAGCATTTTAATGTTCCGAAGACAATGGGGCTGGAAGATGCGCTAGAATACATAGGAGATGACGAGTTAGTGGAAATCACCCCCAAAAGTGTAAGGATCAGAAAAATATACTTGAGAGAAATTGATAAAAAAAGAGAAGACCGGAAAGAGAAATAAGAAAAAACGGCGATTAATGCCGTTTTTTTATCAACGTATTGTTCGGGAAGTGGCCTCTTTTTATCTCCGATAGACCCGTTATTTTAAGTCAGCTAGTTATCAATGAGGTTCCAATTTCTCTCCACGGGCAGAGACAACAAAGCTCGCCAAAAAGGATATTTTTTGATAAGGTAAAATAAGAATGAAACAATATTCATGTTAATTGATGATGTAACAATAAAGGTAAAAGCTGGAGACGGCGGAAAAGGCGCCGTTGCTTTTAATAAAAACATGATGTCTTTGGGCCCGGCCGGAGCTAAGGGCGGAAAGGGAGGAGATGTGTGCGTTAAAGGGGTATCTGATTTAAGCGTTTTAAATAGATTTCGTTTCAAGAAAGAAGCCGTCGCTCAAAATGGCGAAAATGGCCGCTCTCAATTTCTCGACGGCAAAGATGCGGAAGATTTGATTTTATTAGTTCCGACAGGAACAGTGGTTTCTAACTTAAAAACCAAAAAAACTTTTGAAATAACCAAGATTGGAGAAGTGGTAACAATTGCCAAAGGAGGAAAAGAGGGGAGGGGAAATTTTCATTTCCGCTCTTCAACCAACACTTCTCCCAAAGAATTTGAATACGGAAAGCTGGGACAAGCTTTTGAAATCAGGCTGGAGCTGAAAATGATAGCGGACGTAGGGTTTATCGGATTGCCGAATGTGGGGAAAACAAGCCTGCTTAATGAGCTGACTAATGCAAACAGCAAGGTTGCAAATTATTCTTTTACAACATTGGAGCCGAATTTAGGCACTTATTATGAATTGATACTGGCCGATATCCCCGGGCTTATTGAGGGCGCTTCAAAGGGCAAGGGTCTTGGATTCAAATTTTTAAAGCACATTGAAAGAACAAATATATTATTTCATTTTATTTCCGCAGAATCCGCTGATCCGGTTTTGGATTACAAGACAGTCAGAAAAGAGCTTGAAGAATATAATAAGCTTCTTTTAGATAAAAAAGAATATATTTTTATAACTAAAAAAGATATGGTCCCAACAGAGACTATTACAAAAATAAAAAACAAGCTCAAAAAAGAAGCAACCCCTATATCTATACTTGACCCAAACAGCATTGGTGTCGTCAAAAAAATACTCAATGGATTAATCTTAGAAAAATTACCTAAAAATTAGAAAATCAGTCCTTCCAGCGAGCCCAATTGTAATTGCTTTAATGCTTTATCAGAAAGATAATCGGTTGATAGCCCTCGACTTTTTACAAAAATAAGTATAATATAATATCGTAAGTTTCTATTAAGTTTCTTTCTTATGTTTTTACTGAAATAAGCCGTAGAAGAGAAACAAGATAGTTGGTCGGCTTACTAATAATAAAATTATAAGAGATAAATATGGCAAAGAAATTATATGTAGGTGGATTGTCTTACGACACCACTGATGCTACCCTAAAAGCTACTTTTTCAGCAGCTGGAACAGTTGAATCGGCCACAATCATCATAGACAAGATGACTAACCGTTCAAAAGGATTCGGCTTCGTGGAAATGTCATCCGAGGAAGAAGCCCAGAAAGCCATTGAAATGTTCAATGGCAAGGAACTTGAAGGAAGAAAGGTTACCGTGAACGAGGCTCGTCCTATGGAAGCAAGAGCTCCTCGCCAAGGAGGATTTCGCGGCGACAGAGGAGGATTCGGCGGAGACAACAGAGATAGATGGTAACATCGTTTATGCAAAAACCCCCTGATAAGGGGGTTTTTGTTTGACTAAGGTTAAGCATATAAAAAGAATTGAATGCTTGACGCATCTTTGTGATATAATAAATTAACATAATACACCCTCTACCTTAATACAGGTTAATTATATTAAAATCATTACAATAAACATGAATAAAATTGCGCGAGATTTTATTTCAGAAGAAAACAGGCAATACAATTTTAAATTTGGCCAAGTGATTGCCTCCTCTTTGTCTGGATTTATTTGTGGTTCTGTGGTTGTCAGCATGATTTGGATGGTTATATTGAAATCTTTAAATATTTTTTAATTTATTTATTTTTATTTAACAGCGCGAAGTGTGTTAGAAAAAATCGCCAAGCAGGCGATTTTTTGATAGAATTAAAGCAAGTAATTTTTACAGACAAAATGTGATATAGTTATTTTATGAAAAAAACCAAATTAGATATTTTTTTGATCGCGATAATGATAATCGGTTTAGGAGCAGTCGGATTTTTAGGATATCAAGCATACCAATTGAAAAAAAACAAGATTAATCTTGAGTCGGAGCTTTCTCTGACCAGGGAAAACTTTGCTTCAACAACAAGAGGCCTTCAGGCGACCATCGATTCTATTAAAGAAGAGCTTTCCAAAACAAAAAGCGAAAGAGATGATTTTGAATTAAAATACAATGAAGAGCGCAACAGATTGGATTATCTTTCCTCGCAAATCCAGGGAATCCAGGGCACGGTTGGAATGTTGGAAAAATTAAAACAAATAGACCCCGAACTGCTTGAAAAATATTCAAAAGTTTATTTTTTAAACGAAAATTACGTGCCCGAGATGTTTATCAAGATAGATTCAAAATATACCTATAATCCCAAGGAAGATTATTTGATTTATGAAAGAATCTGGCCCTTTTTAGAAAACTTGCTGACGGCTGCGGAGAACGTCAGTACGGATATTGAAATCATTTCAGCTTACCGATCGTTTGGAAAGCAGAGCGAGTTGAAATCGTCCTATACTTTTATTTACGGTTCCGGCGCCAATAAATTCAGCGCAGATCAGGGGTATTCAGAGCATCAGCTCGGCACAACCGTTGATCTTACCACATCCAAAATAGGAGCGAGCTATTTAGGTTTTGAGAAAACGCCGACCTATCAGTGGCTTTTGGAAAACGCTTATAAATACGGCTTTATTCTTTCTTATCCGGAGAATAACCAATATTATCAGTTTGAGCCTTGGCACTGGAGATTCGTGGGAAGGGCGCTGGCTGACAGGCTGCACCAAGAAGGGAATAATTTTTACGACCTTGACCAGCGCGAAATAGACAAGTATCTTATATCATTTTTTGATTAAAAGGTGTTTTTGAGAATTTAATCTTATCATCCACGGGATGAGGGAGGATTTAAAAACCACATAAGAAGCTAACAATTAATTAAACATACAAACATCATGGCCAAAAAAATCATTAAAACGTTAGCGGTTATTTTAAGCTTAGCTCAGGTTATTTTTGTAATATCTTTTCTATCTAATAATTCCAGCGACAATATGCCTCTTTTTATATTCTTGCTTATCGTCCCCGTGGTAAATCTTTTTACCATCACCCTTAATAAATATTAAACATTGATGTTTTTGCCGAACGGACCTTTTTGGTAAAATTAAAGACAATAATTACCACAAATAGATAATGAAAAAAAATCAAGGATTTACTCTTATTGAACTTTTAATAGTAATAAGCATACTAGGGCTCTTGTCTTCTGTGATTTTGGTTTCAGTGCAGGATTCAAGAAGAAAGGCATATCAAGCAAGAGAAAAAACGGAAGCAAAACAAATTATAACGGCACTGGAATTATACTCTTCGGACCACGGCGACAAATATCCTTGCGATGTCAACAGGGGGTTGCCCTCAGGCCTGGAGCAATATCTTTCTACTAAACCGTCCTGGCCAGGAGCCCCTTGGCCGGGGAGCGTTTATGATTGGGATTATTGGGTAGCAGATAGTAATGATCCTGATAGAGTCTCTGGTTGCGCAGGGTCTTTAGCTGATGTTGGCCACGGCACAGCACTGGTTTATCAGTTAAGCGTTCGTTTTTGCGATCCAGCCGGTGGGAATTATGTTCCTCATGAAAGTTGGGCGGACCTTTTTGATTGTCAAAGCAGTGTTTATTGGTGTATTTCAGGCCCCTGTAGAGCGCATGGCAGTCAGTCATATGCTTATCCAGGTTGTTGCTTAGGAGGTAATTGCCCTAGCGATCAGCCGACTTGCGGATTCTAAGAAACTGTTATTTTTTGATATAATTAAATAAACTTTAGAAGGGTCGTTTAATTTAAAAATATGAAAAAAACATACGAAAACTTATTAAAAGCCATTGCCGGAGAATCAATGGCAAGAAATAAATATACTTTTTATGCTGAAATTGCCATGAAAGAAGGCTTGGTTTGGATAGCCAAGGTATTTGAAGAAACAGCTGACAATGAGAGGGCTCATGCCCAGGAGGAACTGGAGAAATTAAATGACAGGGCGGAAATGACAAATACCTACGATATTCATCCCCTTGGTAAAACTTTAGAAAATTTAAGAAATGCTTCTGCCGGAGAGAAATACGAATTCGGAACAATGTATCCCAGTTTTGAAAAAATTGCACGAGAGGAGGGGGAAAAAGAAATCGCCGATTTATTTAAGGAAATCAGCGAGGTTGAAGAAAAGCATGCCGAGAGATACGACATCTTGGCCGATAGGCTGGAAAAGGGGATACTATTTAAAAGCGAAAATGAAACAGAGTGGAAATGCTTAAACTGCGGATATATACATAAAGGGACCAGCGCTCCGGAGAAATGTCCTCTTTGCCAAAAACCACAAGGCTATTACATGGCTTTAAAATTAGTCAGATAGAGAAATAATTTTCATTTAATACAAAAACCCGCTCGGAAGAGCGGGTTTTTATGTTTTTAAAGCTTACGAGGCGTGTTTCTTAAGATGCTTCCAGGCTTTTTTTGCTTCCGCCAACAGTATTTTTGTTTCTACGGCAGAAAACTTTTTAGCTTTGCTGTAGTTTTTCGCAGCGGTTTCTACGAATGCGATATATTCTTTCTCCCCCAGTTTTTTAATTTTTTTTAGTTTTGGTGCAATATATGCATAGAACTCAACCGTTTTCTGATTTATATTTTTTTGCAATTGCTTGCCTTTTTTGGAAGCCAAAAATAATCCGGCCGTAACGCCCAATGCCGTACCGATTACAGCGCCTTCCAAAAGTGATAATTTATTTCCTTTCATTTTTTTCATTTTTTATTTGTTTTTTTCCGGCCTTTTTTGGTTCCTCCTTTTTTTTCTTTTTATTCAATAAAAACGAGAGAACTGGCAAAGACGACAATCTTTCTATAATATCTTTTATTTTTTCTTTCGCTTCGCCCGATGCGTCATGCAGATCCTTGGATATTACCTCTAATTCTTTAACTATGCTTACTAAATGATAAGCAACAACAGCCGTTAAAAAACCCAGCACGATTATTGCCAGAGAAAAAACAGAGTAAAATATTATTTGCGATATTATGAGTATATTTTCCATTTTATATATTATAATCTTTTTAAGATTCTAAAACAATAAATTTTTTTGATAATTATCCTATTTAAGCTTTCGTTCTGATTCAGGAGTTGATACGGCCTGGTCGGTTAAGAATATTTTAATGATTGCCCAGGCAATAATCCAATAGACTACCATTGCAATTAGCGTTGTCCATTCCAGTACGCTCCCTTCCTCCCTATAGACCCCCAGCGCTGCCAAAAACGGAGAAGCAAGGGGCTGGGTAATCTTATAGACAAGTTCGGTAAGACCGGTATTTGCATCTAATCCTATGAACTTTAGCGCAAAACGAAATCCAAGCAAAAATTCAACCACAATAAGCGCGATCCATAATATTCGGCTATAGAAAGAAGAGGGCTTGTCTTCATAAGAATTAGGCGATGGGTCCATGTTCTTTATATAATTTTAGAATAATATCGATATTTGATTATAAAAGGCTACTGCACGGCTTTAATTATAGCACCAATTAGGTATGGTCGCCATGGTGCTTTACTTATATATTGGTATTTTATATAATATATTAATAATAAAAGGTCTAAGAATTATTATTTTAAATATTAAAAACTAACAATGGTTACAATAAATCAAAGCGGAGCATCAGGCCAGGGGTCGGAATTAAAATCCAGCCCCTTAGCCGGAAGATCCTCTAAAACTATTATTTTAATAGCGGTCATCTCTATATTAATTTTAATAATAGGAATATTTTTTTTAAAACAAAAATTCGGATTATTTGGCCAGCCGAAAACAGGGCAAGAAGCTCAAAAGATTATCATTCCAAAGGTTCTTTACAATCTGGCAGGACTGGTCCAAGAGCTGGACAAAAACTCCTTTATTTTAGAAGCGTCCATCCCTCAACTTAATGACAGTGGCAAGCCTATTCAGAAAAAAGAAACCAGAAAGGTAAACATCACCTCAGCCACCAGGTTTAGCCGGCTGACTTTTGTTTCCCAAGAAGGAGAAACAGGAAAAGCGCCCGTAGAAACTCCGATGACTTTTAGCGACATAAAAGTCGGCGATTACATTGAAGTGATTGCTAACCAGGACATCAGCCAGGCCCTGGAGTTTGAGGCATCTCAGGCCAGGTCTTTGCCGAGAGAATTCTAATTTTTTCTTATAATTAAAAAATTTATTGTTAAAAATTAAAATTAAATTACAACAATGAAAAAATTTGAGAAAAAATTTATCTTTCTGGCCTTTTCTTTGTTAATTTTTTTACCGGTTTTCATAACAGCTGCGTGGATTGAGACGCCCAGTGTTCCCACTTTAAACCTAGACGATTCTTACAATTGTTCAAGAATTAATATATGTCCTTGCCCAACTTTTTCTTGGACCAGCACCAACACCAGCCCCAGTGTTTATTATAATCTTTATCGTATTAATCCTGATGGCAGCACATCAACCTATCCAAACGTGCTTTCGCCTTTTAGAGACGAGGGAAGCGGGAGTCTTAGCTTTGACGGCATCAATGACTATATTAGCGTACCCAACTCTTCTTCCTTGCAGCTTATCTACGATCTAAATATTTCTTTCTGGGCCTTTCCAACTAATGTCGCCAAGAGCCGGCAAACCCTGGTAGCAAAAGCTTATGGTGGAGAGTTTGATTTAACCATGGAACCCGACGGTAGCTTATCTTATTATCAGGGCTCAGGAGGCGGCAATAACGCGCCGTATATGACATGCTATACTCCCACTACGACCATTAGTACCCAAGTTACTAATATTAATGATGTTGGTCAGGGTTCTTCCATTAGTATCGACTATTCTGGCCACCCGATTATCTCTTACATGGATAATACCGTCGGAAAACTTATGTTCACCAGGTGTGGCGTCAATTCCTGTTCTGACAATTCTAACAACACTACCACCCAGATTGCTAATACTGATAATGTTGGTAGCTATACTTCCCTTACTAGAAGCGCTCTCGGCTGGCCGATTATCTCTTATATGAATAACACCGATGGCGACCTTATGATTACCAGGTGTGGCAATGATTATTGTTCTTCAGGAAACAATACCACTCAGATTGCTAATACTGATAATGTTGGTAGCTATACTTCCATTGCCATTGGCACAGACGGCCTGCCGATTATCTCTTATATGAATGACACCGATGGCGACCTTATGATTACTAAGTGCGGCACCTGGAACTGTATTTCGGGAAACACCACCACTCAGATTACTGATACTGACATGACCGGCTATGAGACTTTCATCGCCATTGGCACAGACGGCCTGCCGATTATCTCTTACCGGAATGCCACAGACAGTGATCTCATGATCACCAAGTGCGGCAATGTTTCCTGCTCTTCAGGGAACACCACCATCCAGATTGCTGATACTGACATGATCGGTTATGAGTCTTCCATCGCCATTGCCACTTCCGGCCTGCCGATTATCTCTTACCGGAACAACACAGACGGTGATCTCATGATTACCAAGTGCAGCAACGCTTCCTGTTCCGCCACCTCGACCAACATTACCACCCAAATTACTGATACTGACATGACCGGTTATGAGTCTTCCATTGCCATCCCCTCTGACGGCCTGCCGATTATCTCTTACCGGAACAACACAGACGGGGACCTCATGATCACCAAGTGCGGCAATGTTTCCTGCTCTTCAGGGAACACCACTAACCAGATTGCTGATACTGACATGACCGGTTACGATTCTTCCATAGCCATTGGTTTTGACGGCCTGCCGATTATCTCTTACCGGAACAACACGGACGGGAACCTCATGATCACCAAGTGCTCAAATTCTTCCTGTAATGCTACGCCTACCAGGTTTTTTTCCAACAATACTTGGGTTAATGCCGCTGTTACCAGAGATTTTTCCGGTTGGGCTCCCGCTAAAATCATTGGAATTTATAAAAATGATGTTTTACAAAATATTGCTTGTTCATCTTGGGTAAACC
>JAPLXK010000019.1 GCA_026396095.1 Candidatus Nealsoniibacteriota bacterium | reverse complement strand
ATTTTCATTTCATCTGGCTTTATTTTGATTTCCGTTTTTTTCGGTTTTACCAAAATGGCCACTGAAACGGTGGAGGTATGAATTCTTCCGGCTTTTTCCGTTATTGGTATCCTTTGAACGCGGTGTACCCCTGATTCGTATTTCATTTTGGAAAAAACATCGCCGTTTTTTAGTTCAAAAACAATTTCTTTAAATCCGTTTATATCGCTGGGCCTGGAGTCAAGAATCCTTTGCTGCCATCCATTTAATGCGGCGTATTTTGAGTATATTCTGAACAAATCAGCCACAAAAATAGCCGCTTCGTCGCCACCTGCACCAGCCCTTATTTCTATAATTACTGCTTTCGGCGTTTCCGGACTCTCCTTCTGATTAAGCATTTTTTCCAATTCTTTTTGTGAAAAGACTTGCTTTTCTAACAGTTGAGACATTTCCTCCTCAGCCAGGGAAGAAAGCTCGGGGTCTTCCTTTGAGCCCAAGATTGACTTATTCTCCTGAATCTTGTTTTTTAATTCCTCTATCTCTTTTTCTTTTTCAATAACTTTTTCCAGGAACCCCTTTCTTTTGTTAAGTTCTTCGAATTTGTCCCAATTAGAAACCAACTCAGGGTCGCTGAGTTGATTTAAGACTTCTTCGTATTCTTTTTTTACGTTTTTTATATCCTGCACGTTACTTTTTCTTTTTCATCTCCTCTTTCTTCGCCAATTTCTTTCTGAATTTTTGAACCTGGCCCATGGTATCAACCATTTTTTCCCGTCCGCTGTAAAAAGGGTGGCATTGGGAACAAACCTCCACCTCTATGAATTCCTTGGTTGAACCTACGGTAAAAGTATTGCCACAGGCGCATTGCACCCGGGCGCTGGGATAATATTTTGGATGGATGTCTTTTTTCATTGAATTTATTCTATCAGGCATCTTTTAAAAAATCAAGCCTCGTTCTTGCCTTCTTTTTTTAATCGTGATATATATATGTTATGACCAAAAAAGAAAAAAAATCAGAAATAAAGATTAGCGCTGAGGAAATGGCTCAGGCCGGTTTGCATTTCGGGCACAAAACTTCAAAAATCAACCCCAAAATGAATTCCTATTTGGCCGGAACAAGGAATTCTATTTCCATCATTGATTTGGAAAAAACAACGGAAAAACTTAAAGAAGCCTTGGATTTCATCCAAGACATTGTTTCAGAGGGGAAAATCCTTCTTCTAGTGGGCACAAAAGTCCAGGTTAAGGAATTGCTGAAAAACACCGCCGAGGAGTGCGGATTGCCCTATGTGAGCGAAAGATGGCTGGGCGGGACTTTTACCAACTTCGAAACCATTAAAAAAAGAATAGATTACTTTAAGGATCTGGAAAACAAGAGAAATAGCGGGGAGCTGGAAAAATACACCAAAAAGGAAAAAGCCATTTTTGACCGGGAAATAAAAGGACTTCAGATGAGGTTCGGAGGCATTAAAAGTCTGACCAGGGTTCCTGATGCTATTTTTATTTCCGATATGAAAAAGGAAATATTGGCGATTAGAGAGGCAAAAGCAAAAGGAGTAAAGGTGATAGGAATAGCAGACACCAATGTTGATCCCAATCTGGCTGATTATCCCATCCCGGCCAACGACGACGCGATAACCTCCTTAAGATACATATTGGAAAAAGTAAAAGAAGCGATATTAAATGCGAAACCAAAAGAAATTGCTAAATAAAACATGGTAACAATTGACCAGGTAAAACAATTGAGAGAAGAAACTGCGGCCTCAATAACCGATTGCAGCCATGTTTTGAAAGAAGCTGGTGGCGATTTCAAGAAAGCCAAGGAAATTCTTAAAAAAAGGGGTAAAGACCTGGCCGGGAAGAAGTCCTGCCGCCAAGCCCTGCAGGGTATTATTGAAAGCTATATTCATCCAAACAAAAAAGTCGGGGTGCTTCTGGAGCTTAATTGCGAAACAGATTTTGTCGGAAAATCAAATGATTTTCAGAATTTAGCGCACGAAATATGCTTGCAAATAGCGGCGATGGGGGAGGAGTCGCCTATTTTGGAGCAGGCTTGGATAAAAGATACCAGCAAAACAATAAAAGACCTTATTGATGATTTTGTCGCTAAGGTCGGGGAAAATATTGTAGTTAAGAGATCTATCCGCTACGATATTTAAACTATCATGATTGTTGACATAATCGCTTTCTCTGTTTTTTTAGCAGGCCTAATGGGAATAGGCGTGATTTTATTCCGTAAAGTTCCCGTTCTCGTCGAATTGCCGGAAACAGCATCTTCTTACTTCACCTGGCAGGGATTTTTTTTAAAAACAGGGAAAGGGACATTTTTAGCTCTTAAAAACTTTTTCAAAAGAATAGCGGATATGCACCTGGTCAAAAGCCTGGTTCATAAAATAAAGACATCAGCCAAAGCCAAGGACTTATTCGAAAAATTAAAAGGATCAACTCTGGTCAGGAAATTAACTCCTTCCAAGAGGTTTTCCTTGGAAACATTATTGCAAAAAATACTTTCTAAAGTCAGAGTTCTGGTTTTAAAGATTGACCACAAGACTTCAAATTGGCTTCAGACGCTGAGAGAAAGAGCCAAAAAAAGAAGTACTCTTGAAAAAGACAATTACTGGAAAAAACTTAAAAATTTAACCAAGAAATAATTACGCCAGGATAGCTCAGCGGTAGAGCAACTGTTTTGTAAACAGTAGGCCGTGGGTTCGAATCCCTCTCCTGGCTATTTTTTATTGTATAATGGATTATCTTTTAACTGTTTTATTATGAGCCAGCGCGGCACTGGAGAAGATGAGATACATAGGTAACACCCCTATATTACCGAAATCTGGTAAAATTAGGGGTAAATGTTTAACCTATGTATCAATATGCAGCAAATATTTACCTACAAGGGCGTCTCAGGCATCCAGAAGTTCCTTTATCC
>JAPLXK010000013.1 GCA_026396095.1 Candidatus Nealsoniibacteriota bacterium | reverse complement strand
GGAATACTTTCGATACCAAATTGTTGGGAAACAACAGGATTGCTGTCTATGTTTATTTTAGTAAAAATAACTTCCTCTTTAAACTCTTGCGATAATTTTTCCAAAATCGGGGCCAGTACCTTGCAAGGAGGACACCAGATAGTATAAAAATCAACCAATACAAGCTTGGAATTATTTATAACTTCTTTTTCAAAATTTTGGTCTGTAAGTTCAATCATGGAAAAAATTATTATTCTTTTTCTATTGCTCCGTAAGGACAAACCTTTTCTCCGTTGCATTTTTCCAATTTGTCGCTGTCGACAACTTCCGCCTTGCCGTCGTCTTTTAATTCGGTCCCTCCTTCGCATTCAACAATGCAAAGTCCGCAACCGACGCACTTGTCTTTATTTATTTTATATTTCATGTTGAAAAAATTTTAGTTAATATTTAGACTTTTTAAACGTCAACCTTTAATCAAAACTTTTATTAGAATACCACAGGAGAAAAACAGCTGCAATGTTTTCAAGTAATTTATTATACTAATTAAGACCGGGCTATTAATAATTTATTTATTTTAACACGACATAAGACAAAAAGAAAAAGACTTGGAGTTGTCCAAGCCAATAAGTTAAGAAGGTGAATAGCCGTTTTGAATAAGTATTAGGTCGTAGACCATTTCTGAAAATTCTTTCATCGTTTGTTCTGAAATATTTTCTTTCGGCCATTTTTCGTAAAAAAGCTTCTCCTTCCGCTTGTCGGAGACCTTAAGGGAATGATCGGGCATGGCCCAAGTAAAACATAACCCCCTTTGAAGCCCGAATCTTTCAGATATCTCTATTCCAATTTTTAAGGAACACAGATAATGGTCTGCCGGAAAAAAATCTTTGCGACGACTATCAATACTAACGGAACATTGTCCCGGCACCCCAAACGGGCCTTCCGTCCAGTTTTTAAAGAGCGACATTATGAATTTTTGAACATCTTCAAGCGTTGGTAACCCAGAAATATTTTCCTTATACCGTACATCATCGTCCTAGTAAAGATAGCCCCAGGTTTGCAGTCTGTCAGAATCTTTATACCATTTAAGCCCTATATCTGTCCTGTAAAACATGTTCTGAAGAACAATATTATTCAATCTGGAATAAACTTGCTTTCTCGTATCGTCAACGGTCGGACCGGAGCCCGTTACGACCAAAACGTATCCCGACTCGCCTGCCACGCTCCAGGTTTCGTTAATTTTTTTAACATCTCCCAAATGAATACCGTCGTAATTATTTTTTTTGAAAAGTATTGAAAGATCTTTGTAGATAAACGCTTCTTTCTTGTCGTCAAAAGGAAAGGGAGGAACAGCTACAACAACGCCCATCTGAAATCCTTTTTTTATTTTCAGGTCAATCGGCTCTTTTTTCGCTAATTTATAAAGAAATTCTCCCCAAGGAATAGTTATCCCCTCCATCTGAATGCTTATCGTGGGATATCCAAATCTTGAAGTAAACTCCAAAGGATAAATGCCTTTTGCATTGGCTATACAATTAATGTCAATGTACCCCACATAGCCTGATTTGGCCAGCTCCGATTTTATCTTTAACAGCGTGCTTCTGAATATCTCGTTAGACGGGGACCAAAACATAAGAGTTCCCATCTCGCCAGTGTAGGGACCTATATCGCCGGGAAATAATTTTTTATGTTCAAAATTTATATTGACAGGATAAATAAAATCTTCCCCATTAAAAAAGGCTCCCACCGCCACCTCTACCCCGACGGCCATTTTTTGCAGCTG
>JAPLXK010000034.1 GCA_026396095.1 Candidatus Nealsoniibacteriota bacterium | reverse complement strand
TTATCCAAAGAGTTTGAAGAAGAAATTATTTTTACAAAAATAAACATAGACAGCAATCCCGTTGTTTCCAAACAATTTGGCATTGAAAGCATTCCTACTGTAGCGCTTTTTAAAAACGGAGAATCTCTGGACGGTTTTGTCGGGGCTATACCGGAGCCGACAATAAGAGAGTGGCTGGAAAAAAATTTAAATTTGTTAAAAAACAATAACGAAAAAAGCGGTGTTGAAACCGTCAAAACATCAGTTCAGAGTGACGATCAAAAAGTTGAAGATCTAATTAAGCATTATCAAACCCTGGCGGAAGAAAAAGGAATTAAAATAAATACCGATAAAGAAATAGTGAGAAGCTTGATGAAAGGTTTATTGGCAAACGAAGAAAAATACGGCGCTAAGTACTGTCCCTGCCGCAGAGTTTCAGGAAAAAAAGAAGAAGACGATTCAAAAATTTGTCCTTGCACATTTTTAGAAAAAGAAATTCAGGAAAAAGGGCAATGCGTTTGCGGACTTTTTGTAAAATAATCAGAGAGGTGCGCTCCGTGGCGAATTTCAGGAAATTTTTGCAGTTTTAAATTTTTTTACATCAAAAAATTTGGCAAAAATTTTTCGGGGTGTGGAAAACCCTCTTTTTTTAACGAGAATTGACAACTTTTGTCGGCATTTTTTTTAAAGTATAGAATAAAGTAATCTATAAATTTCCTAAATAATTCTTAAAAGCATTTTTTAACTGCCATGTCGGAAAACAAGGTTAGTAAAATTAAAAAAAGGGACGGAAGCATTGTTGTTTTTGACCAAAACAAAATTACCGGTGCGATTTTCAAAGCCATTACAGCTGCCGGGCAGGGAGACGGAGTAAAATCTAAAAGAGCCTCCGACAGAGTCATTAAAATTTTAGACAGAAGATTTAAAAAAGATGAAATTCCCGATGTTGAGCAGATCCAGGACATTGTTGAAGAAGTTTTGATTCTGGAGGGATTAGTTGAGACAGCCCGCGCTTACATTCTTTACAGGGAGCAGAGAAGAAGAATCAGAGAAGTTGAAACCATAAGCGAAGAAGCGGTGGACAGAATTGACCAGTACTTGGAAAAACTTGATTGGGAGGTTCAGGAAAATGCCAATATGGCATTTTCTCTCCAGGGACTTAATCATTACGGAGTTTCTTACATTGTTAAAAAATATTGGTTAAATAAAATTTATCCCAAAGAAATCAGAGATGCAAACGAATCGGGAGATTTTCATTTGCACAATCTAGACACGTTGGCTCCTTACTGTGCAGGCTGGGATTTGTACGATTTGTTGACAAAAGGTTTTGGCGGAGTAACCGGAAAAGTTGAGGCGAAGCCGGCAAAACATTTAAGGGTAGCCTTGGGCCACACGGTGAATTTTTTATACACTCTCCAGGGAGAAACGGCAGGAGCTGTTTCTTTTTCAAACTTTGACACACTGCTTGCTCCTTTTATCCGTTATGACAATTTGAATTATCAGCAGGTGAAGCAAGCGATGCAGGAATTTTTGTTTAATATGTCAATTCCCACCAGAGTGGGATTTCAAACTCCTTTTTCAAACATCACCTTAGACTTGAAGCCGTCTCCTGTTTTTGCAAAGCAGCCGGTAATCATCGGCGGACAGCCCCAGAAAGAAACCTACGGAGAGTTTGAAGAAGAGATGAAAATATTTAATAAAGCTCTTTACGAGGTGATGGTTGAGGGAGATAAATCGGGCAGACCTTTTCATTTTCCCATTCCTACGATTAATATAACCAAAGATTTTCCCTGGGACGATCCGGCCTTTGACTGTATTTTTGAAGCCTCGGCCAAATACGGGATCAATTATTTTGCCAATTATATTAATTCCGATATGAAACCGGAAGACGTAAGAAGCATGTGCTGCCGCCTGCGCTTGCAGTTAAGTGATTTATACAATCGGGGAGGGGGAGGTCTTTTCGGCAGCGGAAGCAAAACCGGAAGCATTGGAGTTGTCACAATAAATTTTCCAAGAATTGGATATCTTTCCAAGACCAAGAAAGAATTTTTCGAAAGACTGGGGAAGGTAATGGATTTAGCCGAAGAAAGCCTAGAAATCAAGAGAAAGACGATAGAAAGTTTTATTTCCAAAGGACTTTATCCCTATTCAAGGTTTTATCTGGCTGACATTAAAAAAGCCCGGGGAGGATATTATGCCAATCATTTTTCAACCATAGGCCTGGTGGGAATGAACGAAGCCTTGCTTAATTTTCTCGGGGAAAATATTGGCAGCCGCAGGGGAATAAAATTCTCTTTGGAGGTAATGGATTTTATGAGAAAGAAGCTGATCAAATATCAGCAGGAAACGGGCAATATATATAATCTGGAAGCTACGCCTTCGGAATCAACCTCTTACAGGCTGTGCCAGAAGGACAAAGAAAAATATCCGGAAATAATTTCAGCCGGAAAAAATGGCGTATCGTATTATACCAACTCAACAATGCTTCCCGTGGGGTATACGGATGACGTTTTCAAGGCCCTAAAACTTCAGGATGAAATTCAATGCAAATACACAGGTGGAGTGGTGATGCATGTTTTCCTTGGAGAAAGATTGCCCGACATCAACACAGTAAAGGTTTTGGTCAGGAAAATTTTTGAAAACTTCAGTCTTCCATATATCACCATTACTCCTACCTTTTCAATTTGTCCTACTCATGGCTATATCTCCGGAGAACATTTTTATTGTCCCCAGTGCGCCATAAAACAGCCCTGCGAGGTTTATTCTAGGGTAGTAGGCTATCTGCGTCCGATATCGCAATGGAACGTCGGGAAACAGCAGGAATACAAGGAAAGAAAAGAATTTAAGGTCGCCAAAGCCATGGCCGCAAAATAATGAAAACCTCTAGTCGGGCAGGATTTTCTTCCCGTTCCGTATCAAAAATAGAAATAGGCGGTTTGCAGAAAACCACACTCATTGATTATCCAGGCCGCCTAGCGGCCACGGTTTTTTTAATAGGCTGTAATTTTCGTTGTCCGTTCTGCTATTCGGCTGAGCTGGTCCTTCCTGATAAGATTAAAAACCAGCCGCGCATTTCCCAAAAAGATTTTTTTTCCTTTTTGAAAGAGAGAAAAGGGCTGCTTGAAGCGATAACTGTTTGCGGAGGGGAGCCGTCCCTTAACAAAGATTTGCCGGTTTTTATTAGAAAAATAAAAAAATTAGGCTATTTGGTCAAGCTTGATACAAACGGATCAAATCCGGGAATGCTTAAAAGATTAATAAAAGAAAAATTGGTTGATTATATAGCAATGGACATAAAGGCGCCTAAAGAGAATTATGAAAAAGCGGTCGGAAAAGTCATTAATGTCGGAGATATAGAGAAAAGCATAGATATTTTAAAGCAGAATAAGGTTGATTATGAATTCCGGACCACAATAGTACCTACGATTCATTCAAAAGAAGATATTATAAAAATCGTAAAGTGGATTAGTCCTGCCAAAAAGTATTATCTTCAGAGTTTTCGGGCGGAAAAAATGATTAATTCCAAGCTAGAGAAGATTAAACCATATCCCAAAGAGTTTCTTTCGGATATTAAAAAAGAAATTTTCCGATTTTTCGAAGTTTGCGAAATAAGATAAAGGGGAATTAAGGGGCTTGACTTAGTTTTACGCTTAAATTAAGCTTAATCAATCTGTGGAAAAGGTCGTTTTTGAGAAATTTAACCCTAATCAAAATTTTTATGGAAGCTTATTGCGTAAAATGTAAAGCCAAAAGGGAAATCACAGGCGCTAAAGAAGTTGCAATGAAGGGAAAAGGAGGAACAAAGAGAAGAGCCATGACCGGAACCTGCCCAAAATGCGGAACAAAGATGTTTAGAATAATGGGCAAAGCTTAATTCGAGGATTTCCGGAAATTTTTAAATAAAGCGTCCAAAGTTAATTTACTTTGGACGTTTTGTTAAGGATGAATAATAAAGGAGAAAAATCTGTTTTTATAATTTTAGGAGGCTTGCTTCTTCTCAGCGTCTTTTCGTGTGCTGGTGCCTATGATTTAAGCCAGCCCCGTTTTTTAGAGGTTAATTT
>JAPLXK010000026.1 GCA_026396095.1 Candidatus Nealsoniibacteriota bacterium | reverse complement strand
GAAGCGGCAATTTATTTGCCCGGACTTTTATGGCTGTATCCGTTTGTCGGCTTGGAAAAATTATTGATTGTCGGGCTTTATCCTTTTGTTTTAGGAGAATTTTTAAAATTATTATTAATCATTCCTTTTCTGCCTTTTGGCAGGAAAAAAATTTAACATGCTAAAAGATAAAATTGTTTTAATAACAGGATCTTCCCAGGGAATTGGAAAGGCAATAGCTTTAAAGTTTTCTTCTTCGGGAGCAAAAATTGCCTTAAACGATATCGAATCCCAGGAAGAAAATTTAAAAAGAACAAAAGAAGAGATTGAGAAAGCTGGCGGTCATGCGAAATATTTTTTTGCCGACGTTTCCAAGTTTGAAGAAACGGAAAAAATGATCCAAGAGGTTCAGAAAGAATTCGGAGGTTTGGATGTTCTGGTCAACAACGCCGGGATAGTCCAGGACAGAACCCTGGCCAAAATGACCAGCGAAGAGTGGCAGAGGGTGATAGATATAAATTTGACCGGAGTTTTTAATTCTACTAAAGCCGCTTTGCCTTTGATTATTCAAAGCAGAGGAAAAATAATTAATATTTCTTCAATTGTCGGGCTAAAGGGTAATTTTGGCCAGGCAAATTATGCTGCTGCCAAGGCCGGAATTATTGGTTTTACCAAATCATTAAGCAAAGAGGTGGGCAGGTTCGGGGTTACGGTTAACGCCGTTGCGCCGGGCTTTATCGAAACCCGGCTTACGGAAAACTTAAGCGAGGAAATGAAAGTAGCCATTAAAAATTTTACTTCACTGGGACGGTTCGGGAAACCGGAAGAAGTGGCAAGCTTGATTGCTTTCTTGGCTTCCAAAGAGGCGGATTTTATCACCGGCGAAGTAATAACCATTGACGGCGGATTGGCCGTATAATTTATGCTTTTTAACAAAGAAGAAATTAAAAAAATCATACCTTACGACGATCCGTTTTTATTTGTTCACGGGATTGAGGAGATGGGAGAAAATACCATTTCCGGATTTTATCAAACATCAAAAGATGATTATTATTTCAAGGGTCATTTCAAGGATTTTACTATTATGCCCGGCGTCTTGGTGATCGAGGCCCTAGCTCAGATTTCTACCGTTATTTTGAGAAAGAAAATAGGAGAAAACCACGAAAAATATCATTTTTTGGCTTATGATGTCCGGGGAGCTCAATTTTACAAATCAATTTTTCCCGGAGATAAGATAAAATTAAATGCCGAAGTTTTGGGGATTTACAACGATAAAATAGCCCATGTTAAGGCAGAGGCGCTTGTCGAAAATGATTTGAAGTGCGAAGTGAGATTTTCGGTTGCCATTGTCGACAAGAAAGAATTTGAACAAAAATACGCTAAAAAATAAAATGTCCAATCAAAAACTCAACAATCTTTTAGGCATTCAATATCCTATAATTCAAGGAGGAATGGCCGGAATATCAGAATCGATTTTAGTTTCCGCTGTTTCTAACGCCGGAGGATTGGGAATAATCGGCTCTGGTTTTTTACCAGCCTCCTGGCTAGAAGAAGAAATAAAGAAGACCAAAAACTTAACAGACAAACCGTTCGGGGTCAATCTTTTAATGCAAAATCCGGGCGTGGCTGATTTGGTAAAAGTAATTATTAAATATAGGGTGCCGGTTGTCTTTACCGGAGGAGGGAATCCATTGCCGGTTTTTCCCTATCTCCAAGCGGCCGGGGTTAAAATTATTCCGGTGGTCGCCCTAGCTCGGCTGGCGAAAAAAATGGAAGACAATGGCGCTGATGCGGTGGTGGTTGAGGGGATGGAATCAGGAGGGCATATCGGCGAAGCAACCACTCTGACCCTGATCCCCCAGGCAAAAGAAGTTTTAAAAAATATACCCCTTATTGCCGCAGGCGGAATTTACGACGGAAAAACCGCTGCTGCCGCATTTTTACTGGGAGCAGACGGAGTTCAATTGGGCACGAGATTTTTGGCGAGCAAGGAATGCCAGGTTCACGAAAATTACAAAAAAGCCATCCTAGAGGCAAGCGATGAGAATATCACGGTTGTAGGCAGGTTTACAGGGCATCCTGTACGGGTGATTGAAAATGAGCTTTCTAAAAAAATAAAAAAACTGGAAGAAAAGAATCCTTTTCCGGAAGAACTAAGGGCCGATAAGTTTGCAGGATCCAAAGCTAATTCCGGAGACATCAATCAAACTCTTTTGCTTTGCGGGCTTTGTGCCGGCGGAATTTCGGAAATAAAATCCTGCCAGGAGATAATAGAAGAAATTATAAAAGAAACAAAAAGTTTCTTCTAAAAAATTATGAAGCCTGCTTTTTGTTTTTTCGCCAAAAAATTTTTAAAACCCGTACTCAGTCCTCACATTGAAGAAATCAAGGGGCTGGAAAATATTCCCAAAGATACGAATTTTGTTTTAGCCGTAAACCATCAAAGCAATCTCGACCATTTTTTTGTCCCTTTTCCCGTAGAGGGCAGCCTGGAAAAAGTTCATTTCATTGGGAAGAGAGATAATATTTTGGAGTTTTTAGTGGCAAGTTTTTTTTACTGGGCAGCCGAGACTATTCCGGTAAACAGAAAAGCCAAAGACAAAAGAAAAGTTTTGGAAAAAGCGGTGGAATCATTAAAAAAAGGAGGAATAATTATTATTTATCCCGAAGGGACCAGAAATAAGAAGAAAGAGATTCTAGGGGGCAAAACAGGAGCTGCGGAAATGGCCATAAGAAGTGGAGTGCCCATAGTTCCTATGGCATTAATATATAAAAATAAAGAGCCCAGGCGCTTTCCCCTCCGCATTAACGTCGGGAAACCCCTATACTTTAAACAAGAGTTGGACTACGAAAGCTTGAGAGAAGCGACAGACAGATTAATGAAAGAAATTTATTTTTTGTCGGGAGAAAACAGTTCAAATCAATAATCATGTTTAAAAAAATTCTCATTGCCAATAGAGGAGAAATAGCCCTGCGCATAATAAGGGCTTGCAGGGAAATGGGAATAAAAACGGTTACCATTTATCCTTCTTCAATAGACACTGACCAGTTTTTAGAATCCAAACTTTCCGACGAATCTTATTGCCTGGGAGAAGAAGGAATTTTGGGGTACCTTGACCAGAGAAAGATCGTTCAGATTGCTAAAAAGTCAGGAGCCAATGCTATCCACCCCGGCTACGGTTTTTTGGCAGAAAATGGAGATTTCGCTGATTTGTGCAAAAAAAACAGGATTAAGTTTATAGGTCCCAGTGGAGATACCTTAAGAAAACTCGGCAATAAAATAGAGGCGAAAAAAATTGCAAGAAAAATAGGCCTCCCGCTCATCATGGGCAGCGAGATAGCGGTGAAAAATGAAAAAGAACTTTTAAAAATTGCCAAAGAAATCAGGCCACCATTTCTTTTGAAAGCTGCCAATGGAGGCGGCGGGGTCGGTATTAAAATTATTGAAAAAGAAAACGAAAAAGAATTATTGGAAATTTTTCAAAAACTAAAAAGAGAAACAAAAAGCGCTTTTGGCTCAGAAGAAATTTTTATTGAAAAATTCATTAAAAACCCTCGCCATATAGAATTCCAGATATTGGGCGACGGAAAAGGAAAGGTTATTCATTTCGGCGAAAGGGAATGCTCCATCCAGAGGCGGAATCAGAAATTAGTTGAAGAAGCCCCTTCTCCGTTTTTAGATAAAAAAATGAAGAAAAAAATGGGGAAGATGGTAATTAAATTCGGCCAGTATTTAAAATATGAAAGCCTGGGCACTATTGAATTTTTAGTCGGAGAAGACAAGAGATTCTATTTTTTGGAAGTAAATCCCAGGATTCAGGTTGAGCATCCCGTAACAGAGCTTGTTACGGGTATTGATTTAGTCGAGCAGCAGATTAAAATCGCCGCAGGAGAGGAAATGACTCTCGGGCAAAAAGACATTAAATTTTCCGGTTGGGCAATGGAATTTAGGATTTACGCCGAAGAAGCTGCAAACAATTTCCAGCCCAACGAGGGGGTCATCACCAATTATTTAGCTCCGACCGGGAAAGGAATTGAGATTCACAGTTTTTGCCAGCCAGGCCAAAGGGTTTTTCCCTTTTTTGACAGCCTTCTTTCCAAACTGGTTGTTTTTAACAAGCATCGTTCAGGTTGCATCGAAAGAGCCAAGAGGGCTTTTGATGAATACATTATTGACGGCTTGCCCAATTTAATTCCTTTTTACAAAGCATTGTTGAATAATCAAAAATTTTTAGATGGAAACCTTTCCACTTCTTTTATTGAAAACGAAAATCTTATCAGCGAATTAAAAAAAGAAAAATTGCCCAAAAAGGATAAAGTCAACAGTCAAAAAGGAGAAAATGAAGAATTAGCCAGAACGGTCGCATACCTTTATTTGGCCAAGAAAAAAGAGGAGCCCAAAGGCCAGGAAATTAGCAGATGGAAAATGGCCGAAAGGGCAAAGGTATTTGAAGAACAGTAATAGTTTGTAGAGAACAAAAGCATGCAAACGGAAATAAAAATCAAAGACAAAATATATAAGATTGAAATTTTTGAAATGGAAAAAGGACTGCTGAAGGTAAATATCAATAAAGAGGATTATTTTTTTACCAAAAATAAATTAGGAGAATTGATTTCCGTTCAGCCAAAATCAAAAATACCAGAAATCGACCAGGAAGAAAACGGAATTGTTTTGGACGGCTTAAACGAAAGAGAAATCAGGAGCCCTATTGCCGGAATAATATCTACGATTGATGTGAAAAAGGGAGGAGAGGTAAAGCTTGGTCAGAAGGTCGTTACCTTAATCGCCATGAAAATGGAGAATGAGATAATTGCCGAAGCGAGTGGTATTGTGAAAGAGGTAAAGGTCAAAGAAAGTCAATTTGTTAACAGCGGAGAAATTTTAATATTACTTGATTAAATGAAAATAGAAAGAATAAAGACAATTTCTTCCACCAATCAAATAGCCAAAGAGTTGGCCCAAAAAGGAGCTGAGCCCTGGACCATCGTTGTCGCGGAAAAACAAACAGCCGGCTACGGAAAAGAAAGAATTTCCTGGTTTTCCCCCAAGGGAGGGCTCTATTTTTCCGTAATTCTGCCCAAAAGCCAGATTGATGACTTGCAGACATTGACCGTTTTAGCCGCTTTTATCGTGGCCAAAACCATCAAAGACAATTTTTCTTTAGAACCCTTGATAAAACTGCCCAATGACGTTCTTATTAACCAAAAAAAGGTTGCCGGTATTTTAACGGAGAATATTATCGGAAAAGAAGTAAAGGTTTCTGTTATGGGAATAGGAATTAACACCAATATTGACGAGTTTCCCCAAGGTTTGGAAAAAATCGCCACATCGCTTAAAATAGAAACAGGAGAAGAGGTTGATAATAATAAAATTTTAGAGCAAATATTAAAAGGATTAAAAGAACAACTTAAAACTATAAGCCAGTAAATTATATGGATTTTAAAAAAGAAATCGAAAAATTAAATACTATTAAAACCGAAATGGAAAGTCCGGAGCTAATTGAAAAGCAGCATCAAAAAGGAAAGCTTACGGCCAGAGAGAGAATTAATCTGCTTTTGGACCCCGAGACCTTTATGGAGCTGGATGCTTTTGTAGAAAGCCGTTTTCATTTTTTCGGCCTGGATCAGAAAAAATTTCTTGGAGACGCGGTAATCACCGGTTTTGGAAAAATCAACAATCGCCAAGTTTACGTATACAGCCAAGATTTTTCTAAAATAGGAGGATCATTGGGAGAAATGCACGGCCAGAAAATAGTAAAGGTCATTGATTTGGCCTCTAAAACCGGATGTCCCATAATCGGAATAATTGACAGCGGAGGAGCAAGAATCCAGGAAGGAATAGCCAGTCTGGACGGCTATGCCATGGTTTTTAATTCGATGATTAAGGCTTCGGGAGTTATTCCTCAAATAATGGTTATTGCCGGCCCTTCGGCCGGAGGTGCTTCTTATGCGCCCGGCCTTTCTGATTTCATTTTTATGATAGAAGGAATATCCCAGATGTACATTACCGGTCCGGAAGTCATCAAGGCTGTGAGCGGTGAAAAAATTTCTTTTGAAGATTTGGGAGGAGCAAGTATACACGGGCTCAAGAGTGGGTGCTGCCATTTTGTTTTTAAGTCTGAACAAGATTGTTTCGGCGGGGTGAAAAAACTTCTTTCTTATCTCCCCCAGAACAATTTGGATGATGCACCGAAGCAAAAAAGCATTTTTGCCGAATTTTTTGAGAGAGAAAATCAAAAACTTTTAGAGATCGTTCCAGAGGACGAAAAAAAGAGCTATGACATGAAGAAAGTGATCGAAGAAGTCTTTGATAAAAATTCTTTTTTTGAAGTCCAATCAAATTTCGCCCTGAACATTATCGTCGGGCTGGCAAGGTTGGCCGGCAATGTGGTGGGAGTGGTTGCCAATCAGCCTAAAGTCATGGCCGGAACACTCGATATTGATTCTTCCGACAAGATAGCCCGCTTCGTAAGGTTTTGCGATGCTTTTAATATTCCCCTGATCAATCTTGTTGACACTCCGGGATACAGGCCAGGATCTGAACAGGAGCACAAAGGAATAATTCGCCACGGCGCCAAGGTTTTATATGCTTTTTCAGAGGCCAGCGTTCCCAAGATAAGCTTGATTTTAAGAAAAGCTTTCGGAGGTGCTTACATTGCCTTGTCCTCCCGCCATCTGGGGTATGACAAGGTTATCGCCTGGCCATTCAGCCAGATTTCCGTAATGGGTCCGGAGCAGGCGGCAAAAATTATTTACAAAAAAGAAATTGTCGAAAGCAGGGATTCTAAAAAATTAGAAGCGGAGAAAATTAAAGAGCTTAAAAATTTTTTTCTTGACCCTTATCGGGCGGCCAAGCTGGGACAACTGGATATGATTATTAACCCAAAAGACACCAGGACTGTTTTGGTAAAATGCCTTGAATCTCTTTTGAATAAAAGAGAAGTCAAAATCGCCAGAAAACACGGGAATATACCTTTATGATTACTCAAGCCGACTTTTATTTATTTTTGATTTTTATTATTTCCTATCTTCTGGGCTCTTTCCCAACAGCCTTTTTGATCACTAAAAAATACAGCGGCCAGGATATTAAGAAAGTTGGCACGGGAAACGTTGGCGCGATGAATGTCCAGAGAGCAACCGGCAAAATCCATCTTTTTCTTTTGACTTTCTTAGTGGATGCAGGCAAGGCGATTTTGGCGGTTTTAATTGCTAAACAGTTTCATTATTTGGGATATAATTTAAATCTAGCTGTTACCGTTGCCGCATTCGGAGCTGTAATCGGCCATTGTTTCCCTATTTTTCTGAAATTTCACGGAGGAAAAGCCATAGCTTCTTTAATGGGGATATTAGCTCTGCTTAATTTTCAGTGGCTATTTTTGCCTTGGGCAGCGGTTTGTCTTTTTTCCATTTTTACCACTGGATATTTATTTCTGGGCCAATTTTTGGGAACGGTTTTTCTGCCCATTATCGGATATTTTTTGGCACCAGAATATTTTTGGCTTTGTTTTCTTATCGCCATCCCTATTTTCATTAAGCAGTGGTCCCGTTTTATCCCGATGCTAAAAGGCCAGGAGCCGAAATGGTATTGGAAATTACCCAAGAAGAAACAAAATGGATAATCTTTTAATTAAAGTTTTTTGGTTGGCTCTTTGCTATTTTTTGGGCTCAATTCCATCAGGCTATTTGATTTCTCGCTATTTCGGAAAAGACATTTTGAAAATAGGATGGAGAAAAACATCGGGATCCAATGTTTTTAAAAACGTTGGCAAGTGGCAGGGAATTGTAACCGCTTTTATGGATATAGGAAAAGGATATCTGGCGGTTTTTTTGGCGCAAAAATTGGGATTTTCTTCGGAGATTCAGATTTTCTCCGGACTTTTAGCGATAACAGGCAACAACTGGTCTTTGTTTTTAAATTTTGCCGGAGGCCGGGGCCTGGGTGTTTTTGCCGGAGCGCTATTTGCCTTTTCCCCCGAAATTCTAGGCTTTGTCCTTATTCCAATTGCAATCATACTCGTTATCTGGGACGCTTCCATAGGATCAATTTTTTCTTTGGCAACAGCGATTTTTCTTTCAATCAGTCATGGAATGTTTGATACGATTGGAGTTTTTACAATTTTATCCCTGATCCCCATTTTTATTAAAAGACTAAGCCCTTTCAAAGAATTGTCTTTTAGAAATTGGAAAATGACAATAAACCGTTTTATTTTCGACAACGATCAAAAAAGAGACTTCAGGATCAAAAGGATAATTGAAAAATTTTCTTCTCGCGACTGATGCGGATCAGATTTGACTTGGCAAATAAATCTTGCTAATCTTAATTAATAATCAGTCCGTCTCCAAACGGACATTTTTTAAAACTATGGATATTAAATTATTCGACTCGGCCATTGCTCAGATTGCTGAAGAAAAAGGAATTTCTTTGGCGAAGGTCATGGAAACCATTGAAATGGCGATAGCCGCAGCCTATAAAAAAGATTACGGAAAAAAAGGACAGATAATAAAAGCCAGTTTTAGTCCTAAAACGGGTGAAATTAAGTTTTGGCAAATAAAAATTGTGGTTGACGAAGAAATGATTTATTCGGAAGAAGAATTGGAAAAAATGAAAGATTCCTTTTTTCCCGTCGAGCAGACGGGAAAATACGTGCCAGATCGTTTCAAAGAAGATGAGGAAGTGAAAAAAGGAAAAAAGGTCCGTTTTAATCCGGAAAAACATATCATGTTGAAAGAGGCGAAAAAGACAAATTCAAAAATAAAAGCAGGTGAAGAGCTGGAAACAGCCTTGGATACAAAAAAAGATTATGGCCGAATTGCCGCCCAGACAGCCAAGCAGGTAATTATGCAGAGAATCAGGGAGGCGGAAAAAGAAAGCGTTTTCAATGAATATAAATCAAAAGAAGGAGAGATAATTTCCGGTATTGTCCAGAGGGTCGAGGGAAGAAATGTTTTTTTGGACATCGGAAAAACATTGGGTCTTCTTCCCAGAGAAGAGCAGGTGCAGGGAGAATTTTACCGCCCAGGCCAGCGCCTCAAGGTTTATGTTTTAAAAGTTGAGGAAAATCCTAGAGGCTCAATGGTTTTTCTTTCGCGCGCCTATCCCAAGATTATTTCCAAACTTTTCGAATTGGAAGTTCCGGAGGTTTCTTCCGGACAGGTTCAAATAAAATCAATTGCCAGAGAAGCCGGGTCCAGATCTAAGGTTGCCGTAGCGGCTGAAGCAGAAAGAGTTGATCCTATAGGATCGTGCGTCGGACAGAAAGGGACAAGGGTAATGGCTGTTATCAATGAATTGGGAGGAGAAAAAATTGATATCGTTGAATACTCTCCTGATCCGGAAAAATACATTGCCAATTCTTTGTCTCCGGCAAAGGTTTTAGAAATAAAAATAATGCCCAAGAACAAAGCTCTGGCCATAGTTCCAGAGGATCAGTTGTCTTTGGCCATCGGGAAAGACGGCCAAAACGTAAGATTAGCCGCCAAGCTTACTGGCTGGAAAATCGACGTGAGAGCCCCAGAGACTCAAGACATAGAAGAGACAGAAGATATCCCCTCTTCAGGCCAACCCTTGGAAGAAGAAAAAGAAGAGACCAAAGAATCTGAAGTCAAAAAATCAGAATCTTCAGAAGACGCTCCAAAAGAGCGCAAGGAAATTAAAAAGAAAAAAACTAAAAAAACAAACAAAAAAATATGATTTATATACCTATTGTTGTTTCTCTTTTTTCTTTAATTTACGCCACTATTTTAATTGTTCAGGTCAACCGTTCTTCAGCCGGCGAGGAAAAAATGATCGAGATTTCAGCTGCCATAAAAGAAGGAGCCGTTGCTTTTCTAAAAAGGCAATATAAGACCTGTGCCGTAGTGGCAATTATCATATTTTTAATTCTCTGGAAATTCTTGGGAGATAAAACAGCTTTGGGATTTTTGATAGGAGCAATAGCTTCGGCCATATCCGGCATTATCGGCATGATGGTTTCCACCAATGCAAATGTCAGGGTTGCCGAGGCGGCTAAAAAAGGATTGAAGCCAGCCCTAAGCCTTTCCTTTAAAGGAGGATCCATAACAGGGTTTTTAGTGGTTGGACTAGGTCTTCTTTCAATTTCTCTCTTCTATTTTTTGTTCAAAGACCTGAAGGCTCTGGTGGCGCTAGGATTTGGAGGCAGCTTGATTTCTATTTTTGCCCGGCTGGGAGGGGGCATTTATACCAAAGCAGCGGATGTTGGAGCTGATTTAGTCGGCAAGATAGAAAAAGGAATTCCTGAAGATGATCCGAGGAATCCGGCAGTTATTGCCGATTTAGTCGGAGACAATGTCGGAGATTGCGCTGGAATGGCAGCTGATCTTTTTGAAACATATGTTGTTACCATTGTTGCGGCCATGTTTTTGGGTAGCCTTTTATTTCCAGGGATGGCCGAAGCGATTATTTTTCCTTTGATGCTTGGATCGGTTGGTATTTTGGCTTCAATTATTTCAACTTTTTTTGTCAGACTACCCAAAAATGAATCGATAATTTCCGCTCTTTATTCCGGCATTATCGCTTCAGGAGTTTTTTCAGCTATAGGTTTTTGGCCGATAGTTTCTTTTTTCTCTAAAAAGCTTGGGATGACTTTTTCAAGCCTTTACTTACCGACCTTATTTGGCCTTATTGTCGTGGGCGGGATTTTCGTAATCACAGAATACTTTACTTCTAAAAAGCATAAACCGGTTCAATCTATTGCGTTTGCTTCCCAATCCGGCCACGGGACAAACATAATTGCAGGCTTAGCGGTGGGGATGAACTCAACCATTCTGCCGGTTATTTTAATTTCTATCGGTATCTTGGCCAGTTTTTATTTCAGTGGCGTTTACGGGATGTACGGATTGGCTATTTCGGCGGTAGCAATGCTTTCTTTGGCGGGAATGATTATAGCTCTGGATTCTTACGGTCCGATTACCGACAATGCAGCTGGCATTGCGGAAATGGCCGGCCTTTCTCCAGAAAACAGAAAAACATCCGATGCCTTGGATTCCATAGGGAACACCACAAAAGCCGTGACAAAAGGCTATGCCATTGCCTCTGCGGGTCTGGCATCTTTAGTTTTGTTTTCTGCTTTTACCAAAGAATTATCGGACTTAGGAAAAAACGTTCTCTTTGTTTTGGATGACCCAAGGGTTTTGGTAGGCCTTCTAAGCGGCGGAGTTATAACTTATTATTTTTCCGCTTTTTCCTTGGAAGCAGTCGGCAGGGCGGCCGGCAAGGTTGTTGAGGAGGTAAGAAGGCAGTTTAAAGAGATTAAGGGACTAATGGAAGGAAAAGCAAAGCCGGACTATTCAAAATGTGTTGATATTGTCACCAAAGCAGCTATTAAGGAAATGATAATTCCCGCTCTTTTGCCCGTGGTTTTTCCGATTATAATCGGTATTCTTTTGGGGCCCGAAGGACTGGGAGGATTATTGATAGGCTCTATTATAGTGGGCATTTTCATGGCCATACAGATGACTTCAGGCGGAGGAGCCTGGGATAATGCTAAAAAATATATTGAAGAGGGAAATTTCGGAGGAAAAGGAAGTTTTGCCCATCAGGCAGCGGTAACCGGCGACACAGTAGGAGATCCCTATAAAGACACGGCAGGCCCGGCGATAAATCCAATGATAAAGATTTTAAATATAGTCGCTTTACTAATTTTAGGATTTTTGGTCTAATAAAAAAGTAATACCATGAACCTAATTCCTACGGTAATAGAAAAATCTCAATATGGAGAAAGGGCATACGACATCTATTCCCGGCTATTAAAAGACAGGATCATATTTTTAGTCGGTCCGGTTGTTGACCAGACGGCCAATTCAATTATTGCCCAGATGCTTTTTCTGGCCTCCAAAGACCCGAATAAAGACATCCAGATATACATAAACACTCCCGGCGGCTCTGTTACGGCCGGAATGGCTATTTATGACACCATGCAGTATGTAAAGCCGGACATCTCGACCGTTTGCATCGGACTAGCCGCCTCAATGGGGGCAACCCTCTTGGCTGCCGGCGCTAAAAACAAGCGTTTTGCTCTTCCCAATTCCCAGGTTTTGTTGCACCAGGTTGCGGGCGGGATTACGGGTGCGGCAGTGGAAATTGAAATTACTGCCAGGCAGATTATTAAAATAAGAGAAAACCTGAATAAAATTTTAGCCAAGCACACAGGCCAGCCTTTAGCAAAGATAGAAAAAGACACTGACAGGGATTTTTATCTTTCGGCCCAGGAAGCAAAAGAATACGGATTGATAGACGAGGTGATAAAAGCAAAGGAATAAAATTACTTTTTTAATTTTTTTGTCTGATCCGCCCAAAAGGCGGATTTTTGACAATTTTTAATTTTTTTGTTAACCTTTAAGAAGAAATATAAATTTAACCTCGAACCTTGGATTTTATTAAAAGGGATTCTTTTCTGCGACCTCATGAGTTCGATAGGAATCTCTGAACATTTTAATTTAGCCAAAACAAATGTTAGAACTCCAACTTTTCGATAAAAATCATGAATTCATTTACCTTATTAATAATAAGCTTTATTTGCTTAGCAGCAGGTTCTGCACTGGGATACTACAGCAGACAGACGATTGCCAAAAAACAAGCAGGAACAATCGAGTCCAAGCTTCATCAGAAAATCTTAAAAGCCAAGCAGGATTCAGAATTGTTAATTGCTGAAGCAAAGGAAAAAGCCAGTCAGATACTAGAGTCTACAAAAAAAGAAACCAGCGAAAGGCAGCACGAACTTTTTCGCACAGAGCGGGTTTTATTGAAAAGAGAAAACATTCTGGATCAGAAGCTTTCTGCTTTTGATAAAGAGCAGAAAGAGTTCCAGGAAAAGATAGGAAAACTTAAAGCGATAAAAGAAAGCCTGGAGAGCCTGAGAAAGGAAGCCTTGGAAAATCTGGAAAGGGTTTCCAATCTTTCCAAAGATGAAGCGAAAAAAGAATTGCTCCAAAACTTAGAGCAAGAGTATCAAAAAGAGATTTTGGAAAGGATAAGAAAGATAGAAAAGGAGGGGTGGGAAGAATACGAAAAGAAAGCCAAGAAAATACTGGCTGTAGCAATACAAAAATACGGCTTAAGTCAGGCTCAGGAAATAACAACTTCTTCTTTGGCCTTGCCCTCAGAGGAGATCAAGGGGAGGATCATCGGAAAAGAAGGAAGAAATATCAGGACGCTGGAAAGACTGACGGGCACGGAAATCATTGTTGATGACGCCCCGGAAACAGTGGTAATCTCAGGATTTGACCCTATCAGGCGTCAAATTGCTAGAACCGCCCTGGAAAAGCTGATAAAAGATGGCAGAATTCAGCCGGCTAGAATAGAAGAACAGGTCCAGGCAGCTGAAATAGAGATAGTAAAACAGATAAAAGAAGCGGGAGAAACAGCTGTTTATGACATGGGCATTGTCGGTTTTGATCCTAAGCTGGTCCAATTATTGGGCAGACTAAAATTTCGAACCAGTTACGGTCAAAACGTTTTATTGCATTCTATCGAGGTGGCTCATTTGGCCTCAGCATTAGCTTCGGAAATAGGGGCAGATGTTTTGGTTTGTAAAAAAGCAGGCATTCTTCACGATATCGGAAAATCGGTTGACCATCACATAGAGGGATCACATGTTAATATCGGAATAAAAATTTTAGAGAAGTTCGGCGTGGAAAAAGAAGTGATTGACGCAATGAAATCGCACCACGAAGAGTATCCGGCCGAAAGCACGGAAGCTCTTTTGGTCCAAACCGCTGATCAGATTTCCGGCGCCAGGCCTGGAGCAAGAAAAGACACATTGGAGAATTATTTAAAAAGACTGGAAGAGCTGGAGGGAATTGCCAAAAGATTTTCCGGAGTGGAAAAAGCCTGGGCTTTGCAGGCGGGAAGAGAAATAAGGATATTTGTAAAGCCGGAAGAAATTGACGATCTGGCTGCAAGAAACCTTGCCAAAGCCATTGCTAACAGAATCCATGAAGAATTAAAGTATCCGGGAGAAATCAAAGTAAACGTAATAAGAGAGACAAGGGTAATCGAATACGCAAGATAACAGATAAAATTGACAAAGAACAACAAAAAATCCGTTTTTAGGCGGATTTTTTGATTGGAGCGGGCGATGGGAATCGAACCCACGTAATCAGCTTGGAAGGCAGATGCACTACCATTGTGCTACGCCCGCATCGGGGCATCCAGACTCGAACTGGAACTAAATCCTCCCAAAGGACTCGTGCTACCATTACACCATGCCCCGGATCAAATTCCATTCCCTAGTATTTTAGTTTAATTTTCTCTTTTAGTCAATTTTTTGTTATGCTATAATAAAATAATGAATTTAAAAAATATTTTCGAACAATTGAATCTTCCAGCCCAATGCCGAAAATATGGACTAGCTCTTTGGGAATGTCCCCAGTTTCTTTTTTTGATAATGGGACTGGTTATAATGCTTTCCATTCTTGCCAGTTATGCGATAGGGATAAAATATGTAGACGATCCCTATATGGTGGCCCTGATGGTGATAGGAGTAGCTTTAATTTTATTTATTCTTACATACGTCATCACCCGAAGCTTTGAAAGGCTGGCTGAGGCCAATCGGATGAAGTCGGAATTTGTAAGCATAGTTTCTCATCAACTTCGTGCTCCGTTGTCCAATCTGAAATGGACAATAGACCTTTTGTTATCCGAAAAAATAGACCTGGAAAAAGAAAAAGGAGTGGAATATCTTAAGATCTTGGAGGAAAATACCCAAAGAATGGGAGATTTGATTTCTGATTTATTGACGGTTTCACGCATTGAACAGGGAAAGTTTTTTGCCAGAAACAAAAGCGTCTCCTTGAAGGAGATGATTGAAGAAGTTATTAACGAAATGAGTATTTTTTGCAAAGCCAACGACGTGAGAGTAATTTTTGAGCCGGAAGAAGGCCCTTCTCAAATTTCCATAGACCCTTCTCAGATAAAAATAGTAATTACAAATCTTTTAGATAACGCAATTCGTTATATCAATGATAACGGAAAGATAGAAATGAAGCTGAAAAAAGATGGTAAAAATTTATATTTTGAGATAAAAGACAATGGGGTAGGAATCCCTGAGGGAGATCAAAATCTTATTTTCCAAAAGTTTTTTCGCTCCCGAAACGCTTTAAAAAAACAGACCAACGGTTCGGGGTTGGGTTTATATATCGCCAAGTCGATAATTGAAAAGGCGAGAGGAAGAATTGATTTTAAAAGCCAGGAAGGGTCTGGGTCGACTTTCTGGTTTACCTTGCCAATAAAATAAACAATTATTTAGTTTAATAATTTAGGATTACGGACTCACCTCTAATAAAGAGTTCGTTAATTGATAGTTATATGAAAAAAATACTTTTCATTGAAGATGAATCCGCCCTTCAAAAGGCCATGGGGGAGCTTTTAAGGCCGGACGGATATGAAATCATCTCAGCATTAAACGGAGAAGAAGGTGTACATCTGGCGCAAGCGAAAAATCCCGACCTGATCGTGCTCGATCTTATTTTACCTAAACTTCACGGGTTTGAAGTTTTAAAGAAATTAAAAGAAAATAAAAAAACGCAAGATATTCCCGTAATTGTTCTTACCAACCTAGAAGCAACCCAGGACGTGGAAAAAGCCATTAAAATGGGAGCAACCGTTTATTTGGTAAAATCTTCTTACAACCTGGAAGAGGTGACGGAAAAAATTAAAAGCATTTTTAATAAATGAGAATAGAGCCCCAACAATTAAAAGCTTTTCTTTTGGACGCCAAACTGGTCAGCGAGGACCAGTTTGAAAAAGCTAAGAAAACTGCAGAAAAAAATAATCAGAAAATAGGCGACGTTTTGATTCTCGAAGGATTTATCACTCAGGAGAAATTAATAAAACTGGAAGCCTATATTTTAGGTATTCCTTTTATTGATTTGGAAAAAGAAAAAATCGATAGCGATGTTTTAAAAATTATTCCCGAACCGATTGCCCGTTCCCACAATATGGTTGCCATTAAAAAAAAAGGAGACATTCTAGAGGTGGCAATGCTAGATCCGGAAGACTTAAGAAGTATCGAGTTCGTCCAAAAAACTTCTAACCTGAAAATTTTACCCAGACTAACAACGCCTAAAAGCATTAAAGCTGCGCTTTTTCAATATGAAAAAACTCTGAAAGCTGAATTCGGCGACATAATCAAAGAAGAAGAAACGGGAATAAAAACCTTTAAAGAAAACATTGAAGCGTCGGATGTGGAAAAAGAAGAGTTAATAAAGATGGCAGAAGAGATGCCGATAGTTCAAATCGTAGATACGTTATTAAAGCATGCAATATTGGAAAGATCTTCAGACGTTCATATCGAGCCGACTAAAAAAGATGTGCTTGTCAGGTATAGGGTTGATGGAGTTTTGCACGACGCCATGACGCTGCCAAAGCAAACCAGTTCCGGTATAGTTGCCAGAATTAAGGTTTTGTCTAATTTAAAACTAGACGAGCATAGATTGCCCCAAGACGGCCGCTTTAGGGTTGAAACTGAAGACTATAAATATTCCATAAGGGTTTCCGTTTTGCCGGTTTTTGATGGAGAAAAGATTGTTATGAGGCTTTTACCGGAAACATCAAAAGCTCTTACCTTGGAGCAACTCGGGCTAATGGATGAAGCCCTGGAAAAAGTTAAGGATAATTTAAAAAAACCGGTAGGAATGATCTTGATTACCGGACCCACTGGTTCGGGAAAAACAACTACCCTTTACTCTATGATGGAAATTTTGAATGTCCCTGGGGTTAATATATCAACAATTGAAGATCCGATCGAATACAGAATGCCAAGAATTAATCAAACTCAGGTTAATCCCAAAATTGGCCTGACCTTTGCCTCCGGATTGCGCTCTTTGGTGAGACAAGACCCTAACGTTATTATGGTTGGAGAGATCAGAGACAACGAGACAGTTTCTTTAGCGATTAACGCTGCCCTGACTGGGCATTTAGTTTTATCTACTCTTCACACCACTTCGGCATCTGGCGCCATTCCCCGCTTGATCGACATGCAGGCCGAGCCATTTCTTGTTTCTTCAACGATCAATGTTATTATAGCTCAAAGATTAGTAAGAAAGCTTTGCGAAGGAAAAGAAAAATATAATTTAAGAGATTCCGAAATAAAAGACCTTAGAAAATATTGCGATTTGGATAAAATTTTAAAAATCCTTCAGGAAGAAAAAATAGTAGATCCAAAAAAAACTTTTAAAGACGTTGAGTTTTACAAGCCAAAATTAAGCAAAGATCATTTAGAAGAATACAAGGGTCGAGTTGGCATTTATGAAGTTTTACCCATAACAGAGGCGATAAGAAACTTAATTACTCAAAAAGCCGATGCGGACCAGATTCAAAAAAAAGGACAGGAAGAAGGAATGAGGACAATAATAGAGGACGGTTTCATCAAGGCGGCTCAAGGCATTACCTCAGTTGAGGAAGTGTTAAGAGTAATAGCAGAATAAAAATGGCATTATATTCTTTTTTTGCCAAATCCCTAAAAGGGGAAGAAAAAACCGGGGCAATTGAAGCAAAAAGTGTTCAACAATTAGCCGCAATCCTGAAAGAGCAGGGTTTTCTGTTAATTAGGGCTGAGCCGAAAACAGAAAAAGGCAAAAAAAAAGCAATTAATCTGCCATTTTTAAACAGAGGGGTTTCTCTAACCGAGAAACTGATGTTTACTAGAAATCTTCAGGTGATGATAACTTCCGGTCTTTCCCTGCCCAAGGCCCTTCGCATTTTATCCGAGCAAAGCAAGAGTAAAAAATTTAAACAAGTTCTTTCAAAAATAGAAGACAACATAACAAAAGGAAAGAATTTTTCCGACTCTTTGGAAGAATTTCCCGAAGTTTTTTCTGAGCTTTTCCGGAACATGATAAAAATAGGGGAAGAAACGGGCGAACTGGATAATATTTTAAAAATTTTATCCCGTCAGATTGAAAAAGAGCACGACCTTAAATCTAAAATCCAAGGAGCATTGATCTATCCGGCCGTAATAATTTTTACAATGATCGGCATCGGAATTCTGATGCTTATTATGGTGGTTCCGACGCTGGCCAAAACCTTTGAGGAATTAAAAATTGAACTACCTATAACAACCAGAATAGTTATAGGTCTTGGCAATTTTTTAGCTAACAATTGGCTCTTTTGTATTATCGGATTTTTTGTAGTTGTTTTTCTTTTCGGGACTATAATCAAAACCAAGAGAGGAAAAAAAACAGCAGATTATATTGTTCTAAAAATTCCTATTATTTCTACTCTCGTTAAAAAAACAAACTCGGCATATACGGTCAGGACATTAAGTTCTTTAATCGCTTCAGGGGTACCGATTGTCAGGTCCTTAGAAATCGTTTCCGGCACGCTGGACAATGTTTATTATAAAACAGCTATTTTGGATGCTGCGGAAAAAGTAAGAAAAGGAGAAAAGCTTTCTGTTTCCCTATCTCCATATACCAAGATTTATCCTTCTCTGGTTTTGCAGATGATGGAAGTAGGAGAAGAAACTGGAGAGACCTCGAGTATTTTAGCCAAGTTGGCCGATTTTTTTGAAGAGGATATAGCAAATGAAACTAAAAATTTGGCTTCAGTGATAGAGCCGTTTCTGATGCTGATAATCGGAGTAGTAATTGGTTTTTTCGCCGTTTCAATGGTTCAGCCAATGTATTCAATGCTAGACGCTATTTGATGAATAAAATTAAATTTAGAAAAAACAAAGGAATCAGCCTTATTGATGTTTTGGTTGGAACCTCCCTGCTGGTAGTTGTCTTTTTAGGAATTTTCGGGTCATATGAACTGTTATTGAAAACGCTTAATCAAAACCAGATCAGAATTGTTGCCACGGCTGTTGCTAGCCAGCAGATAGAAATGATTAAAAATTTATCATACGAATCAGTGGGGATAAGAGGAGGTTTTCCCGAAGGAGATCTGGAGGCGTCCACCACTACCGTTCGAAATAATATAAATTTTACAATTGAAAGGAGAGTGGATTATGTTGTTGATCCAGCCGACGGGATAAGCTCTCCCGATGATTCTTGTCCTAATGATTATAAAAAAGCAGAAATTAAAGTTTCTTGGAAGGGAACACTCGGAGGTCAAATTAAATTTTTTACAGACATTGCTCCCAAAAATATTGCTCAAGAATGTGCCAATAGCGGTGGTATTTTATCCGTTTCAGTTTTTGATGCTTTTGGAGTAATGGTTCCCTTCCCCTTAATCGAGGTAAAAGATCCTACCACCGGACAAACGCTAAAAACATTTACTCCCGCTTCCGGACAACAATATATTTCCTTAGCTACTTCTACCTATAAAATAGTCGTTTCTAAAGACGGATATAGCGCAGACAGAACATACGGGATTGACGAGATTGCCACCCCTCAAAAACCCCATTCCATGATATTGGAGGGGCAACTTACAGAGATTAGTTTTTCCATCGACAAACTGAGCTCTTTTGCGATAGATACATTTTCTCTTTGGGGGAGCGATAATTTTTTTGATTCCTTTTTGAATGAGAACAAAATCTCTGAAAAATCAGACTTATTTATTGATAGAGGAGAGATTGTTTTAGCCTCTTCAAGCGATGGATATTTGTCTTCCGGTTATTTAATTTCAAGCATTATTTCACCAATAAACTTGGTCTCTTGGGAAAATTTTTCTTTTTCAGACAGCGAGCCTACGGATACTGACTTAAAATATCAATTTTATTATGCTTCTGGCACGGGTTGGTATTTAATTCCAAATAGCGATTTGTCGGGCAATTCTGTCGGTTTTGACGTTTCGCCAGTAAGTTTATCCGGGCTTTCTACAACCACCCATTCTCAATTAGAAATAAAAGGAAATTTTTCTTCTGGCGCCACCAGCAGTACTTCTGCTCTCTATGATTGGCAGGTTTCTTGGATTACCGAAGAAGCCTCACCTATCCCAAACGCTAATTTTAACTTACGGGGAGAAAAATTTATTGGAAAAAATGCCCAGGAAAATAAAGTTTATAAATATTCAATATCTACGACCACTAATTCTAGCGGCCATAAAGAAATTTCCGGCCTGGAGTGGGATTCCTATAGCTTTTCAATTAATCCCGCAAGCGGGTTGGATCTGGTTGAAATTAATCCCTCTTCTCAGCCCATAGGCCTACCTCCAGACACGACCTCTTCCGTCCGCCTTTACCTTGATTCTCAGAATTCTCTTTTATTGATTCTAAAGGATGCCGATACTTTGGAGCCACTCTTTGCCGCAAAAGTCAGGGCATATAACATCGGATTGGGCTACGATAATGTCCAATATACAAACGAAAAAGGCCAAACTTATTTTATTCCCCTTGAAAATGCAAGCTATAAATTAGACATTGAAATCCCCAGCTATCAAGCAATCTCGGCAACGACTTTTGTTTCAGGGGACGTAATTAAAACAATAAAACTGGTTCCAGAAGATTAATCTCGATAATCTTAATTAAATGTCGTCTCGGGAAAATACAAATTTATTTATGAAAGGATTTACTTTGCCCGAAACAATCACTACAATTTTTATCTTTGCCTTAATTATGGGTGTTACTTCAAGTCTTATTGTTTTTGGGTACCGGATTTATAGTCATTCCTGGGAACAAGCAACCGCAGTTGATGAGGCGCGGAAGGGAATTGAGGTGATGACCAAAGAAATAAGAGAAGCAAGAACAGGGGAAGACGGCTCTTACCCGTTAGAAAAAGCTGACGATAAGCAGGTAATATTTTACAGCGATATTGATGGCGACAACAAAACAGAAAGA
>JAPLXK010000055.1 GCA_026396095.1 Candidatus Nealsoniibacteriota bacterium | reverse complement strand
GAGCCCTCATTATCTTTATCGGTTGAGCGACGTTCATCATGTCAATCATCGAATCAAGTCCGACTTTTTTAGATTCTTCAATAAGAGCGTTGATTGTTTCACTGGGAGCGTTGCCGTTTACCGTCATGGCGTTTGCCCCAGCTTTTTTGGTTATTTCCACTTCCGTTAAGCCCCTGTCCTGGCACTTCATGTCAGCCACAATATACGGAGTAATCGCGGGCTTTGATCCGGGCCGTGAAAGATTACGGATAAAGGGTTTTAAATAATTTTCACTTAAAATTCTTCTTGCCCACCAATTTCTTATCATTTCTATTCCCCTTGCCCCGTAATTTTTAATCAAAGGAGTTCCGGCCTCAAGAATTATTCTTTGGTCAAGCGGAAGCTGGCTAATGATGCTTTCGGCATCTTCAAGGGTGCTGTTTAAGGCGATTTGAAGATATCTTAATTTTTTGTTTAACATTTCTTTATTATAATTTTCTTTATCATAGCGCGCAAGTTTTAAAAATTATAATTTATTAATCTCTCTTTTTTTGCTATAATAAAAAAACAAAGGTCGGAATAACATATAATTAATAATTGGTTAAATTAGTGATCTTATGACAAAAAATGACGCAATACTACCGATAGTCGTTGTTGTGCTTGTTTTGATCAGCGCTTTTCTATTTTATTTTTCTTATACAAGCGTAGGTCCGGATGTTTCTCCTTCGGACAATTTGATTATTCAAAAAAATAATAATCCTCAAATAACCGGCAATATTGACGACGCAGTTAATGCTTTTATTCAGGCGGCGTATGATGAGCAATTGTCCATGGGAACAGGGGAGGAAGAAAAGACATTGATAATTTCAGACAGTCAAGAGATTAGTGATTTTAGCCAATCTGCCGATGAATATGAATTTTAAAAAAATATTTACACTTACCTTGGGAACGATAATGACAATCGGCATTTTGGTTCCTATTTTCACCTTTGCCCAAAACAGCAGCGCTCCTTCGCAAGGAAATATTTTATGCGATAAGCTTTCAGACGCTTATTCAAAGGTGGCTCAAATAATCGTTCAAAAAGAAGCGAAAATCGGAATAAAAAAGACAGAGATAATCAATAAAATTCAAGAGTACTGGACAAAGCAAAACGCCAATTTGGCGCAAAAACGTCAAAAATGGGATGATAATCGCGCAAAACAAATCGCCAAACTGGAAGAAAAATTTCCAAACGGTGCTGAGAAGCAGGCTGTAATAGCGTTTGAGCAGGCGGTTAGTTCGGCCATATCTGCCCGAAGAACGGCGATTGATTCCGCGATTTCTGATTTTCGCCGGGGCGTTCAGAATCTGAAAACTTTGCGCCAGTCTAAAATAGATGCGGCAAAAACAGCGTTTAATAATTTTATTACCACTGCTTTTGAAAAAGCGAAATCCGATTGTTTAATTGGCGTGCCCATAGCAACCGTTCGAGAGAATCTGAAAATCAGTTTAGCGGCGGCTAAGAAAAACTACAATAACGAAGTTAAAGATATTGAAAAGATAGGCACTGGCATGGATCAGCTTATCGCCGACAGAAAAGATGCTTTTGAAAAAGCGATTCAGGATTTTAAGGCGGCTATGGAAAAAGCGCGCACTGATTTCAAAGCGGTTACGGAGCAAGAGGATTCGGATAAATCTTTAAAAGAGGCTAGTGAAAATTCCGGAGGAATAATGGCAACCTCCACTTGCTGCAAATCAGCGAAAAACTTTCCCAATCTCTGCCTTATAGGGGCTTGCGGTTGTTCTCCTGAAAATAGCCGCCAGACTAAGGTTTGCGACTGCGGAAATGGCAAATGCTTTAACGGGAGCGCCTGCGTTGCCAATCAGTAATAATTTAAAAATACAGGGATTAAAAAAGGGGCGGGAACCCTTTTTTTAATTTATTTAAAATGTTTATTTGCATTTTTAAGATAAAAAAGGCAGAATAAAAAAACAATAATAAAATGTTAGAAATCATTTCAGACGCCTTGGCGGATTCCCTAAAAATGGTTCCGCTTTTATTGATAATATATATCGGTACGGAGC
>JAPLXK010000012.1 GCA_026396095.1 Candidatus Nealsoniibacteriota bacterium | reverse complement strand
ATACTGAAAAGTATGGCTGCCATTATCCAAAAAGAAACCACTCCCCCCAAAAGAACCATAACTTTTTGCCTCATGGGTTTTTTTTCAAAAGAAATAACCTCTTCCATGCTGGTTTCTTCTCCGTCAACCTGCGGCACCCTGACATAAGCGCCGAAGGGTAAAAGATTGATCGAATATAGTGTTTCTCCTATTTTTTTACCGAACAGTCTCGGAGGGTAGCCCACTCCGAATTCTTCAACTTTTATCCCGAATTTTTTAGCCACTATGAAGTGGCCGAATTCATGAAGAACCAATAACCCGATAATACTAATAAAAGCAATGGCGACAGTAAGTATCATAAAAATTTTAAATTGTTTATTCTGTAACTTCTTTTTTCTTTTTATCTCCCGATTCCTCTATTTTTTTATTATATTCATCGATTACTTTCTGGAGCTCATCTTTGGCCCTGAACTTATCGTCTTCCCTGATTTCCCCTTCTTTTGTTTTTAACTGAATTTCATCCCAAATCTTATCCCTCCAATGCCTTATTGTTTTTCTCGCCTCTTCCTGCTTCTCGGAAACGATCTTGGCCAAGCTCTTGCGATATTCTTCGTCCAGGGGAGGAAGATTTATTCTGACAGCGTCCTTGTCAACTACCGGATTGGCGCCGATCCCAGTTCTTTCTAGGGCGGAAACGATTGCCGGAATATATGACTTGTCCCAGGGCTGAATCAATATTCTCTTCGGCTCCGGAATGGAAATGGCCGCCAATTGCTTTAAGGGAAATTTCTGGCCGAAACAATCAACCACCACGTCTTCAACCAAAGAAGGATTAGCCCTTCCTGTCCTAATCTTTGCAAATTCCCTTTCTAAAAAATTAATGGCTTTTTCTAATTCGGGTTTTGTTCTGTTGATGATTTCTTTATACATAAATTTAATTAAAGTTCTAACATTAATGTTTCTAGGGCCAGCCTGGCGCTAGCATTAGTTGTTAATATTAAAAATTTGGTGGATTGTATGGCATTAAGTATTTTTTTTATTTTTTTAGTTCCTGATACTTCTACGCCCGAATTCGATGAAAAAACTTTTTCCATTAAGATGTTTCTAAAATATGCCGTCCAAACATCCAATGTTTCTTTTATTTCCTGAAGATTCTCGGATAAATCCTTGGCACATTGGAACCGGAAGGATAGATCAGACTTGGAAATCTTGTTGAGCTCTTTCACCTTTTCTTCAAAAAATTCTAATTTCTTGGGATCTAAAATATGCTCTATGGCCGCGCCCGGCCTGCCCAAGGAAATTCTAGCTATTTCTTCTGTTTTTTCCTCGGGAACATTCTGGCTTTTAAGATACTTTTTTATTTCTTCCTTTTTTACCGGATAAAACTTAATTGTTTGAACGCGGGAAAGAATGGCGGGGAGCAGATGATCGGAGTTTTCGCTTATTAAAATTAAAACAGTTTTCCCTTTCGGCTCTTCCAGTGTTTTCAAAAGCGCTGTTTGGGCGTCTTGATTCATTAACTGGGCGGAATTTATTATCGCTCCCTTGAACTGGGTTGAATAGGGCTTAAGCGACAGCCAAAAAATCAAATCTCTTATTTGGTTTATTTTAATCTCCCCTTCTGTCGGCTCAATTATCATCAGGTCCGGATGCTGCTTTTCTGCGTCTATTCCAAAAAGAAGGGAAATTATTTCTAAGGCTATTTTCTTTTTACCTAATTTTTCCTGGCCGGAAAACAGATAAGCGTGGGAAAAAGTACCCTTTTTTATTACTTTTTTTAAAAATTCCCTTTGTTTCTGGTGCCCTATTATTTCCATTTATTTTTTGGACATTATGCTCTTTTTGTAAAGGTCCAGATTTTCCATTATTACCCCCGTTCCCTTGACTACGCACAGCAAAGGGTCATCTGCCATAAAACAAGGAACTCCGGTTTCCTGGGAAATTCTTAAAGAAAGATTTTTCAACAACGATCCTCCTCCCGACAGAATCATTCCTTTATCTATTATATCCGCAGAAAGCTCGGGAGGAGTATCTCTTAGCACTGTCTTTATAGAGTGGATTATTTCTGAGATTATGTCGTAGGTTGCTTCGGAAACCTCATCAGCATAAATTTTAATCGTCCTGGGCAGTCCGGAGATTAAGTCTCGGCCCCGGATTTCCATTGTCCTTTCCGTGGCCTGATCTTTTTTGATTGATGAAGAATCTGACTTGTCTATTGTTTTTTTGCTTTTTCCGGCTCCCTCAGAAGAAGACAAAGGCTTAAAACTTTTTTCAGGCAACGCTGTTCCAATTTTAATTTTTATCTCCTCGGCCATTTGCTCACCGATGGCTAAATTATATTTTTTCTTAATATAGTCGGAAATTGCCATATCCATTTTGTCTCCGCCAATCCTTAAAGACTGAAACGTTACTATCCCGCCCAAAGCTATTACCGCTATTTCCGACGTTCCCCCTCCGATATCTACAATCATGTTTCCAGAACAGGAGTTAATGGGAATAGAAGCTCCGATAGCTGCCAAAATAGGCTCTTTGGCCAGATAAGCCTGTTTGGCCCCGGCGTTTAAAGCCGCTTCAATTACCGCTCTTTTTTCGGTTGAAGTAATGCCAGCTGGAACGCCTATCATGAGCTCCGGCTTCAAAAAACGCCAAAAACCCATTACTTTATCTATAAAATACTTAAGCATTGCCTGGGTTACCCTAAAATCGGCAATCACCCCGTCTTTAAGGGGCCGATAAACCCTGATTGTATCAGGGGTTCTGCCGATCATTTCTTTAGCACTTTCTCCAACCGCCAATATTTTATTGTCTTCGATACTTACCGCCACCACAGAAGGTTCCTGCAAAACCACTCCTTTTTTAGGAAGATAAACCAGTGAGTTACAAGTACCGAGATCTATGCCTATTTTTCTCATTTAATTTAAAAATTAATACTAAAAAGATAGTTAATTCTACCTCGTATTTTTGATTTTGACAAATTAAAAAATCAAATAAAAAAGTGTTCAGTATTTTTAACTGAACACCATGTTTTTTTGCATTCCTAATTTGCGAATATCGAGGCCAATTTTTTGAGCCAAAATTATCGTTCCTTTTCTGTCGTACGTGTACGCCTTGAAAATTTCCAGCATACAAGCCCCCTTCAGATTACCGCTGACAGTCATTCCCCCCAAGAACAAGGCAATATCTTCAGGCAGATCATGTTTCATGAAGTTACAATTCCCTTTCACGACGAGCATTGCTATGCTCAAACGATCTTGATCTAAATAATCTGGTGTTTCCAATCTTCATCACTCTCACGATTTAAATTGAAAGGTTCATCGAAAAAAGCCGTTTTAGCTTTTTCTCTCCTGCATACAAAATAACACTTTTAGGGCTTTTGTAAATGTTTATTTTTGCTATTTTTGAAAAAATCCGGCTCTTTTCTTTTAACCAAAAAAATGTAGAATAAACATGAAAACTATATATGACCAAAAAAAGCCGTACCATTTTATTTTTGATTTGCGTTTTTTTATTCCTTTTAATCTGTCCCCTGACTGTCTTATATTCCCAGGGATACAGGATTTCTTTTGACTATCAGCAGGGCGGAATAAAAATCAGTAAAACAGGTGGGTTTTTCGTAAAAGCCTACCCGAAACAGGTAGATGTTTTAATAGAGGAAGTTGGTTCCTCAAAAAAGACGATAAAAGAAAAAACTGATTTTTTCTTCGGTTCTTTATTGGTTGAAAACCTTTTTCCCAAAAAATACAAGGTAGAAATAAAAAAAGAAGGATATCTGCCATGGCAAAAAGTTTTAGAAGTAAAAGAAAAAGAGGTTACGGGAATTAAAAACATCATTTTATTCCCAGAAAATAAAGAATTTACGGTTTTTGCCCAAGATTTAAAAAATTTCTGGTTCTTCCCGGACCATAAAAAAATAATATTTCAAGAAGAAGGTGAAAACAGCTGGTCTTTAAAGTCCTACGACTTAAACAATAACGTTAAAAGTCATTTAATCGATAATGTTGATATTTCCACAAAAAAATCGGAACTGATCGGTCTAGAAATTTCTCCCGATTCTAGGGAAATTAATCTGGAAGTGGCTGTATCAAAAAATATTACATATTTCAAAATAGACCTGGAAAAGAATCCACCGGCTTTAATTAAAATAAAATCTCCTATAGCAGCTACTGGAACAGATTTGGTTTCTGAAAAATTTAATAACGATACCTACTCTTTGGATAATCTGGGCAATCTTTTTAAAAATAAGGAAAAGCTAAATGATAATCCGTTTACCGTAAAACAGGAAGCAAAATATGTTTTGAAAGTTTCTCCTGATTTTATTTTTTTGCTGGAAGATAAAACGTTATATAAATTTAATCATGATCTAAAATTATTTGAAAAATTATCAGACGACATCAATGATTTAAAAATATCTCCCGGCTCTAAAACATTGGCCTATCTTACAGACTACGAAGTCTGGCTTTTTTTCTTAAAAGACAAAGAAAGCGAACCAACAAAAAAAGCCGGAGAAAAAATTATTTTACTGAGGCTTTCGGAAAAAATCAAAGATTTTTACTGGCTGAACGAAGATTATTTGATTTTAAATATAGGAAATGCGATTAGGATAATTGAGATCGACAATAGAAATAATGTTCAATCATGGGGCTTGGCCGATCTTTCAGATCCGAAAATGTTTTTTAACGATTTTGACAAAAAACTTTACGTTCTCTCCGAAAATAAACTATACTGTTCGAATGTTCTCCTCCCTTAATTCGATCCTATCCTTAAAGTCGCTCCATTTGATATTCTCTCCGCCGGCAATGGCGCAAATATCCTTAAATTGGCAATAGCGGCACTGCCAATCTCTCGGATACCCGACAACCCTGTTGGGAACAATACCTTTATCTATTTTTATTTTAAGGTCTTCCAATCCTTCAATGAGGGAGTAGGCCCTTTTCTTGTCGTATTGAACTACAAACTCCTTCAAATGCTGGTTATCTTTATTGACATAAAGAAGTATGCCTTTAGGAATTTTAAAATAATGAAGATAGAGCTGAATTTGATCAAGGTTCTCCGGCTTCGGCTCGGTCAGATTTTTAAAAATTATGCTGTTCATGCTTTTAATGTCTAAAACAAAAAGCTCTTTTCCGCTGCTAATTATGGCGTCCGCCCTTCCGGAAATAATTTCCTGGGCGGGAATGTTTATTTCCGAAGCAACCACATGAATATCCCTTATTCCCAACAAGGGCTTCATGATCATTTGATGAATATAGTCTCCGTGGTCGAACATCCTCAAAACATTCGCTTCTATCGCTTCCCTGGAAACATTTTTAAATTTAAAAAAAATAGATCTCGGACATCGTCCAGCGTCGGTAACATAAAAATGATGCTGTTCCTTGCTTTTTTGCCCGTCCAAATAAAATTTATCAATCAGTTCTTTTAACATAATAGTTATATTATACAGACAATAAAAAAACTTTTCCATATTGACAATATTTTTTTAATACGGTATAATACAATCGGTAAGGGGTTTGTGGGATAAGGCAATGCTTGATTCGACGACGTAGGCCCCTCTTGCCAAAAAAATAGAAAAATCCCACTCTATCCTCCAAGGAGGATACTCTCTCAAAGAGGTAACAATGAGTTGTTCTGGAGAAACACTCTTTGTTACCTATCTCTATCTTGAATCTCGTAAAACGAGATTTTTTGTTTTAATAATAAAAAAACTAGCAGCCCTGATGGCTGCTAGTGTCCGTGGTTTATCTCTGTGACAGTAAAGATTATCTCTTTGCCCATTGAGGAGCACGCCTGGCTCTCTTTAATCCGAACTTCTTTCTCTCTCTCATCCTTGAGTCTCTGGTTAAAAACCCTGTGTTTTTCAATGTTTTTCTTGATTCCGGATCGAAATCAATGAGAGCATTGGCAATACCGTGTCTTATTGCTTCGGATTGAGAATTTATACCTCCTCCTTTTACCCTAACTGAAACTCCGAATTTTCCCACCATATCCATTTTTTGAAAAACCGAAAGGACGGTCTGTTGTGTCTCAATTGTAGGGAAATATTTTTCCAAAGGTTTTTCGTTGATGATAATTGTTTTTTCGTCCTGAAGCAAACGAACCCGAGCAGTGGAGGTTTTTCTTCTCCCTATGCCTTCAAAGTATTTTTTCAATTTTTTATCAGGCCCTGGTTCTTTCTTTTCCTTTGTTTCTTTTTTGATTGTTTTATTGGTCTTGACCATAAACTATTTCTCTATTTTTAATCTTTTGATTGTTTTAGCGCGCAATCTATTCTTGGGTAACATTCCCATTACCGCCTTTCTCAAAACCTCAGCCGGCCTTTCTTTGTAAAGCTTTTCCAAGGGAATTTCTTTTAATCCTCCCAGATATCCCGAGTGATGGTAATATATTTTTTGCTTCAATTTTTTTCCGGTAAATTTTAATTTATCAATATTTTTTACAACAACAAAGTCTCCTTCATTTTTATGGGGGGCAAAGGTTGGCTTATTTTTTCCTCTTAATAATAGGGAAACCTCAACGGCCAATCTTCCTAAAATCTTATTTGTGGCGTCTATTGTGTGAGTTTTTGATTCCATGGTTATTTAACAAATTCAATTATTGCCATTCTGCTGCTGTCGCTTTTTCTCGGGCCCAATTTAATGATTCTTGTATATCCCCCTTTTCTTTCTTTATATTTCGGGGCAATTTCTTTTATTAATTTCTGAACCGTTGCTTTGGGGTAAAATTGCAAAAAATATCTTATAATAGCCACTTCTTCCTTGGTCCTCTTAACCTTGTTTTTTTCTTTTCCTTCCTTTTCATCCGCCAAAACCGGCAAGACCTGACGGGCTCGGGTAATATGCTTTTCAATAAAAGAGGCCAATGATTTTGCCTTGGCTTCCGTGGTCTTGATCTTTTCTTTTGCGATCAATGAAACGGCCAGGGTTTTCAAAAGGGCTTTTCTTTGCCCCTTTTCACGGCTAAATTTTCTTCCCTTTTTTCTTTTTCTCATTTTTTGTTTTTTTGGCTTTTTTATCCTTTGTCTCTTTTTGCTTTTTTTCTTTTTTGGCCGGCATGGACTCTGATTCAATTTTCGATTTGAAAGTCTCGGCCAGCAAAGAAAAATGACTTACTAAAATTTCCGCTGACTTATAAAAAGCTTCTTCTGGCGAAATGGTTCCGTCTGTTTTGATTTCTAAAAACAACCTGTCGTAATCGGTTCTCTCTCCCACCCTCATGTTTTCAATTCGATAACTCACTCTTCTGACGGGGGTAAAGATGGCATCCAAGCTGATCGTTCCTACTTCCAGCTTTTCTTTTTCCTTTGAATCTCTGGAATAATATCCTATCCCTTTTTCAATTGTAATTTCCATCTCAAGTTCAGAGGTTTTTTTGGTTAAAGTGGCAATGTGTACGTTTTTATTAACAAGCTCTACCTGGCTGGAAAAGTTAAAATCTGAACCGCTGACATCTCGTTCTCCTTTTACTTTCAGGGTTGCTTTCTGTGGCTCATCGCTAAAAACCTTGAACCTTAACTGCTTAAGATTCAAGCTGAGCAAAATAACGTCTTCCAAAATTCCGGGAATAGTGGAAAACTCATGAGAAACGCCCTTGATTTTTACCTGGGTGACGGCTGCTCCTTCCAAAGAAGAAAACAAAACCCTTCTTAAGGAATTTCCGACGGTTGTTCCGTATCCGGGGTAAAGAGCTTCTATTTCAAAAATTGCCTCATTCCCCTCTTTTTTAATAACTTTTGGTTGGTTGGGCAAAGAAAACATAAATATTTTTAAATTATTTTTTAAATTATATTTATCGCTTAATTATTTTGAATAAAATTCAA
>JAPLXK010000025.1 GCA_026396095.1 Candidatus Nealsoniibacteriota bacterium | reverse complement strand
TATCATACTAGTAATGAAAATGAAGGATCACAAACTTTTTAAGGCAATTTGGACTGTTTTGGTGGTTTTAGTGGCCCAGAGCACTATTCTGCTTTTGGCTGCTCCTCTATTCTGACAATATATCAATTTTAACCCTTAAATCAACCTTTAAACATTTCTAAAAATACCTGGGGAGGAATATGCATTTTCCCCCTGTCTTTTAATTTTTTCTTGCCTTTTTTCTGTTTTTCCAAAAGCTTTCTCTTTCTGGAATAATCTCCTCCGTAGAGCGGAGCGATAACATCTCTTCTCAGGGCTTTTAATGTTTCCCTGGCAACGATTTTCCCCCCTATTGCCGCCTGCAAAGGAACGGAAAACAATTGGGAAGGCAAAGAGTCTCTGAGCTTCTCAACTATCTTTTTTCCCTCTTTCAGGGCGTCGTTTTCTGAAACTATCTTAGAAAGCGCTTCCTCTTTTCTCCCCAAAATCAAAATATCCAGCTTGACGAAATTCCCTTTCCGCCAATCTGTGACATCGTAATTCATGGAAGCAAATCCTTTGGACAGGCTTTTAAGCTTGTCATAAAAATTCTTGCTGATTATTTCTCTTAAGGGAACCTCATAGACCAGCTCTATTTTTTCTATTCCCAGATAATTGGTTTTAAGCTGCCTGGACTCGATGCTTTCCAACAGCTCCAGCGCCTGCCCAAGGTAGGCCACGGGCGTTAAAACCTGAAGGTTGGCCCAAAGCTCCTGGGACTCTTTTATTCTTGTATTGTCGGGCCATTCGCTCGGGCTGTAAACGAAAAATTCCTTGTTGTCCGGAGCGATTATTTTATAAACCACCGAGGGGATGGACAAAATCAAATCCAAGCCGAACTCCCTTTTCAATCTCTCGCTGATAATCTCAGCATGGAGCAATCCGAGAAATCCGCATTGAAACCCCCTGCCCAGCCCTTCTTTTGATTCCGGATTGAAAGTTAAGGCCGCATCGTTTAATTTCAGTTTTTCTAAGCCGTCTTTCAGCAAATCAAATTCATCTGAGTCTTCCGGATATATGCTCAAAAAAACCATCGGCTTGGGTTCTTTGTATCCGGCCAAAGACATTGTTTCCGCTTGGGAAAGGCTTTTTAAAGTGATGGTATCTCCCACCCTGACCTTTCCCGGCTCTTTTATTCCGGTGGCCAGATAGCCTATTTCTCCTGTCTTCAGTTCGGAAACAGGAGAAGACTTGGGATTGCGATACCCTATCTCTTTTACGTCTCCCTCTGCTTTTGCCTGAACCAAATAAACCTTCTCGTTTAATTTGATCATTCCGTCGATAACCCTGATAAAAGCAACAACTCCTTTGTAGGTGTCATATTCTGAATCAAAAATCAAGGCGCGGAAGGGCTTGTCGGAATTATCCTTGGGCGGAGGAATCTTTTTTATCGCCGCTTCCAAAAGATTACTAACCCCTGTTCCAATTTTCGCGGAGATAAGAAAAACCTCATCCGGGTTAATTCCCAACAAATTGGCCAGGTCGAGCTTGGTCTCTTCGACCTTGGACTGGGGCAAATCAATTTTATTGATCGCCGGAATAATGACCAAATTCTGCTTTCTGGCCAGATCCAAATTGGATATGGTCTGAGCTTGAATTCCTTTTGAAGCGTCAACCAAAAGAATGGCACCTTCCACGGCTGCCAAAGACCTGGAAACCTCATAATTAAAATCAACGTGTCCGGGAGTATCTATCAAATTCAAAATGCAGCCTCTGTATTGCATTCTCACGGGCTTCATTTTAATGGTAATCCCCTTTTCCCTTTCCAGGTCCATGGCATCCAAAAATTGCTCCCTCATTTTTTCTTTGGGTATGGTGCCTGTTACTTCCAGAAACCTGTCGGCCAGGGTTGATTTCCCGTGGTCAATATGGCT
>JAPLXK010000011.1 GCA_026396095.1 Candidatus Nealsoniibacteriota bacterium | reverse complement strand
CCCCGGATAGGAATCGAACCTATATGTCCGGCTTAGAAGGCAGGCGCTCTGTCCATTGAGCTACAGGGGCAATAGAACGGCCCCTTTATCTATTAATCAGTCTATAGGGGGGCCTATTATTTAGCTTCAATATATTATCTCAATTTTTTCCTTTGGTCAATACAAGAACGGATTGGGACATTTTTTTTCTTCTGTTTGAGAAAAAATTTCTTCTCTTCTGTTCCATTCATCTTTAATGTTTTGGTAAGCTCTTGCTTCCAGTTGAAAAGATTTTTCCTCTCCTGTTTTTTGAGCCGGGGCCTCGATCAAAACACTGCATTGAAAAAAGATAAGAGTGCCCAGGGCCAAAGAAATAATAAAAAGGCCAAAAAACGTTAAGAAGCTGTGTTCTGCTAGTGTTCTCGGGAATTTATTCAAAAAATTCTTAATTTTATTCAATTTTATTATTTTTAATTTGGCCATTTGAAAAATTTGTTATTTGCTGAAAGCCTTAAAAGAAAGAAGCGCCTTAATGTTTCCCGGCGACTGATTTGCTTCAGTCGATTGGCTAACGGTCAGGCCCTGAATTTCAATAAGATAAGGACTGTTCTCTATTTTCTCCAAAAATATCAAGAAAGAAGGAAATGAACCGTTGACTGTTATCTGAAAATTAAGAAAGGGCCAGGAATTTTTATCTATTTTTCCGACGGAAAATGGATCAACCTCAACGCCAACAGAAGATTGATATCCTGTTTTCTCTAGAAAATTTAGAAAATCAACTGGCACCTCAGGATCAACGAAAAGATCGTCTATTTGTTTCAATGTTTCTTCGCGATCTTTATAAATAACGTCTAATTTTTTCAAAACGTCAATCCGCTCGTCCAAGGTTAAAAATTTATTCTTTTCAGAAACCAACCGCTGAGAATCGTTTTTTATCGCTTTTAAAAGAGGACAAACAACAAAAACATTGATTAAAATAATCAAACTTAAGAAAATGACTATTGATGTATTGATTTTTTTTCCTATGTTCATTCGAATTTAAAGCTTGCAGTAAAATTAACGCTGGTGGCCTTCATCCAGTTAGCCGGAGGAAAATAGATGTCCTTAAAAGATTCTTCCTTCTCCATGTTTTCTTTAAGCTTAAGCAGGTTTTCCCGACTGGAAGAAAAGCCAGAAATATTACAGATTGCCTGTTTAACTCCATCTCTGTTGGATTGAAGGTTTATCGATAAATTATTAAGATACGTCTCTGAAGGGAAAACCGTTGAAATCTTGCCTAAAGATTCAGTTATTTTGAATTGATTTTTATAAAAAACTTCCAGCTTAAAAATTATTTCATTAAATCCTTCAATGTCACTCTCTAGGGATTTAATCTGCGAAGCTTGAAGCTCTTTTTCTTTTTCTGCAAGTAAAAGTTTCTGCGTCTCTACCTTTCCTGAAACAAAAATTTTCACCGAAAAAATAATTAAGGAAAAGCAAATGAAAAAAATCAAAACGAGTGTTCCTAAAATTATAATCATTTTCCAATTCTGCTCTTGAATGATCTCTTTTTGATTTTCTGGCGGTAAAAGATTAATCATTGATTTTTAATTCCTCTTATGGCTAATCCTATGGCTGTAACATACTTTAAGGACTCTTTGGGAGAAATCCCTGCATTTTCTTTTTTTTCGGCCGAAAGAACGTTTACCCAGGGATCGGCAAATTCAATCGGCAGAGACAGTTCACAAGAAAAAAAATCATCCAACCCTTTCAGGTCCGACCCCCCTCCGCAAAGTAGTACCTTTTTTATTATTCTTTTGTTTCCGGGTAAATGCTCGTGAAAAATATGGGTATAATAATAATCAAGATATTTTTTGATCTGATCAACCAGCCCCATTAAAGAATTATTCAAAACGTAATAAATTTCTTGCCCTTCTTCGCTTTTCTTTAAAAATAACCCGTGTTTTGATTTTAATTTTTCGGCGCTAACCAAATCTATTTTCATTGACCGGGCGATATCTTCTGTAAGTTTTTGCTGATAAAAAGGCAAAGAAAAAGTAAATCTTACTGAATGCCCTGAAAAAATAATAAAATTAGTTCTTGTTGCGCCAAAATCAATTATCAAAATAGGGCCGTCGGAAATTTCGTCTTTGATTAACGCTCGCGAGGTTGCCAAAGATTCGGTCTCAAAAACTATTGGCTTTAAGCCGCTTTCTTTCAGGCATTCAATATAAAAATTAATCGTTTTTTTTGGAAAAGCAGCAATCAAAACGTCTTCGTGGTCCAAAACTCCAGATGTGGCCGGAACAATTTGAGAATCTAGACAAACCTCATCAATCGGCATGGGAATATAATTCTCCGCCTCGTAAATAACCGCTGACCTCAGGTCTTCTTCCTGCATTTTAGGCATTTGAATTACTTCTATGAAAGATTTTTCTTCCGGCAGAGAAACAATCACATTTTTTATTTTTATTTTTTCGCCAATCACTTCCAATAATGCTTTTTTAATGGTTTTTACTAAAATTTCTTTGTTTTTTATTTCTCCGTTTTTGATAACTCCTGGTCTGATAAAAGCTTCTCCAAAAGAAGCCAACTTCAACCCTCCTCGTTTTTTTTCGAGTTTTATAATCTTTAAAGAAGAATCGGAAAAATCCAATCCAAACGATTCTATTTTCAAGTTTAAAAAATTAAGCATCTTTCTATTTAATTATATACCAAAATTTTAATTTTGTATTTGCGCTTGTTATTTCATTTCGTCCCAATTGATAATTTTAAAATCCGGTTCAACGTATGGGACGAAAGGGGACGGGCTATAAATCAAATTTGTATCAAAATAGGTTTCTCTTTGCGAATATCCTGAAACTATTGTTGATCCTGAAATCCATTGAGTTCCCACCCTGCCATTGCTTACTATGGAGCCGTAGATATGAAGCGCAGATTTAATATTATTTGGATAATGATTGCGACCAAAAAGGCCTTTTTGCGCAATAAAAATTCCTTCTAGCTCCATTTGGTCCGGCGATTGGGGCCCAATTAAAACATTCCTTTCTCCTATTAGGGCCAAACTGTCCCTGCCATCTTGAACAGCGGTTATGTTTCCCAATAAGACCACGTCAGTATCTGCGCTGGGATTTAAAAGATTAGCTGAAGCAAGGGTAACTTTTCCCACAACCTCTCCTTCCAGCCAAATATTATCTTCAATGAAAACAACCGAACAATCTGAAGAAATCGCATAGGTATTGTAAAGATATTCGCTAGTAATAGTGAAGTAATCGTAATGCCAGTCTTCTTCCAGGTTATAAGCATAAGTCGAAGAAAGACCAGTAATTATCCAAGCCTCAAAAGTCCCGTTATTTTTGAATTTAACATGATATCCTTTTGCCAGGGGATTGGTAGTAGTAGAGGGAGGAAAATAAACCCCGCTTGATTGGGCGATACTTTTCATTTGAGCTAAGTCAATGGTAATTCCGTTAAAATCAAAGGGGGGGGTTGGGAAAGAGAACAAGCCCGGATTGCCATTTTGAGTGGTAGCAAACACCCCTGGGCAAATACAATCTGATCCTTGCTTTCGGCAGCCATTGCCTGTCGGGCAAGTAGAGCAACCAAAAGAATTGGTGCATATCCATTCTTGGTTGGCAGAAGATACTGTCGACTGGTTTCCCCCATCCATCCTTATCCCTCCGTTGGACTGATAAGGGCCTCTTATCTGATGATCAGCCCCTATCCAAACGCTATCATTTAAAAGATAGGAGTATTTGGCTACCGAAGCCCGACCATATAAAACTTTAATTTTTCTTTTTACTTGAGGAAAATTATTTGTCCAGCCAGTGGAGATTATTTCTTTTCTAATATTCTGGCCGCAAGAAACAGTTTGGGTGACTTGGAGGGAAAATTTCCCGATTAGATTGCCAGAGGGATCAAAGTAATCTTTTTGAGATTGGCAGTTCTGTTCAACGTTATTATTAATACACCAGCGGTAATAGTTAATTCCCGCTTCGGCAATATTCAAGGATTCATTCCATGCTACTTTTTGAGAAACCTGTTTTAGTTGTAATAAAATAAAGCCCAAAAGACCTCCGATTATTAAAAAAAATATTGCGCCGAAAACTAAAACATAAGTTGTGATAACTCCCTTTCTGTTCTTTTGAAATTTATTTAAAATCATCATTTAAATTAATCATTCACTCTGTTTTTAAATTTCTTAATTGCACTGATGTCTCTAGTCCAAATTCATCGGGAAGACGATTGGGATTAATGTTTATAACAAGAAATGTTTTTATCATTTTCGTATCGACTAAACTAGTCGGTACGCTAGTGATTTTATTACCGTTCGCATCAAAATATTCAAAAATAGGAGGTGCATTTCGGACATAAGATGTTAAAACAGAAATTTGCTCTTGGTCCAAGGGATATTGGACGGGCGAGCTTGTGGCGCTTATTACTCCCTTCCTCAACTCATTGCCGGCGCCAATAATTTCTTCTGTCCAGGTAAGTTCAAATCTTGCTTTCATGGAATGATCAGGGGCAGCCACCGGACATTCTCGACCGACCTTAGAGCTCGCAACTGCTAAAAATTGAATCGAATTGCCCATTGCTTGGCTGGTAACGTCAAGAATGGTGGTTCCCTGTAGAATGCCTGGGCAATGAAAACAACCAGACCGACAAAGGTCTCCCATATTGGCTCCGTTTGCAAAAACTGTCACATATTCATTAGAAGAATCAAGGTCTCCTTCGACCAAAATCTTTATTTGGGCAGATTTTAGTTCTCCGATAAAAAAATTAGAAAAAGTAACGCTGCAACTACCGCCCCCCGATGCAGTTTGGCACTCCTGGACAAGATTTCCAGTGCTTACTGTTCCTAAAAAATACCTC
>JAPLXK010000041.1 GCA_026396095.1 Candidatus Nealsoniibacteriota bacterium | reverse complement strand
CCAATAATTCTTTTAGAACTTTGTATTGGTCGTTAAATAGAACAACATTATTTTCGGGGTCTTTTCTTGATTTAATTGAGCAAATTTCATCTTTGTCGCTCACAAAAATAAATTTTCCAAACGCCTCATCGTGAATCTTTGCCAGCTTAAGCGATGCCTCGCCTATTTCGCCTGAATAATTATAAGATTCCCAATTTTCTTTTTTAATTATAAAATTGTCTTTACTTATGAATTCTAATTTTGAGAAATCAAAATTTTCACAAAAACTATTTCCCAATTATTCCTTACACTCCCTAATTATTGCTTTCTTTATGTCTTCATTGGGCTCAACCTTTCCCGACCATGTTGCTTGGCATATAAAAGGAAAAGATTGTTGATCACCAAAAGATCTTTTCTGTAACGCCACCTTTCCTTTATTTTTACCATCTATCATAATCAGCCAAACCGATATACTCTTTTTATCCATCATATGACATATGATCTAATTAAACTTCTTTAAGAAATTTACAATTCTTTCGGTATCTTTTCGCGAGATATTTATATGAGTTGGCAAGTTTAGTGTTATTTCCGACAACTCTTCGGCATTCTTGCAACTGCCCGACGCATATTTTATTTCTTCAATCTTTGTATCGAATGGAGCTATCGGAGTGGTATACCAATCGCCAAGCAATATGTTTTGTTTATGCCAAGCGTTGTAGATTATCTCGTGAGCTGGGGTACCCTTCGGATATTTTTGTTTCACTGTAAAACGTAAAAAAATGTTCTTCCTATTATCAAATTTTTTTGGCAATTGAAATTCAGTGTTTTTTAAATTTTCGTAGTAATAATCAGCAATTTTTTGTCTGTGCTGATTAAATTTTTCTAATTTGTTGAATTGGTTTGAAGCCATTACGGCCAATGCGTTTGGCAGAGCTCTTGGAAAATAATCCGGTCTTTCTCCCCTCTTTTCCTGCCAACTCACTGCTTTAGATAGAATATGAAGCCACTGGGATAAAACTAAAAATATTTTTCCTAAATCCAGAAAACTGTAAATCGGCAAAATAATATAACCCAATAAGATGGGATGTAAAATTTGCTGAAGAATCCAGAACCGCGACGGCTGACCAAACTCTTTTTGCAATTGTTCAAGTTTTTTTCCGATAGTGTCGTCATTCGTGACAGCCATTCCGCCGTAAACAGAAGAAATAACTTTGTCCCTGGAAAAACTAAAAAACGCTGCCTTGCCGAAAGTTCCTACTTTTTGACCTTTCCATTCAGCCCCCAATGAGTGGGCGCAGTCCTCAATTAAAATCAAGTTAGGGTGTGCCATGCAAACGCTTCTAATTTCATCCATATTGCAAGGTTGCCCAAAAGTGTGCTGAACTACCAAAACCTTGGTTAGGTCCCCACCCTGAGCTTGCCGAAGGGTAATTTTGGCTTTCAAATCGCTTATGTCTATATTGAAATCGTCTTTGTTGCAATCAACATAAATTGGCTCTAAATCAGCCCATAAAACAGGGTTTGGCACGGCGTTGCAGGTAAAAGCCTGAAGCGCTACACCGTCACCCTTTTTTAACCCTTCGAGACCCAAAGGGTACCCCCTCAGGGCTTTCAGAATTGCAAAAAAAGAACTTCTCCCAGAATTAAAAGAAAGGGCATATTTAACACCTAAATATTTTTTAAATTTATTTTCTAATTCCTCAATCGCTTTTCCTTTTTTCCATAACCATGGACGGATGATTAAATTCAGGGCCAGATGTAAATCGTCTTTTTCCACGTTCGGCGACAAGGAAATTGATATTGGTTTGAAATAACTCATAGTTTAAAACTTTTCATGTATTCCTTCATTTTTGCGACCATGTCCTTAACCTCCGCGAACACTTGATCGTTAATCATATTTTCTTTTGCGTAGTCTATTATGGGTTGGATTGATCCGATTTTTTCACCAAATTTTTCCATCCATTGGTGTTTTGGGAGAAGCCATAAGTAAAACAATTTATGATGCGTTGTTTCGTCCTGGAAAAAACGAACTTTTTTTATTCC